>CBFHKB010000030.1:0-18970 GCA_965656295.1 Psychroflexus sp.
GTCGAGTTAGGCGCAAAGCTTCTGCTTAACGGCGATGTAGAGCGAAGCGAAACCAACTTTTTTATCTACCCTAAACTTAACGCCAATTACAACCTGACCAATCTAACTACGATTTTTACACGTATAGATGGTGATTTAACACAGAATAACTTTCGTTATTTTTCTAGACAAAATCCCTTCATATCGCCAGATGTGTGTATTTCACCCACCAATAAAATGTACGATGCCAGTTTTGGTGTGCAGCAAAAATTCGGCAAGTTTTTAGCTGTTGTTCAAGCTGCTTATGCCAATTTTGACAATATGAGCTTGTTTAAACATAATTATATTGATGTTAATACAACAGCTTCAACTCAACCTAGTAATGTCTACTCTCAATCTAATAGCTTTGGTGTTACTTATGATGATATGACACGCTTTAAATTTAGTGCAGCGCTTAATTATACACCAGATGAAGATATAGATCTTGGATTAGAGGTTAATTACAACAGCTATGATACCGATTTTGAAGCTGAAGCTTGGAATCTTCCAGAGCTAGAAGCTAAAGTTTTTGGCCATTACAACTTAAGTGAACAATGGCGATTTGGTTTAACCGCATTTTTTGTTGGCGAACGTGAAGCCTTTAATGGTACTGTTGTTAATCCTATTTCTAATGTTTCAGTCACCAATCAACAAACATTAGAAGCGTTTATTGATCTTAATTTTGCAGTAGAATATGCTTTAAATAAACAATTTTCGGTGTTTATAAATGGAAATAATTTATTGAGTGCCAACGAACCACGATGGAAAGCTTACCATGTACAAGGAATTCAAGTTTTAGGGGGTTTAAGCTATAAGTTTAATTGGTAATGTTACCTTTGTTTCTTAACATAAAAGAAACATTAGAAAACTTATTGTGTAATAGATTTGTTAACCTAAAGAAGCAAGCATAACAAATGGCTAAAAAGTTTAAGCGTTACGATAGGAGTAGACCTTACCTTAATATTCTCGATTTTTTAACTGAAGAAAAGAACTTTCTTGCAATAGTAGTTGTTGGTATTATACTAGCGGCAACTTCCACTTCTAGCGCTAATTTAGCTATGTGGATAGGTTTCTTTTTTGCAGCTTATGCTGCAGTAGCTAACGATAGTATTCAATCTCTAGGAACTTTTATAGAAAGTAATAAAGCCCGAAGATGGTGGGTGCTTTGGTTGTTTATTGGAGGTATATTTTTAGTCACCGTTACATTTAGTTGGATTTATTTTGATGGTGACGTGACCTATCAACGGTTAACCAACCCCGATGGAACGACCGATTATCCACATCCCGATAAATTTACCTTTTTTCAAGTTATTGCGCCTTTAGTTTTATTGATTTTGACCCGACTAAGGATGCCAGTATCAACTACATTTTTGTTGTTAAGTGTTTTTAGTGCAGATACTTCAGGGATTACTTCAGTAGTGTTTAAAAGTTGGACGGGTTATGGAATGGCCTTTGTTATTTCATTTTTAATATGGTATTTGTCCTTTAACGCGATTAGAAAGTATTTTAAAAGTCGTAAGCACAGCCAATATTGGATTATTGTACAATGGGTAGTAAGTGGTTCGCTTTGGGCTACTTGGGTTATGCAAGATGGTGCTAATATTGCCGTATTTTTACCTCGCCAACAAAGTTTACTTCAATTTTCTGTGTTTGCACTTACCATATTTTTTGGTTTAGGACTTCTGTTTTACCTCAGAGGTGACAAGATCCAAGGAGTTGTGAGTGAAAAGACACGAATCTCTGACATTAGAGCAGCTACTTTAATCGACTTTTCTTATGTGATTTTACTTATATACAAGTTATTTATTTCTACTGTTCCAATGAGTACCACTTGGGTATTTTTAGGAATTATTGGTGGTCGAGAGATTGCTGTAAACCTATCACGGAAGAAGAAAGGAAACAAACACAAAAAGAAGGCAGTTGTAATGATTGGTCGTGACTTTGCTTCAGCTATGATCGGTTTATTTATTTCAATTGCTCTAGCTGCCGGTGGAAATAAAGCGATTAGAACTGAAATTGCCGATTATATTACTAACTTATTTTAAGCCTAATCAATATGCGTTATTTAGTTGCTACGTTAATTTCTGTAATCTTTTTTAGTGCATGTCAAGATAAAATCAAAACTGTTGATACTATTTATACGAATGCCAATATTTACACCGTAGATTCAAGTTTTTCTAAAGCTACTACGCTTATTGTAAATGCAGATACTCTTGTTAAAGTTGGAGATAAAGAGCTTCTAGAACATTACAAGGCTAAAACTACTGTAGATTTAAATGGCCAAACCGTATTGCCTGGCTTATTTGATGGCCATGCACATATTTTAAATTATGGGTTACAACTTAATCGTGTTGATTTATTTGGAACACCATCTTTTAAAGCGGTAGTTAGTCGGATTACAGATTTTGTAGATCAAAATCCCGATACGGAATATATTATTGGTCGTGGATGGGATCAAAATGATTGGGCTGAGCAATCCTTTCCTACAAAAGACACCTTGGATCTACTATTTCCAGATACACCAATTGCTTTAACTCGAATTGATGGCCATGCCATGCTTGTTAACCAAAGTGCTCTAGATTTAGCAGGGTTAACCACCACTACATCTTTATTTGGTGGGGAACTAATCAAAGACGAGGGAGGAGAATTAACCGGTGTACTTATTGATGCCCCGATGAGTTTAATTCGTAAAACTTTTCCAAGCATAGATGCTAGTTCTATTACAAAAGCGCTGCAACAAGCTGAAGATACGACCTTATCCTATGGCTTGACTACTATAGTAGATGCTGGCTTAAGTAAAGAACATATTTTACTTATTGATTCCCTACAGCAATCGAAAGATTTTAAGACTAGGCTTTACACGATGATTCAAAATGAACAAGACGATATTGATTATTTTTTAGATCGAGGAATTTTAAAAACAAAACACCTTAATGTTCGAAGTGTTAAAGTGTATGCCGATGGAGCTTTAGGTTCACGTGGTGCCGCTTTAAAAGAAACCTATAGTGACCAAGCAAACCACTTTGGAAGCATGGTTATTGGTTTATCAGAATTTGAAGCCTTAGCGCAAAAATTAAAAGCTTCACCTTTTCAAATGAACACACATGCCATTGGTGATTCAGCTAATTTTGTAGTCTTGCAAACCTATGATCGCTTATTAAAATCAGAATCTGATCGCCGTTGGAGAGTCGAGCATGCTCAAGTTTTAGATCCTGATGAATATAACTTATTTGATGGTGAAAACATTTTAGCCTCGGTACAACCTACTCATGCTACAAGTGATATGTATTGGGCAGATGAGCGTCTAGGCGAAGAGCGAATTAAGCATGCTTATGCTTACCAATCTATTTTAGAATCAGCTAATACAATCGCTTTAGGAACAGATTTCCCTATTGAAAAGATTAGTCCATTCTTAACATTTTACGCTGCAGTTGCTCGTCAGGATTTAGAGGCTTATCCCAAAAATGGCTTTAATCCTGAAAATGCATTAACACGAAAGCAGGCTTTAAAAGGAATGACAATCTGGGCTGCTTATGCTAATTTTGAAGACCAAGAGAAAGGAAGTTTAGAACCTGGTAAATTAGCCGATTTTATTGTGATCGATCAAGATTTAATGCAAGTTCCTATTCATGATGTTCCTTCAATTAAGGTGCTTAGAACTATTATTGGTGGAGAAGAAGTGTTTACTGCTCAACCTTAAGTAAAGCTAAGTTCAGCTAAAAAACTATCGTTTTCCTCAAACAAAATTTTTGTGGTTAGCCCATGCTCTTCAGCTTTGAGCTTTAATAGGTCTTGATCAATATACAGCCATTTGAAAGCTTCAGAAGTAAAGTTTTTGTATGAAATACGGTACACAAGTTCTCCGTAATAATGCTGTGAATTTTCAGGTTCAAAAAGATAATTGAGATCAGTTGAATCTATTAAAATTTTTCCTGTTGGTTTTAAAACAGCTTTTAGCTGCTTAAAAAATAGTGGGAGTTGTTTTAAGTGACCTGCTAAACCAATACCATTCATCAGGCACAAAATAGTATCAAATTGGCCAATGCTTTTAAAGGTTTCAGAATATAAATCGATTTGTATCGCATGCTTTAACCCTCGTTGTTTACAAACGTCAATGCATTTTTCTGAACTGTCAATCGCGGTCACTTCAACTTGTTTTTGCTCTAAAACAAGGCTGTGACTTCCAGCACAGCAGCCTATGTCTATTGTTTTTCCTTCAACATGTTTTAAGGCTTCTTGTTCCAGTTGAGGCATTTCATCTAAGCCTCTAAATAGATAGTCCACGGGAATATAATCAGTATCGAAATCATTTACATAAACTTCGATAGGGGCCATATCTTCTTCATAAAAATAGTGGGACACGGCATGTCCAAAAACATCAGGATGTAAAGTGCGTTGCTTCAAAATAGTTTATTTTTGTACTATGGAAAATGAAATAAAACGTTTGCCAAATTTAGCGAAAGACCGCTTTACAGCACATCAAAAGTTTTTAAAAAAATTAAAACAAAAAAAGCCAAAAGATTTAGATCGGCAGATGCAAAAATTGCACGACGAAACTTTTGATGAAATTGACTGTTTAAATTGTGCTAACTGCTGTAAAACAACAGGACCGCTATTAACTAATAAGGATATTGAGCGGATTTCTAAATATCTTAAACTAAAGCCCGCTGAATTTATTGATCAGTATTTAAGAATAGATGAGGACCAAGATTATGTGATGCAAAGCTTACCATGCCCGTTTTTGGGTCATGACAATTATTGTATGATTTATGATGTGCGACCTAAAGCTTGTGCAGAATATCCACATACTGACCGTAAAAAGTTTTATCAAATTAACCATTTGACCTTAAAAAACACTTCAATTTGTCCGGCTACTTTTGCTATAGTAGAAAAAATGCTAGAGCGTATTAAGCTGTGATTTCCTCTAAGTTGTTTTTATTTTCGTAGGATTCGATGACTTTGAAAAAGTTTATAATATCGTCTTCAGAATTCCCGCTGTTAATAGTTACTAGTCTTACAAATGTATCACCATTAAAACTTCCATAACCAATCATTAATTCTCCATCTTTATAAAGAGAATTACAAAGATCTTTTGGGTCTATGTTTTTATAGTTGAAACAAACCGAAACGGAATTTTTAAAACTATATAATTGGTAATATGGGTTGTTTTTGATGTAATCTATAGCCGTGTTTGCTAATTTAAATTGTTGATCAACCAATTGTTCTAATCCATTGCTTCCGATGGCTTTCCAGAGTGTCCAAAATTTTAGAGCGTCATTACGCCGACCGCATTGTAAAGAGGTTTTACCTAAGTTATAGTCATCACTATCGGTTTGGTAAAGGTATGAAGCATCACAAGAAAATGAGTGTCTAAGATCTCGCTTGTCTTGCGTTACAATAATTGAACATGAAAGGGGAACGCCTAACATTTTATGGGCGTTAAAACTAAACGAATCGGATAACTCCACACCATCTACTAAATGTTTATACGTATCACTAAAAATAACCGAACCACAGTAAGCGCCATCTACATGCAGCCAGATATTATGTGCTTTAGTGACTGAGTGTATGGCACGGATATCATCAAATGCACCAAGGACTGTAGTGCCGGCGGTGGCGTTTACAAAGAATGGTTGAAACCCATCTTTAAGATCTTCTTTGATTTGGGCATCTAAGGCTTGAACATCCATTTTGCCAGTAACATCTGTCTTAATGCGTCTAATTTGATTAACACCAATGCCTCCAAAACTTGCATTTTTAGTAATCGAATAGTGGGAAGCTTCAGAAGTGTAGATTATTAATTTCTGGTTTACACCTTCATTTTTAATCTTTCTATTTTGACGGTCACGCGCCATAAGCATGCCCATAAAATTACTCATAGAGCCGCCTGGAGGAAACGTACCATCAGCGTTTTCACCATAACCAATTAGTTCACAAACTTTAGCGATAATATTTTTTTCAATACCAACTTGTGGCCCGCCCACTTTATAGGTGTACATGCTATTGTTTAACATGACAGCTAACAATTCACCTAAGGTTCCTTTAGGATTTCTCCCTCCAAATAGTTGATTAAAAAAAAGTTTGGTAGACGTTCGAGGTGTACTTAAAACTACTTTTGTTAGTAACTCTTCAAATTCATTAGCACTTAAAGGCTTTTCGTTTAATTCGATATTAAGTCTTTCGAATAAATCACTAGGTTCTATAGGTTCAACAACGCCATTAGCTTGTTCTTGCTCTAAAAGTTTTGTTGAAATTTTTTGAAATAGTTTTAAGTCTTCTTGCATAAGCCTTCTGTGAAATTTATATTTACGAAAATATATAAAATTCGAAGCAATTTTTATTTAAATTGTCAAAAAATACTAAAAAAAAATGTCTTTTAAATCAATTTCTTCACTTTCTGACCTTCTCACGGAACTTCCAAAATGTCAAGAAGAAGATTATGTTCAAATAGCGAAACATATGAAAATTCCTGTAGAAGATTTAGCCCCTTATGCTTTTTTTTCGGACCAATGCTATACGCGTAATTGTATAGAGCGGACTGAAGATTATGAGTTAATCTTATTATGTTGGGAAAAAGGTCAAGATACTCCCATCCATTGCCATAATGGTGAAGAATGCTGGGTTTACCTTGCTGAAGGAAAATTAAGAGAACAACGATTTCAAGATAATGGTCATCAATTACAGAAAACGGCTGATGTGAGTATGACAGAAGAACGTTTATCCTATATGAATGACGATTTAGGTTTTCACTCGCTACATAATATAGCTGAAAAACGATCTATGAGTTTGCATTTATACGTTTCTCCTATTGATCAATGCCGAGTATTTGACGAAGAAACAACAGAATTTAACAGAAAAGATTTAGAATACCACTCTTATAAAGGTAAATTATTGACAAAAAAAGTGATTAATGAATTGGACAACAGTTAAAAAATATTCAGACATTACATATAAAAAATGTGATGGTATTGCACGTATAGCCTTCAACAGACCAGAAGTTAGAAATGCATTTAGACCAAAAACAACTAGTGAATTATTAGATGCGTTTCATGATGCGCAAGAAGATACTTCTATTGGCGTTGTTTTGTTATCTGCTGAAGGACCATCTTCAAAAGATGGTATTTGGTCCTTTTGTAGTGGTGGTGACCAAAAAGCTAGAGGTAAAGAGGGTTACGTAGGTGAAGATGGTTACCATCGTTTAAATATTTTAGAAGTGCAACGTTTAATTCGGTTTATGCCAAAAGCTGTCATTTGTGTAGTTCCAGGTTGGGCTGTTGGGGGTGGCCATAGTTTACATGTGGTTTGTGATATGACTTTAGCAAGTCAAGAACATGCTATTTTTAAGCAAACCGATGCTGATGTGACTAGCTTTGATGGGGGTTATGGCTCAGCATACCTAGCTAAAATGGTAGGTCAAAAAAAGGCTCGAGAAATTTTCTTTTTAGGTCGAAATTATTCTGCTCAAGAGGCCTACGATATGGGCATGGTAAATGCTGTTGTACCACATGACCAATTAGAAGATACAGCGGTAGAGTGGGCGAAAGAAATTTTAGCTAAATCACCAATTTCAATTAAAATGCTAAAGTTTGCCATGAACTTAACAGATGATGGCATGGTTGGACAGCAAGTCTTTGCTGGTGAAGCCACGCGTTTAGCGTATATGACCAAAGAAGCTGAAGAAGGTCGTAACGCATTTATTGAAAAACGAGCGCCAAATTTCGAAAAGAAATGGATTCCATAATTTACGTATATTTACAACTAACATAAAACCAGACCGATGCCTATACTTACTGATGAAGAATTAGATTCATTACACCAACAAATAGCTTCTAAAGACGATTCACTTGATAAACAAAATGAAACGATCGCTGAGTTAAAAGAGAGCAAAGCTGAGCATGCACAGCAAAAGAAAACATTTTTAGTTTTATTTATTATCGCGCTCGTATTATTAATTGTATTTATAGGTCTAAGTTATTCAAACCCAAGTTTATTAAGTATAACGCCAAAAGCTGAAAATTCAGAAGATAATCAACTTGTACTTACGGTAGACAGCTTAAAGCAAGAAGTAAATCGTTTAGAAGTCGCTAATACTTCTTTAGAGCAAGACTTAAGCGAGCGAAATAGTTCAGTTGAATTAGAAGAGCCATCTGAATATTATGCGGTCCAAATAGGAGCTTTCGAACGATTTAAAACGCCTTTAGTATCTAAAGATTTTTTATTGATTAGAGGTGATGAAAACTATTATCTTAACTCGTATTCAATTGGTGTTTTTAAAACCTTAGAAGAAGCTCAACAACTTCAAGAAGCACTAATCGAACTAGGGTTTAAAGAAGCTTTTACAGCTAAATATAAAAATGCAAAACGCATAGATATTATTGAATAAACATGTCATCAAGCCCTTTTAGTAATACAGACCTCACGTTAGAAGACTTACCCCAATATTCTTATACGAAAACAACGCCCATTAATGTAAAGTACAAATACATTTTGAGAATACAATTTGGATTGGCTTTATTACCCTTTGTTTTAGGTGTTTTAGCACTCCTTATTTTTGAAGTGTATTTACCACTATTTATTTGGATAATTAGCTTATCTCTAATAGGACTGGTATTTGGACTATGGATAATTGAAAATGAAATAGGATTTAAAAAGCGTAATTTTGGTCTTAGAACACATGACATTTATTTCACTAAAGGTTTGATTGTTTATAAGGAAACCATTTTACCGTATAGTCGTATACAACATGTAGAATTAAAACAAGGAATATTACTTCGTCAATTTAAACTATTTGCACTAAAATTATATACAGCTGGTGCTTCTTCAAGTGACTTATCTATTTATGGCCTAGACCATGATACAGCAAGTAAAATCAAAGCCTACGTGATGCAGCAAAATTTAGACTTAGAACATGGAGAATCTGAAGTCTAAATTTCAAGATCCTCAACTTCAGTCGTTCAGAGGTGTATTTGTAATTTTTATTGCCGACTTAATTAAGCGTGTTCGTCAAAATTTGGCACTTATAGCAATTCCCATATTCAGTTCTCGGGTTCGAGAGTATATGGTTTATGTACTTTTAATAGTTGGGCTGCTAATTTTAATTCAATTTTTGTTCTCTTATTGGACTTATAAGCGCTATAAATTTCGTGTAGGGCATTCGGCATTTTTCTTAGATCAAGGTATTTTTAACCGCCGGAATATTGAAATTCCGTTTGAACGTATTCAAAATATTAATTTACAGCAGAATTTAATACAACAAGCCTTGAATGTAGTAGGATTGGATATTGAAACAGCTGGAAATGAAAAGCCTGAAGTCACCATTAAAGCCTTAGATAAAGATGATGCTGAAGCTTTAAGAGCTTTACTCACCGCCCAGAAACAAGATACCGTATTAGATGAAAATATATCTGACAGTACTACTACTGCAAAATTAAACACCCAAAAACAATCAACCAAAGATCATCATCGGAATGCTCATTTATTATTTCAGCTACGGTTTGTAGACCTAATTAAAGTGGGTATTAGTTCTAATTTTTTTAAAGGTATTGGCTTTATTCTCGCTATTCTTTCATTTTTATATAGTTCGTTTGGTGATTTTATTTCCGATGAGACCTATGAAGATATTGAGACTAAACTCACCTCAGTTTTGCCAAGTTTAATGACCGTGATGATAGGCGTAACATTTGCCGTGATTATTATTGGCTTTATGACGACGGTTTTATTAACAATAGTACAGTATTTTGATTTAAAGCTATACCGAGTAAACACTAATTACAGTGTACAGTATGGGCTTCTGCAGCGTGTAAATAAACTAATTAAAGCTCAAAAAACTCAAATTGTAGAGATAGATACCAATCCGCTTAGAAATCTATTTAAGTTTAGTAATGTATTTATAAGCCAAGCGAGTTCAAACGAATTAAGCAACAAACAAAAAATAGGTATTGTAGGAGTCTCAAAAGATCATATTGAAATTTTGTTTAAGGCGCTGTTCAATATCACCAAACTAGAAGCTATTAGATTTGACTATTACAGAACTCAAACACTTCGGTTTAGAGTCATTAGTCTTAGACTGACAGGCCTATTTTCTGGTATTATTCTACTACAGCATCTGGTAATTGACAATTATAATTACTTGATTATTCCAGCACTTATTGTTGTTTTAATTGCACTTCTAGGTTTAATTTATTTAGGTACAACAAAAAGCTATATTGGTATTTCAGATCAATTGGTGAAAGTAGGGAGTGGGACTGTTAACACTTCAACAGCGTATATTGAAATCTTTAAAATACAATCGGTTGCCGTAAGGCAAACCTACTACCAACAACGAGTAAACCACTGCAGCTTAATGATTTACACAGCTTCAGGGCCGTTAAAAATTAAGTATTTAAAACTTGAAGAAGCGAAAGCCTTAGCTAATTTTATACTATTTAAAATAGAATCTAACGCTACACACTGGATGTAAAAAAAGCTACTTTTTATAGAGAAGTAGCTTTTTAATAATAAGTTTTTAATGAATTTAGTTAGTACAACTTTGGAAATTGATCTGGCTTAAATTCATGCATAATGCTATAAACTTTTTCGAAAACATCTTCGGCTGAAGGTTTAGAGAAATAATCACCATCAGTCCCGTAGGCTGGTCTATGTGCTTTAGCAGTAAGTGTTTGCGGTTTACTATCTAAGTATTGATAAGCGTTTTGTTGATCTATAATTTGCTGTAAGATGTATGCTGAAGCCCCTCCTGGAACATCTTCATCAACCACTAATAAACGATTAGTGTTAGCGATGTGCTTCACTAAATCATGATTTAAATCAAACGGAACTAAAGATTGGACATCAATAATTTCAACTGAAATTCCAAGTTCTTCAAGTTCTTGTGCTGCTTTTTCAATAATGCGAAGCGTAGAACCATAAGACACAACAGTTAAATCGGTTCCTTCTTTAATCACTTCGACTTGACCTACAGGTGTTTTAAATTCACCTAAGTTAGCAGGAAGCTTTTCTTTGAGTCGGTAACCATTTAAGCATTCAACAATTAATGCTGGTTCATCACTTTCAAGCATCGTGTTATAAAAACCTGCGGCTTTAGTCATATTTCGAGGAACTAAGATATTAATACCACGCAATAAGTTTAAAATACCACCCATAGGAGAGCCTGAATGCCAAATGCCTTCAAGGCGGTGGCCACGCGTACGAACTATTAACGGTGCTTTTTGCTTGCCTTTAGATCGATATAATGTTGTGGCTAAATCGTCGCTCATAATTTGTAAAGCATACAAAAGGTAATCTAAATATTGTATCTCAGCAATAGGTCTAAGTCCTCTTAATGCCATACCGATACCTTGTCCTAATATAGTGGCTTCTCGTATTCCAGTATCTGAAACGCGTAATTTACCAAACTTTTCTTGTAGGCCTTCGAGTCCCTGATTTACGTCTCCAATTTCCCCAGAGTCTTCACCAAAAACAAGAACCTCAGGTTTTTTACTAAAAATAGCCTCAAAGTTGTCCCGCATTATTATTCTTGCATCAACGCTTTCGGTATCCTCAGTATATTCAGGTGAAACTTCTGCTATGTGTTGAGCGCTTCCTTCGTAAGGGCTCCAAAGATGACTACTGTAATCTGGTTGTACGTGTTGGCTGAAATTTTGTAACCAATTAATCAAGTTTGTTTTAGCTTCCGTTTTTTCGGTTCTTACATAACGTAAAGCCTTTCTTCCTGTAGCATAAACAATACTTTTTAAAGGCTCAGAATTATCAGCTAGCTCCTCTGAAAGTTTTTGAATTAAATCTTTATTTTCACTAGAGGCTGCTAAATCATTTAAGATTGAAATTAATTCTTTGTTGTAAGTTTTCGCTTGTTGACCAAACGCTTTCCAAGCTGCTTTTTTGCCATCACGCACTTCTTTTTTTATGGCTTTTTCAATGCTAGTTAGTTCATCTTCAGTAGCAATACCATTATCAAGCATCCATTGGCGTAATTGAACGTTACAATCAAATTCTTTTTCCCATTCTAATCGCTCTTTACTTTTGTAGCGCTCATGAGAACCTGAAGTAGAATGTCCTTGCGGTTGTGTTAATTCTACGACATGAATTAAAACCGGAACATGTTCTTCACGGGCCACCTTTTCAGCTTTTTGATAAGCTTCAATTAAAGCTGTATAATCCCAACCCTTAACCACAATAATTTCATACCCTTGATCTGCATCATTGCGTTGAAAGCCGTTTAATATTTTAGAGATATTTTCTTTGGTGGTTTGATGTTTAGCATGGACAGAAATACCGTAATCATCATCCCAAACATTAATAACCATGGGGACTTGTAGGACACCTGCCGCATTAAATGTTTCCCAAAAAAGACCTTCGCTCGTACTTGCATTACCAATAGTTCCCCATGCAATCTCATTGCCGTCTACTGAGAAAAGCTCACTATTTATGTTTTTTTCGTGTCTATATATTTTTGAGGCTTGTGCTAAACCTAGTAAACGCGGCATTTGCCCTGCTGTTGGGGAAATATCTGCGCTTGAATTTTTTTGTTGAGTCAAGTTTTTCCAAGAGCCGTCTTCTTGAAGTGAATGCGTCATAAAATGACCACCCATTTGGCGACCGCCAGACATTGGCTCGTGCTCTATATCGGTATTAGCATAAAGCCCTGCAAAAAACTGCTCAATACTTAATGCACCAATTGCCATCATAAAGGTTTGATCACGGTAGTAACCAGATCTAAAATCACCGTTTTTAAACGATTTTGCCCAAGCTAACTGAGGAACTTCTTTGCCATCGCCAAATATGCCAAACTTAGCTTTACCAGTTAAAACTTCACGTCTTCCTAATAAGCTACACTCCCTACTAGTTACAGCAATTTTATAATCGCTAATAACTTCGGTTTTAAATTCGTCAAACGAGATATCTTTATTTTTAACTTGATCTTGCATTACTATTAATTTGGATTATTGCGAATATACAGAAAACCCATTAGAATATCAAGAAAAAAACAGAGCAAACATCGGGTTTAAATAAATGATTATTAATATATTTTTAATTAGATAAATAAAATTCAATAAAATGGATTAAAATATGATAATTGTGTAAATATTTAATATTTAATACCATCGGCGTTTAAAGAGGCCAAACAGAGTTTTAAAATCGAGGGTTACAATAAATCTAATATTTTGGTCGTAAGCATCTTCAGTAATCTCCCAGCCGTTTTTAGAATATACTGGTAAATAAATTTCAAAATAATCTTCGACTAAGTTTAATCGTATCCCTGAATCGTAGATAAATTTAGCGGATTGTTTGCGATCTTTAAAATAGCCAAAATCGGCATAAGCAAAAATCCAATTCCATATGGTCGTACTTACATTAGTACTTAATACCCAACTGTCGGCAAATCGGTCTTCAAATACCGATTTAAAGCCAGCATCGGCCATGATAAATTGTTGACTAAACACACCACTATCTTCGCTACGACCATAATAGTTGTAATCAAACAAATAATCGGTGGGACGGTCTATTCCAAAGCTAAAATAGTCAGAATCATTATTGTCATTAAATAAAAATGAACCTGCAAAAAAACGTAAGTTAATTTGTCGATTGTTATTAAATAATTTTCGATAACGTAATGAAGCTGAAATTTTACTGAATTTTTGTGAAATCTCGTAATCTACTCGAGACGTAAAAAAGTGATCTAAATTTTTGTTTTGATAGCTGTAATTTATGTTAAAGACGTTGTAGTTTGGTTCATCAGTTTCAATAGTAGGACTTTGGTCTTGATCGACATTTACAGTCCTCAAACTCAAAAAATGCCGCCTATTATCCCTTAAGTTTTTTGGCCTGTATCTAAACTGTAAAAAACCAGAATACCGGTTGTAAAATAAATCGGTGTTGTATGAAAATCGCGATCCATTTAACCCATATACAATTTGAAAAATGGGTTTTTGTTTAAAGTTGATGCGATGATCAAAACTAGCCGAACCCACTAGCGCATTACTTCCAAAACCGTATTTAGGGCTTATTTTGTAGCTAAAATTTTTAGGGAGAAGAGACGTATTGTAAAATTTGGTTCCTATGGCAATACCATCGTATAAATTATAGGTAAATTCTGGTATGATAAACATTTGGTTGTAATCGGGGTCCTCAATATCTTCTAGAACCCGAAACTGGATTGGCTTGTTAAGAAGTTTTCCTAGCCGTTTAGTATTATTACGTTGGTTAAATTCTGGGAGTGAATAATCGTAATTAACTTTAAAGCTTGTCGTATTGCTTTCTTTAAGTTCTAGTGTATAACTCGGTCCTTCAAAAGGCTCGACCCAATAGGTCTTAGTTAAGCGATCGTCTTGGTACAAGCCTAGCTTTACTGGAATAGGGTTTTGCGTTAGGTTTAAGATTTCAACTTTTGTGAGATTTTGTTTCTGTTTAATCTTACCGATTTTAAAATCAATATCCTTAAAACTTCCGATATAATGCTTAAAAAACCAGTTGGTATTTTTAGAGGTTTGACGCTTAATGGCTTGGCTAAACCCTTCAGCTGTGAATGGTAGTGAAGCATCGCTAAACAAATCTTGAATGGCTAAGTTTATTGCATTTTGCCCTATATAATCTTCTAAATACTTCAGGCCAATTCCACTTTTATAAGGGTTAGATAATTGTTGATTAAACTTAAGTTGTTGGTCTTTAGGTAAATTAACTGGTTGTCCTAAATTTTGCCTAACCATAGTTTCGTGAATAAACTGGTACTTGTGGTTAAACAATAAGTCTGAAGCATGAAACCATTTAACGCCGAAAAATTCGCTAAAACTTCCTAATAATTTCATGTTAGGATAGTAAGTGTCTATATAATCAATCATTAACTTCACCGTTACGGCATCTAAAAGCCAATTATCTTGCCGTATGTTAATAGACTTAAAGCTTTTTAAATACTGTCTGGTTAGTGTTTTTAATAATTTAATATCGTATTGAAACCCATCAGGAAATGGGCGTATAAATTCTGGAAGTTGATTTAATCCATAAACAGGCGATAACCGATAATTACTTTCGGTCACAAAGATTTTATCTTGTTGAATTTGCCCGATACGCTCTTTTAAGAAAAATGAAATTCTATCGGTAATAATAGCCTTAATTTCAGGCCGCAACTTATCTTCAGTAATATTCGAAACCACTTCAACAACATCGGTTTTAATGCTTCTGAATTCATTTTTAGGAGTTAATATAAGGGTGTTATTTAGCTTTTGCTGTTCGGCTAAGTAAAACCTATTTCGTTCGGGCTTAATAGTAACTGTTGAAGTTTTAAAGCTTGAATTTAAAATAAGATGCTTGGGTACATCAATTTCTAGCTCATAGTTAATAGGTTGTGTAGGAAAATCATTAATACCTTTGTGGCTATAGGTAATCCATTGATTTGAAGTAAATAAAGCAGGCTCTATTAAATAGTTTTTTAACGAAATTGTAGTAGGTGACCAACCAATTTTTGTAAACCGTTGATCTGGAATAACTAAAGTATAATCAAAACTTAAGTTTATAGAAGCATTTGGAGGTAAGGCTTGATCTAAAACTATAAAACCAATGTCCGGTTGCCCATCTAAGCGCTTAAACTCTAAGAATTGTAATTGGTGTTTAACCGAATTAATGGTTGTAAAACCGCGGTCTCTTTCACTAGCGAAGTGGAACTTTCGAACATATTCTTCTGCAAATCGTTGAGCTAATGGACTATTTTTAGAAGAAAAAGCATTATTCCAGTCATAAAAAAAAAGCGTATCTAAGGCTTGGCCAGTATAATTTTGATACGTAAGTTCCTCCAATATGCTTAATTCTTTAAACTTATCATCAGATGTTATTTTTGCCTTAATGCTATGCTGTTGTGCTATTGCAGCATGAACAACTAGACTTAAAATTAGCCAAATAGTAGCTTTCAATTTAGTTGGTTTTAAAAAACTTAAGTGTACCATTTAATCCTTCAATTTTTAAAAAGTAAACACCTGAGCTTAAATTTGAAATTGGAACGTTTTGCGTTGTTTGATTTATAGAAGTTTTAAGCACTAATTGTCCAAGTTGATTGTAAAAAACTAATGTCTTACCAACAAGTTGGGACTCAAAAAGTAGGTCTAAACTCTCTTGATTTACATTTCCATTTAAAAATTGAATTTGTTTTGTAACCTCGAATGGTTTAGCGTTTAAAAAATCTGAATCTATTTCTATAGACATCACAACAGGCAAGTGATCGCTCATGTTGTATAATAAATCTCTAAGTTCTTGGCTAAAGTTACCTGTGCAGTTACTGAAATTAATGTCGTCATTATAGCAGTTATTATTATTTCCGTATGCTTTATAAGAATCTTCTACATATCTAATGGGATTACTTGGAAGGGTTAAATTTTCTGAAATAAAAATAAAATCAAACCGATCATCTAAACCGCCACCGGCTCCAAAATCGCCAAAATTATTGTTACTCTGTCTTGTGCTTTGCGTATGGACATCTTGAAAGTTAGAGTTAGAATTCCATTCTCCAATTCTATTAATAGGATCTAAGAAGTTAATTGTTTGAGTTCCAAATAGTATGGTTTGAAAACCAGGTTCTTGGCCGGTGTAAAAGTTAAAATCGCCTCCAAAAATCACATTGGAGTTAGCATCTAAATTAGCCGCTGCATAATTCACAAATGCATTTGCTTCAGCCAAACGTTCTTGGACATTACTGTCGCCCTGAGCAGCTTTAAAATGAGCCACAAATACATCTACAATCTCTTGATTAGCCGTATTTAATTCAAATTTATAATGGTTAATATCTCGGACATTGGTTTGAATTTGTTCACTGCTTATTAAATCCATTTTATCATCATCATAAAACACAAGTTGATTAATCCCATCAAACCCAGAGGTATTACCTACAAATGCAGCACCAGCCATATTTTGCGTGGTGTAGTTAAATGAATTGTTTAAGATTAAGTCCCGATCTGAACTGGTTTGTAGTTCAGCTACCATAAAAATATCAGGTTCATAGGTGGCTAAAATATCATTGAGGATTGCTGGACGATCACTCGGTGGCGCTTCCGAAAAATTTAATAAATTATAAAACATTGTTTTTATGGTTTCCTGACTTTGTCCCTGTTGAACCAAAAAACAAAAAATAATGCTTAGGGTTAGCTGAATATGTCTTGTCATTCGCCGTTAAAAATTTGGACTTAAATTAAATTTACTGTAGAATTGATCTAAGATATCGACTACCTCGTCTTCATGATCAACGATATGAATTAAATTAAGGTCTGTAGGACTAATAGTTTTAAAGGACTCACAAAGTGTTGTTTTTATCCAATCTATAAGTCCACTCCAAAATTCCTTACCAACAAGAATAATAGGAAACTCGTCTATTTTTTTAGTTTGTATTAAGGTGATGGCTTCAAAGAGTTCATCTAAGGTGCCAAAACCGCCTGGCATTACGACAAAACCTTGTGAGTATTTTACAAACATGACTTTGCGCACAAAAAAATAATCAAACTCTAAGTTTTTATCGCGATCGATATAAGGATTGTCGTGTTGTTCAAAGGGTAATTCAATATTTAATCCCACCGAGGTTCCGCCACCTTCAAAAGCACCTTTATTACCAGCTTCCATAATGCCGGGGCCGCCGCCTGTAATCACGCCGAATCCTTTTTCAACTATTTTGCGGGATACTTTAGTGGCGAGTTCGTAATATTTATCACCTGGTTTCATTCGGGCTGAGCCAAAAACCGATACACTAGGACCAATTTCGCTCATGCGTTCGTAACCATATACAAACTCACTCATGATTTTAAATAGTGCCCAACTATCGTTGGTTTTAATCTCGTTCCAGTTTTTATAATGTTTGTTAACCATTGTTTGTTGATTTAAAAGCGAATCTAAATTAGTTCTTTTTTCAAGAATTGCGCAGTATAGCTTTTCTTGTCTTTAATTATTTTTTCAGGTGTACCCTTGGCAACTAATTGCCCACCGTTTTTCCCACCTTCATAACCGATGTCAAAAATATAATCGGCGAGTTTAATCACGTCTAAATTATGTTCAATCACTAAGACCGTATTGCCAATATCTACTAGTTTTTGTAGGACATTCATTAAAATTCTAATATCTTCAAAATGAAGACCAGTGGTAGGTTCATCTAAAATATAAAATGTATTTCCTGTACTGCGTTTAGACAGTTCAGAGGCTAATTTAATTCGTTGCGCTTCGCCTCCAGATAAGGTTGTACTTTGTTGTCCTAAAGTAATATAACCTAAGCCTACATCTTTTATTGTTTTTAACTTGCGGTATATTTTTGGAATAGCTTCAAAAAAATCGGTAGCCTCATCTATAGTCATGTTTAAAACGTCACTAATAGATTTACCTTTATATCTAATTTCAAGCGTTTCCCGATTAAAGCGTTTCCCCATGCAGTTGTCACATTCGACATACACATCAGGTAAAAAATTCATTTCAATCACTTTTACACCAGCACCACCACAAGTTTCACAGCGCCCTCCTTTTACATTAAAACTAAAGCGTCCAGGTTTATACCCACGAATTTGTGCTTCGGGTGTTTTGGTAAATAAGGATCTAATTTCACTAAACACACCAGTGTAAGTGGCAGGATTAGATCTTGGTGTTCGGCCAATAGGTTGTTGGTTAATATCAATTACCTTATCGATATGTTTTAAGCCTCGAATACTCTTGTAAGGTAAAGGTTCTTTGACACCATTAAAAATATGGTTATTAAGAATAGGGTATAAGGTTTCGTTAATTAGTGTAGATTTACCACTGCCTGAAACACCAGTCACAACGGTTAGCGTTCCTAATGGGATTTTTATAGAAATGTCTTTGAGGTTATTCCCTTTAGCGCCTACTAAATGTAAGTGTTTGTTGTTTCCTTTTCGGCGTTTTTCAGGAATTTCAATCTCTTTTTTCCCTGACAGATAATCGGCTGTTAAGGTATTGGCTTTTTGAAGTTCTTTGGGAT
>CBFHKB010000031.1:0-18949 GCA_965656295.1 Psychroflexus sp.
AAGAATGGTATCTATACAAACTGTTGTTTTTCCGGTTTGTCTATCTCCAATCACAAGTTCACGTTGACCACGTCCTACAGGAACCATGGCATCAATTGCTTTTACACCTGTTTGCATTGGCTCAGAAACAGGTTCACGATAAATAACACCTGGTGCTTTACGCTCAAGTGGCATTTTTACAGTTTCACCTTCGATCGCTCCTTTACCATCGATAGGTTGACCTAATGTATTAACCACTCGTCCAACAACACCTTCACCTACATTAATCGAGGCGATTTGCTTTGTACGTTTAACGGTGTCACCTTCGTTAATTCCAGTAGATGATCCTAAAATAACCACACCAACACTGTCGGCTTCTAGGTTAAGAACCATTCCCTCTAAACCACTATCAAATTGAACAAGTTCGCCATATTCGGCGTTGGTTAAACCATAAACGTTGGCGATACCATCACCAACTTTTAAAACTGTTCCAACTTCTTCTAGCGATGCTCCAGATTCAAAGCCTGAAATTTGCTTTTTTAAAATTGCTGAAACTTCAGCAGGATTTACTTCAGCCATAACTTATAATTGCGTTAATTGGTCTTTTAGACCGTTGCTTTAATTTAATATTTTACGTTTTAAGGTATTCAAATTACCTTGAACACTTGCATCAAACTGCAAGTCGTTTACTCGAAGGATAAATCCTCCGATAATAGATTCGTCTATTGTATTGGTGATTGTGGCAGTATTACCTGTCACAGCCTTAATTTTATCTTGTACTTTACGTTCTACAGCCTCTGTCATAGCAACAGCCGTGACCACTTGAGCGTCTTGTAAATTATTTAATTGTTTGTAAAGTTGTATATATTCTTGCGCCACTAGCGCTGTTATGTTTATTCGATTGTTTTCGGCGAGTACTTTAAATAGGTCGTGTACTATTTTATCTACTGATGAAAACAAATCATTTAATACGTTTAGCTTGTCATTAATATTAATGACAGGACTATTAAGTAATGCTTTTAACTCTTTATGTTGTGTAATAGTCGCGTTCAAGTCTTTGAACTGAGTATAAACAGCATCTAGAGAATTATTCTCTTGAGACAATTCGACTAATGCTTTGGCGTAACGCTTGGCGGCTCTTCTGCTCATAGTTTTAGTTAGATTTGACGTCTTCTAACATTTTATTGACTAAATCCATTTGGGATTTATCGTCGTTTAATTTTTGCTTAGTCACTTTTTCTGCAATCTCTAGCGAAAGTTCAGCTACTTGAGTTTTAATTTCAGCAAGCGCTGCTTTTTTCTCTGCATTGATCGTTTCTTGTGCGTTAGCAATAATTGTATTTGCTTTTTCGGTCGCATCTTCAGTTGCTTCAGCCATGATATTCTTTTTCATGTCTTGTGCTTCCTTCAACATAGTATCACGTTCAGCTCGCGCTTCCTGCAACATTTTTTCATTGTCTGCTTTTAAATTAGCCATTTCTTGTTTGGCTTTTTCAGCAGATTCTAAGGCTTCTCTAATACCTTCTTCTCGAGAGTTTAGACTATCTAATATTGGTTTCCAAGCAAATTTTCTTAATAAAACAATTAAGATAATAAGAATAATTGCCTGCCAAAAAAACAGTCCAAAGCTAAAATCGTTTACTAACTTTATCATTATAAATGTAATTCAAATTAATTAATAAAATCAAGCTGCTGAACCAATCGTCACAGACAGCTTGACCTTTAATTCATTTGCTTATGCTTTACCTAAAATTAGGGCAGCGAAAGCTAAACCTTCTAATAAGGCCGCAATAATAATCATTGCTGTTTGAATTTTTCCTGAAGCTTCTGGCTGACGTGCAATCGCTTCCATGGCAGAACCACCGATCTTACCTAGACCCATACCTGCGCCGATTACAATTAAACCTGCTCCAACTAAAACTGGAATTTCCATAATTTACAATTTATATAGTTAACAATTAAATAATTTCATTTGTCTGAGGCTCTTCTTCGTGAGCGTGATCATGTTCTTCTACTGCCAAGCCAATAAATAAAGCTGATAGCATAGTGAAAATATAAGCCTGTAAGAAGGCAACTAATAGTTCAATAACCGAAATAAATAAAGCTAATGCTAATGATATTGACGTATCAGCATAAATATTTTTACCTACAAATATGAGAGCAATTAAACTCATGATAACAACGTGGCCTGCTGTGATGTTTGCAAACAAACGAATCATCAAGGCAAAAGGTTTGGTTAAAGTTCCTAAAAGCTCTATAGGAATAAGTATTATCTTCATTAGTACTGGCACACCTGGCATCCAAAAAATGTGTTTCCAGTAGTCCTTATTTGCACTAAATTGAGTAATTAAATAGGTAAACAAAGCTAAACACGCCGTAACAGCTATATTACCAGTAACATTAACACCAAGCGGCGTCATACCTAGTAAGTTAAGTATCCAAATAAAGAAAAACACCGTTAATAAAAAGCCCATAAAACGACGGTACTTATTTTCACCAATGTTTGGGATCGCAATATCATCTCTAACATAAATCACAAGCGGCTCGAGCACTCGACCAAAACCTTTAGGTAATCGAGACGTTTTGTAAGTTTTTGCCAACCCACCAAACATAAAGAGTAATAAAACACCTGTTAATAACATTGTCACTACGTTTTTTGTAATTGAAAAATCGAGTGGCTTTGCATTAGTTGGATGATCGTGATCATCTAACGTCATTGTTCCTTTAGCATCGGTTTCGTAAATTTTACCGTGGTATATTTTATAATATTTACCATCAACCTCAGCAACTGTTTCACCATGATGAAATTTTGAGGAAGAAAACACTTTTAACCCATCATCTATTAAGATAATCGGCAACGGGAAACCAACATGCTCTCCAGTTTCACCATCGCTCCAAAAGTTGAAGTCGTAAGAATCTTGTAAGTGGTGGTCAATATAAGCGTTGATTTCTGACTTTGAATCTACGGCACCTCCACCTTCGCTTTTAGCGAATGTTTGAATCGAACAAAAGACGAGTAAACTTAAAAAAAGCTTAGTTATACTGAAGTTTTGCATTTGCGTTGCGTTAATACTTTCAAATTTGGCTGCAAATGTAATTAAATAATCTAAAATTTGACCTCAATTTTTTAGAAGTTTTTTATTCCAAATGTCTTATTTATCGTTGAATGTCAAATTATCAAGAATTCTTTTTGTAATGAGTATTTCAATGATGACCGAGAAAAAATAAGGGACAAAAAAGATTAAAAATTGAGAGGATTCAATTTCTAAGTCATAAAGGTATTTTATAGCTAAAAACAAACCTATTTTTAATGTCGCCACCCCTAAAAAGACAAAACCTATTTGATCTTTAAACAACTCACCTAAATATAATATCACTACCAAATAAATAAAAGTGAGTATTGCATTAAAACCGTAGCACCAATATAACAAGTGCATCGTATTAAAATCTACAAAAAAACGATGTATAAAAAACAGTGCGCTTATTAAAAACACGTAAGTTAATAGTGCGTAAATGGGTTTAAAATTTTTATTATGATTAGTCATGGTTAATTTTATTAAGTTGTTTAACCGCTGAATAAATAGACGCTACTAATCCAATTATCACCAAACCAAATGCAAAATACGGTTTAGGCGTTTGATATTTTTTATCGAGGATATCGCCTAGGTAGGCCATAACATAAACAGTAACGCCAATTTGAAGTCCTAAACCGGTAAAAAACAACCAAGAATTAGGCTGATTCTTCTTTTTGTTTGGATTGTTCGGCATTGTTTGAAATAGATTTGACCGCGCCTTTCATTTTACAAGTCGCATTAAATACAGCTCCCGGTTCTATCGAAAGTTGATCCACAACTACTTTACCTTCAACTTTAGCTGTAGGCCTAAGACTTAGACGAGATTTGGCTTTAAGTTCACCTACAAAAGCGCCTCCAAAATCAGCATTATCACAAACAATATTTCCTTCTACAATACCTGATTCGCCAATAACAATTTTGCCGTCTGTAGTTATACTTCCTTCTAATTTACCTTCAATCCTAAAACTTCCTTTAGACTGAATGTCACCCCTGATAGTGGTGCCTTGAGCAATTTTGTTTTGTTCTTTGGTAAGATCTGGTGATGAGGTTTTTTTATCTTTAAACATAACTATTGGTTTTTAGTTTTAAAGGCTTCCTTATTTTTATAAATTTGGACCACCTCGTAGTTTAGCGAAGATGCTGTAAAATAGTCAAACGACAAAACCGCTTCAACTTCTTTTAGCCTTTCTGCTAATCCTTGCGCTCCTAATTTAGACTTAAGACCATGAATACATATAAAATTAGTTTGCGATGTGTAAAATTCAGTTGACAGTCTAAAACTTAGACCTTCATTTTTCATGAATTCATTTATAGCCTCTGAAATGTCAATTGCATTCACGTTAGCAGGTATTTCATAAACCAACTTAAATGTATTACCTAAAGCTGGTTTCACAAAAGCATTTTTTACAAAATTTTGATCTATTGTATTGTAAAGCTCCTGTGCATACTTACCTTCTTCAGATTGTGGAAAGGTTAAAGCTACGTAATTTAGTGCTTCTTTATAAGCTTGAAGCCCTTGTGTTCGGCCAATTGCTTTAGCTCTTAATATTTCAAATTTTGGTACAATTGGTGTTCCTGTAAACCTTGCGATGTAGGTATTGGTGTTTTCTAAAACAGCTCCAAATTGTCCGCTTTCGAATTGCTTATAGGTTTTATAATACAAGTTAGACGGGCTGTTTTCGTCATCCAACAAGGCTGAAGGATTTCTTATAATTTTAGCGTAATTAGAATTGGGGTGTTCGGTTAAAATGTTAGACTTCCACTTATTTTCTAAAGGTGTATTCCCTGTTTCTTGATAAATTTTGTACAGATAATATTTAGATGGAAGCACCAAACGCTCTTCAGGGTGTTGTTGCAAAACAGCTTCAAGCTTTGCTGAAGCTAAATCGTATCGCTTGAATTTTTCTTTATAAATAACCCCTAATTGATAATAGGCAAAATTACGCTCGTTATTAATAGAGTCTATGACGGCTGGAGCGCTAGGGATTTGAGCTATGTAAGTCTCAGGTAAAAATTTTGGCTCAGTAAACTGCTGTTCTTCGACTTCATTTTCTTCTTTATTACTGCTATTAGAACCTTGTTGAGGGTTTGTTCGCCAATTATCGGTGAGTTTAATATCGCCCCAATCATTCACAAAGTTGTTATACGAACGTTCTTTTGTTTTGGTATCATAAAACACCGAAGATGAAGACATGTTGCCTTGACTACGAGAGCGCTGTTTAAACTGGCTTCCTAACTTTATCGCATTGTCTGAAGCAAAAACACTTTTGGCTTCTTCTTTTAAAGAATCTGTATATGTTGTAAAATAATCTAACACCTCTTGATCTGTTGCATTTACAAGCCACAAAATACTATCGTTAGTTTTTGCGATTCCCTCAAACTTAATCACATCATCTAAATTGTCACGCTTTTTTTGAATTCGAAGTTTTTCACGTGTTCGCTTTACAAGGTTAACTAAGGTACTGTCGTAATATTTTCCTGCTGTGGTGTAATTAGCTTGGTTAAAGTAAATATCTCCTAGCGATTTATAATTTTGAGCCACTAAGTACTGGTCTGGAGAATTTTCACGAAGTGAATAATTATAAGATTCAATCGCAAGGTCAATCGAGTCTCTAGTATTAAAAAACTGTGCCTCTTCGTAAAAAATATAGTCTAAAAATGGTCTATTTTCACGATTCTCTATAAGCTCCTGAAAAAACATAAGCGTTGAATCGTAAGGCACAGCGGTATAGTCTTCTAACTTTTTTTGCTCTAAAAACGAATGTATACGGTAACGTCGTGGTGTTTTACGTTGAAGTTCTATAATTTGATTTAATGCAGCGTAGGCCGAGTCTGTTCTATTTAATTGCTGAAATAGCTGGGATTTAATATAAAGCATTCGCCCTTTTAACTCGTCATTATTAGTCAGTTTGATCGCTGTGTTTAATGGGCTTATGGCAGCTGAAGTTTGCTCTGTAATGATGTAGGCCTCTGCTAAAGTTGAATGTGCTAAAACGCTAATCTCAGGTTCAATAGCTTCTAATTCAACTATGCGTTCTAAACGCTCTACTGCTTCTTGGTAGTACCCTAATCGCAAGTTGGTTTTTTGCATCCAAATATCGACTTCGGTTTTTGCGCTACTTTCACGGTAATGCGATAGTATAAACCCGAAGGCATCTTTGGCGGGTATAAATCGTTGATCGAAATAACGCGATTTTCCTAGTAGTAGAAAAGCCTCGTCCATTTGTGGGTTATATTCTTTACCGCCCATGTACATGGAATGTTTTTGGATGGCTTTAGTCGCTTTTTCTTCGGCTCGTTTAAATTTTTCGTTTTTAGCCTCGGTCCTAACGCCATTTATAGTCGTTACTTCTAAACGCTCTATAGGCAAGATATTCCAGTAATCTTCCTTATAAGTATCAGCTAATTGCTGCTGACCTTCATCTAGAGCTAAATTACCATTGTACAAGATGTTATAATAAGTTCCCATCGCGTGAAAATTACGATTCAAAAACTTGTCTTTTTTTCGCGAACAGCTTAAAATTAGGCCAAAAAGCGTTAAGCTTAAAAGAATATGAGAAAATGGTTTATTGCGCATTAATTTGGTGTATGCCAATTTATAACTGCATTTTAGCAGATTTATTACACAGCAAAAATAGTGTTTTTATAAAGACTACAAATTGAAATACAATTCAATAAGCTTAAGCTAACACTAGTTTATTAATCTTCTAACTTATCTGTTATTTTTTCAGCTTCTTTTTCTATGGTCTCCACCTCATCTTCATCCTTTCCAAAGTAAGCCTCTAACTCGGTTAAGGTTGTTTTGCTAGTCAAGGTGTCTTTTACCACTTGACCTTTATCTAATACAACTATTCGCTCACAAACATCGGTAACGTGCAATAAATCGTGGCTTGAAATTAATACCGTTACATGTTTTGTAGAGGTGAGTTGCTTGATGATTTTTTTTAGCCTAATCTGTGTGGTTGGATCAAGGTTAGCAAAAGGTTCATCAAGAATTATAACCTCTGGCGAACCGATAAAACTAGCTACAATCCCTACTTTTTTCTGGTTTCCTTTCGATAAATCTCTGAGGTATTTTTTTTGATTAAGTATTTCATTATGGAAAAAATCTTCAAACGTCGCTAATAATTCATCGACTTCTTGTTTAGCAACGTTTCGCAAATCTGCAATAAAATAGAAGTATTCTTCAGCCGTTAAATAGCCAATTAAAAAACTCTCATCTATAAATGCAGAAGTAAAGGGCTTCCAATCTTCGCTTTCGCTCACTACTATGTCGTGATTAATAATTTGGCCAGTCGTAGGCTGTATTAAATCTAACAATAAACTAAAGTAAGTTGTTTTACCAGCGCCATTATTACCTACCAAGCCAAAGCTTTGACCTTTTGGAATTGTTAAGTCTTGAATATTAAGAACCTCAACGTCTTTATAAGATTTGGTGAGGTTTTGTGTTTGTATACTATAGTTATTTTCCATGGTTGGTTATTGTTTTTCGTTAAAAGCTGCGATGGTTTTATATTTTCCCTTTTGGTAAATAGACTCTACAAAATTTAAAAATTGTGTTTTAAAAATAAGACCTAGTAGCCCACTTGAGGCTAATACAATTAAACCCGCATTAAAGCTAACTAATTTATAAGGAATGTAAAATAAAATCATAGGCCCAAAAATTTTAGGTAAGCTTATTAAAAGCTGTGTCGGGTTAAAGCCATTTGTATTACTAAAGGCTTTTGCCTTTTGATTAAGTTCTATTGGCACTCGGTTTAAAGCCCCACCATATAGGGTGATAAATGAATTTAAACCTATGTTAAATAAAGCTCCTGATGCGATCATGGCGTAAATTTTCCAGCCAAAATAAATATAAGGTGTACTTAGAATAAATGAAATGATACAAGCTACGACCATTAACAGCCATTTAGACTCTAGGTATTTACGATAAGAAATATTTTGACTCATCATTAACTTATAGTATTCGCTATCCCAAGAAGGGACCAATTGGCCAAAAGATAATAAAAAACCACCTGTTACAAACATCGAGGCAAAGGCTAAGACCGCAGGCATGTCTCTATAAATTTCTTGGGTATAAAATATAAGACCATAAAACAAGAATAAAAACGACATCAGAATTACTTGTTTTGGTCGTGCATTTCTAAGAATCATTCGTACATCGTTTTTCAAAAACGTAGATAGCTTTCCAAAACGGTTTAAGAACGTGAGGTCATACTGTTTTACACTTTCTTTTTTCTCGACAATTGCACCATCAATATAAAAGTGATTTAAAATAAAGTGATAGTTGGCTTTAAACAACACATACACGAGCGCTAGTGGAATTATAACCCAAAATTTACCAGTATAAAAGGCATAGAAAAATTTTCCAAACAGGCTAGAAACCTCGTAAATATTAAAATATTCTAAGCCTATTAACACCACAAGAACACTTAAAATACTGTAAAAGGCTTTATTGTTTTTGTTAATTAAAAAGTTACTATAATTCACACAAAAACTTATCGCTACAAAAGAGACAAACCACAGCACACTTCCTAGTGGATCATACGATTTAAACAAAAGCACGATGAGTATTGGGATTAAAAATATAATAGGCAAAATATTAAAAAACGAAAGACTGGTTTTTAACAACAAATAATTAATCACCTTGTTTCGTTTAACCGGAATAATCATAAAGGGTTTAATATTCATAACAGGAAGCTGCTGAAGAAAAAATCGTAAACCCATATCGGCTACCACATAGTAAATCAAATAGTTATTAAGTACAATAAAGGGGTCTTTTTCCGGAAATGCGTCTTCTAACAAAAACAAAACACCTACGCCCATAAAAGCGGCAAGTCCTATAAAGTATAAGGCACCAATTACCAATAAAATTTTAACGATTAGACCTTTCTCAAAATAAGAAGATCTAGAAAATTTTTTCCATTCAAAACTCGCAAACTTTCTTAGTCTCATGTGGTCAGTTTTTTTGATTAGTAGAGCTTTTGTGACATATGTTACAAATCTGGTCAAAATTTAAAAAGAATAATTGAAGTTAAGCAAACTATTTTTTTATACTTTTAAAACAAATATTTAAAAATGAGTATTGCAAAACCATTTAACTTAAAGCAATGGATAGAAGACAACAGATCGCTTTTAAAACCGCCTGTTGGCAATAAAAATCTTTATAAAGACGCGGGAGACTATATCGTGATGATTGTTGGTGGGCCTAATGCGCGAAAAGACTATCACTATAATGAAACTGAAGAATTATTTTTTCAACTCGAAGGAGAAATAGAGGTTCATATCCAAGAAAATGGTAAAAAAAAGACCATGACTTTAGGGCCAAACGATATGTATTTACATCCTGCTAAAATACCGCATTCTCCCGTTAGAAAAGAAGGCTCAATCGGTCTTGTGGTCGAACGTAAGCGAAAAGATTTACCGCTTAAAGATGGCTTACTTTGGTTTTGCGATCATTGCAACCATAAGCTACATGACGTTTATTTTACATTAAATGATATTGAAAAAGACTTTTTAGGACACTTCAAACATTTTTATGGAGACCAAGATTTAAGGACGTGTAAAAATTGTGGTGAAGTAATGCCCGTAGATGAACGTTTTACCGCTTAAAACCAATAGCCTAAACTTATATACCACTCGGTTTTTTTAATTTCAGGCGAGTACGAGCAAATTAAGTTTAACGGCCCTATTAAGGTTTCCAAGCCGTAGCCCAAGGCATAACCTGAAAACTCTGGCGTATCTATCCAAGCAGTGGTGTTGTATAAATCGTTAGCGGCATTCGCATGGTTGGCATATAATGTAAAATGATTTTTATTAACAAACTCGAAATCTAAACTCATCAACGTTTTAAAATACGAACGAGAAGAAATCGTGAAAAAATCATAACCTAAAAAAGGCCTAAAATTATTGATGGTTTGATTTCCATAACCCCCAAGATAAAAATTTAAACCTGCTATTGGATCGCCGCCTATTTTACTTCCGCCTTCGGCAGAAAGCATAAAACTCCATTTTTTTGATAAAGGAATCGCTGCTGCAACCTGAGCCTTTAAAATGCTAAACTCACTAAAATCATCGACCACAGGTGCGTAAAAATTATAATTAACCTCAGCAAAAACACCTTTTTTAGGGAAATATCGGCTATCAAAACTATCATGTTTAAAATAGGTATAAAAACTCACCAGATCCTGATTTTCAATCTGAGTCACAAATTCATTATCGCCCGTTGCATTATCTTCATCAGGAACCAAAGTGTTAGTTGATGCTTCTAAGTGTTTAAATTCACCCCCTAAACCAAACATACTATTAGTAAATGGCCGAGTTTGGACATAAAATTGACTCGTAAAATCCTCAACTAATAACCGAAGTGAATTAATAGCTTCATTATTTATCGCGATCGTTTGCTGAATAAACTCAAAGTTAACATCATCAGAAAAGCGATTATACCTAGAGTTTAAGCCAATACTCCAATACTTTCCTTTGTCTATATAATAACTGAAATCGTAACGTAAATTATCACCTAAAATAAGGTCTAAAGATGCGTGATCGTTTTTTAGAAACAAACTTTTCTTGGTGTAATTAACCAAAACTGAAGTTTTATAAAGTTGATCATAATGAGCACTAAACCTTAAATACGCATTGGTGCTATTTTCATAAACCTTTAACCGAAGTAAATACTCTTCATCTTTAGGCTCAAGTCTATAATATATTTTTCTAAAATTATCGGTAGCGGATAAATTATTCAAACCATCATTTAATCGGTTAAACGATGTTTTTTCATTGGTAGGAAAATTCAGTTTCCCTGTTATATAACTTCTAGGATAATCTGAATTACTTTCAATAGCGATAGAGGCTACGGTCAAACTATCTAATATTCGTTTGGCTGTCGATTTTTGAGTTAAGTTTTGCTGAGAAGCAATAGTTTTAAAGGCTGGTAAATACTTCTCACCAGCAATTTCGCCGGTTTTAATAATGTTTGCTCCATCTTCAAAAGACAACACACTGTAAGGTGTAATATCTGGTTGAATGTAAAGATTAGTTAAGGCCCGTTTAGGCTCCATTACATTTATGGTTCTAAAATTATTGACTTGCGAAAAAATATCTAAGCCACTTTTTAAGTTATCGCGTGTCTTTAAACTATCTTGAACATCGACCCCGATGATATAAGTTGCACCACGTCTTTTCATTTCTTCGATAGGGTAATTATTTAAAACTCCACCATCTACATAAATACGATCGTCAATTTGCACCGGCTGAAACAAGGTAGGTATAGAACCACTAGCCGAGATCGCTTCAGCTAAACTCCCCTGATCTAAAACTTCGGCTTCACCTGTTTCTATATTGGTGACAACACAAAAAAACGGGATAGGCAATTGTGTAAAATCAGAAGTAGAATTATTAGCGGTTAATTGAGCTAATAAGTTATAAATATTTTGCCCCTTTGAAATTCCAGAGGGTAACTTCAACTGGAAGCGATCAAAATTGAGTTTTAAAGCATAACGTTCAGATTCTTGTTTTTCAAAAAACGTCATAGATTCTCGCGGTAATTCATCTTGTATCAGCGTCTCAAAATTGGTGTCTCTAAAAATAGAATCTAATTGATGCGCACTATAGCCAGAAGCGTACAAACCAGCAACAATTGCGCCCATACTTGTGCCTCCAATATAGTCTATACGTAAACCGGCTTCTTCAATTTTTTTTAACACCCCAATATGAGCCAAACCTTTAGCTCCACCACCACTTAGTACCAAACCAACTTTTAGGCTATCTTTAGATGGCAAATTAGTTGTTTGCGACTGAAAAGCACTGCTGGCCCAGGTAAATAAAAGTCCTAAAACAAATAGTTTTAATTTCATGAGTTTTGGGCATAATAATTAATGAGTTTTTGAGCTTTAGATGGCCCAATAACTTCAGCAAGTTCGTGTTTTGTTGCTGTTTTAACGCGTTTTAAGGATCTAAAATGCTTTAAAAGTTCAATCGCTGTTTTTTCGCCAATGCCTTCAATCTGTTCTAACTCTGTACCAACAGCAGCTTTACTTCTTTTTTGACGGTGAAAAGTAATACCAAATCGGTGAGCCTCATCACGAAGACGCTGAATAATTTTTAAAGTTTCAGATTTTTTGTCAAGATATAATGGGTATTGATCGCCCGGATAATACAACTCTTCTAAACGTTTAGCGATGCCTATAATGGGCAATTTACCACGTAAACCGAGTCGCTCCAAGGCTTTCACACCTGATGAAAGCTGGCCTTTACCACCATCTACAATAACTAATTGAGGTAAGTCTTGATCTTCTTCTAATAATCGGCGGTACCGGCGGTAAACCACCTCTTCCATCGAGGCAAAGTCATCTGGGCCTTCAACGGTTTTAATATTAAATTTGCGATAGTCTTTTTTACTGGGTTTTCCATTTTTAAAAACAACGCAAGCCGCGACAGGATGGGTTCCTTGAATATTAGAGTTATCAAAACACTCGATGTGCCGTGGTTCTTCCCCTAAACGCAAATCGTCTTTCATTTGGGCCATTAAACGTTTGGTATGCCGATCGGGATCTACAATTTTCATTTGCTTGAAACGCTCCATCCTAAAGTATTTAGCGTTTCGGGTTGATAAGTCTACAATCGCTTTTTTATCGCCTAATTTAGGGACTACAATTCTTGTATTTTCACCTAAATTAACCTCAAACGGGACATAAATTTGTGGGGAGTGCTCTTTAAATCGTTGTCTCAGTTCTATGATTCCTAATTCTAACAGCTCTTTATCACTTTCATCGAGCTTTTTCTTTAATTCGATAGTATGCGATCTAATAATAGCCCCATGTGATAGTTGTAAATAGTTTACATAGCCATAACCCTCATCGCTCACGATAGAAAACACATCTACATTATTAATTTTAGGATTAACTACTGTAGACTTGGCTTGGTATTTTTCGAGACTTGTTATTTTGTTTTTAATGCGTTGCGCATCTTCAAACTGCATGGCTTCAGCATAGTCTTGCATTTGCTGTTTAAAGTTATTTAACGAGTCTTTAAAGTTCCCTTTTACAATTTTCCGAATGGCTTCAATTTGGGTATTGTATTCAGCTTCAGATTGTAAGTCTTCACAAGGTGCTTGGCAGTTACCAAGGTGATACTCTAAGCACTTTTTGTATTTACCTCGTTCTATTTTTTCTACAGATAAGTCATAATTACAGGTTCGTAATTGGTACAAGCCCTTGATGAGTTCCAATAAGGTTTTTACGGTTTTTAGACTAGGGTAAGGTCCATAATATTCGCTTCCGTCTTTAATAACGCGTCGTGTTAAAAATACACGAGGAAAACGCTCGTTTTTAATGCATAACCAAGGATAGGTTTTATCGTCGCGCAGCATCACATTAAAGCGAGGCTTTAATTTTTTAATAAGGTTATTTTCAAGCAGTAAAGCATCAGTTTCAGTCGCAACAACAATGTGCTTAATGTCTACTATTTTTTTAACCATCACGGCAATTCGATGGCTATCGTGACGCTTGGTGAAATAAGAGCTGACCCGTTTTTTTAAGTTCTTAGCTTTACCAACATAAAGTATGTTTTGATGTTGATCAAAATACTGGTAAACCCCTGGACTTTCGGGTAAGGTTTTTAATTTTAAATCGATGGCCGTTTGGGACATTTGCTGAATTAATTAACGTAAATATACTAAGCCTAGAGAAATGGTACCGTGAAATAAAGTAAAAAATTCTAGCTTAGAAGCCACGTTCTTTCTGAAGCTTTTCGTAAGCTTCTTGAACCTTTGTAAACTTTTCTTGTGCGCCTTTTTTATAAGCGTCGTCCATATGTTGAAGTTTATCAGGGTGGTATTTCTTAGCCATGGTTCGGTAGGCTTTTTTGATATCGGCATTCGAAGCCGATTTATCTATTTCTAAGATTTTATAAGCATCATCGGCCGACTTAAAAAACATGGCTTTTATGCTTTCTACATCTTGATGTCCTACACGTAAAAAACCTGCAATACGTTGAACCATAGCAACCTCAGCGTTAGACACATGACCATCGGCATTAGCGATATTAAATAAAAAATGTAAGACTTGGAGCCTTACTTCGTAACTTAGTCTAGGTCGCAAATAATCGCAAATACGATCAGCAGACACTTCTCGGTTTTTAATTACCGAATTAAAAGTTCTAAAGGTTGCATTCGCGCGTTCTTTCCCATAGGCTTGGACAAAATACATACGCACGTAGTCCATTTCGGCCTGAGTTACTTTCCCATCGGCTTTGATAACTAAGGAAGATAATGAAAGTAAATTGAGTTCAAAATCGTTGGGTGTTACCTTAGATTGATCCTGAAATAAGGTATCAAATGGCGAACGAGCTCTACGCGATGAACCAGATGAAAATACCCGATCTAGCAGGCTTCCAAGAATAAAACCTACAATAGCACCAAAAATTCCCCTAAACATAAAGCCTATAAAGGCACCTAACCACTTCAATAATACCTAATTTGCTACAAATATATATATTTTAATGGGTTTAGCTTTGAAATACGAACCTAGCAGACCAAAAAATCGAACAGATTTCATTCACTATTTCATTTCATATTTACGCATATTTTAACGATATTTGAACAAATCTTAATAAATATGCCTTTTTATCATAAACTCGGTAAAATCCCACATAAAAGACACACGATCTTTAAAAAACCTAATGGTGATTTATACTACGAACAGTTATTTGGCACAATTGGTTTCGATGGCATGTCATCAAACATGTATCATGTTCACCGCCCTACACAAGTTAAGGAAATTAAAGGCTCTTATGATGTGGCTCCTGAAATAGGAATTAAAAACAACATAAAATCCTATCGTCTACATGGATTTAAAATCACACCTGAAGACGATTTTTTAAAGAGCCGAAAAACCGTCTTACACAATCAAGATTGCAGCATTACATTAGCTGCACCAAAAACTTCAACCGAACACTATTTTTATAAAAACGCTGATGCTGATGAGCTTTTATTTATTCATAAAGGAAAAGGAAAGTTAAGAACGCATTTAGGTAATTTAGACTTCAGTTATGGCGATTATTTGCTCATCCCAAGAGGTGTGATTTATAAAATTGATTTTGAAACTACCGATAATCGTTTATTCATTGTCGAATCATCCCGACCTATTTATACCCCTAAACGGTACCGGAATCACTTTGGGCAACTCCTAGAACATTCACCTTTTTGCGAACGTGATTTACGCCAACCTTATGAACTAGAAACCAATGATGAACATGGCGAGTTTTTAATAAAAGTTAGAAAGCAAGATCAAATTTTTGATATGGTGTATGCTACACATCCGTTTGATGTGGTGGGTTACGATGGCTACAATTACCCGTATGCATTTTCAATTCACGATTTTGAACCTATTACTGGGCGTGTTCACCAACCGCCACCAGTACATCAAACCTTTGAAACCGACGCCTTTGTAATATGCTCGTTTTGCCCTCGATTATATGATTATCATCCAGAAGCTATTCCAGCACCCTATAATCACAGCAATATAGACAGTGATGAAGTTTTATATTATGTAGATGGTGATTTTATGAGCCGAAATGACATCGAAGCTGGTCATATTTCGTTGCATCCCGCCGGTATTCCACATGGACCTCACCCTGGTGCTGCAGAACGCAGTATTGGTAAAACAAAAACTGAAGAATTGGCTGTTATGGTTGATACGTTTAAACCGCTTCAAGTTACTAAGGAAGGCTTAGCCATTGCCGATGAAAGCTATCATAAATCATGGCTAGAATAAATGAATAAAAAACAGAAGATCATGAAAGATATCAAATCAGTTAACTACGGATTAGAGAAAATATTTGAAGGCGCTCAAGATTTCTTGCCGTTATTAGGGACCGATTATGTTGAATTATACGTTGGTAATGCCAAACAAGCCGCTCATTTTTATAAATCGGCATTTGGATTTCAAACCATGGCCTATAAAGGCCTTGAAACAGGAAGTCGCGACCAAGTGTCTTATGTTTTAAAACAAGACAAAATTAGACTTGTTCTTACATCACCTCTTAACTCTAAACACCCCATCAACAATCATATTGTTAAACACGGTGATGGCGTTAAAGTAATTGCTCTTTGGGTTGAAGATGCTCGAAAATCTTGGGAAGAAACCACCAAACGCGGAGCAAAAAGTTTTATGGAACCTACCACCGAAGAAGATGAGCATGGCCAAGTAGTTCGCTCAGGAATTTATACTTACGGTGAAACTGTTCACCTTTTTGTAGAGCGCAAAAACTACAAAGGCGCATTTCTACCCGGCTTTAAAGCGGTAGAATCTGATTATAACCCAGCACCGGTTGGGCTTAAATTTATTGACCACATGGTAGGAAATGTTGGTTGGAACGAAATGAATACTTGGGTGAAATGGTACGAAGATGTTATGGGCTTTGTTAACTTCTTATCTTTTGACGATAAACAAATTCACACTGAATATTCGGCCTTAATGAGTAAGGTCATGAGTAATGGTAACGGCCGTATTAAATTTCCGATCAACGAACCCGCTGAAGGCCAAAAGAAATCTCAAATTGAAGAGTATTTAGATTTTTATGAAGGCTCAGGCGTACAACATATGGCAGTTGCAACAGATGATATTATAAAAACAGTTTCAGACTTACGCTCACGAGGTGTTGAGTTTTTATCTACACCACCAGAAACCTATTATGATGCAATCCCTGGCCGATTAGATGAATTTAGCCATGAACTTCGCGAAGACCTTAAAACACTTCAAAGCCTTGGTATTATGGTTGATGCTGATGAAGAAGGATACTTACTACAAATATTTACAAAGCCACTTCAAGACCGCCCAACTCTATTTTTCGAAATTATTCAACGAATGGGTGCCAAAGGATTTGGAGCTGGAAACTTCAAAGCATTATTTGAGTCTATAGAACGTGAACAAAGCCTTCGTGGAACACTATAATCCCTTTATTTTAAACCCTACCTTAAAAACATGGTAGGGTTTTTGTTTTTATCCCATTAAACACCAAAAATTGAACATCAGATATCTCCTTTTTTTCCTCTTCATTGTTCAGCTTAGCCAAGGTCAAGCCTATAAAGATGGCGAGTGGCTTAAATTTAAAATCAAATACGGCTGGTTTAAAGCGAGTGAAGCTACAATTGAAGTTAAAAATGCCAGAGTAAACGGGCGAGCTGCATACCATATAGATGGCTTCGGAAAATCAACTGGCTTATTAGATGTATTTTTTAAGGTAAGAGATCGGTACCAATCTTACGTTGACCCTAAAACCAACCTGCCCATAAAATTTGTTAGAAAAATAAATGAAGGCGGCTATAAAAAAAACAAAGTCTTACGTTTTGATCACGTGAATAACTTAGCTGAAGTCAACGATAAAAAACTAAATACTAAAAAAGAATTTAAGATTAAACCATATACCCAAGATTTGGTCTCAGTCCTCTATTTTTTAAGAAATACAGTAAATGTTAATAGCTTAAAGCCTGGTCAAAATTTAAGTGTTAATTTATTTTTTGATGAAGAAAACTATCTGTTTAAAGTCAAATACTTAAAACCTGAGATACTCAATACAAAATTTGGCAAAATAAAATGCCTAAAATTTAGACCCTATGTTAAAGCCGATCGGGTATTTGAAGAACAAGAAAGTTTAAGTTTTTGGGTCACAGCCGATGAGAACAAACTCCCTATTAAAATTGAAGCGAAACTAGCCGTGGGCTCTTTAACCGCAAATCTAGATGAGTTTAAAGGATTAAGCCATTCTTTTAGTATTATTGCAAAATAAATACTTTTAAATACATTAATAAAGTTCACCCAACACATGTTTAAACACACCATTAGTTTTTTAGTTGTCCTATTCGCTTTCACCGCTTGTACAAAAACGGAAATTAAAGAAGAAACAAGCTCGAAAAAAGAACCTTCAACACAAGCAGTAAAAAAACCCTTAGTAGTATATGGCATTAATTTAGATAACTACATTGTTAAAAAGGACACTGTAAAGCGTGGCGAAACCTTTGGGAAGATTTTAGATCAAAATGGTGTTGGTCCAACTACAGTATATCGCATCACCCAACAAATTAATGATAGTATTTTAGATTTTAGACGCATTAATTTCGGTAGACCCTATGTTATTTTAAAAACTAAAGACAGTCTTCAAAAAACCACGCATTTTATTTATGAAAAAGACCGTATAAACTATGCCGTCATTAACTTAGAAGACAGCATTCAAGGACTAGCTGGCAAAAAGCCAGTGACTCTTAAACGAAAGGAAGCCAGTGGTACCATTAACTCCTCTTTATCTCAAGCCATAGACGATGCTGGTGTAAACTACAGTATTGCACTTAGGTTTTCTGAAATTTACCAATGGAGTGTAGACTTTTTTAGGTTACAGAAAGGAGATCGGTTTAAAATTATTTATAAAGAAAAGTACATTGATGATAGTATTTACGCAGGTTTAGATCAAATTGAAGCTGTCTTGCTTCAACATAAAGATCGCGATTTCTATGGCTTTAACTTTGAGGTTGATAGCCTAACAGGTCGAACCGATTATTTTGATGAAAATGCACAAACCCTAAGAAAATTCTTCTTAAAAGCACCTCTTGAGTATACAAGAATATCTTCAAGGTATACCAAAAGACGATTTCATCCCGTACAAAAACGTTGGAAAGCGCATAAAGGAACAGATTATGCTGCACCAACAGGAACGCCAATTTGGTCTACTGCAGACGGTGTCGTCATCAAGTCAAGCTACACAAGAGGTAATGGTAAATATGTAAAAGTGAGACATACCAGCACCTATACAACCCAATATCTCCATATGTCAAGACGTGCTGTAAATGTTGGTGATTATGTTAAGCAAGGCGACATTATTGGCTATGTTGGCAGTACAGGTCT
>CBFHKB010000032.1:0-18629 GCA_965656295.1 Psychroflexus sp.
TATTTTATCTTCCCTTGTTACGCGATAATAATTATTTATAAAATTTGTATACCCAAAAGCATGAAGTAAAGACCTACAATAGCTTTCTATAATTTTAATATCTTTTGATTTAAGCTCTTTCTTCCACTTACTTATTCTGGTTTTATCAAGTGATTTTCCCACAAGCGCATGTTGAGATAAGGTTGACTTTGGAAGTTTAAAAGAACTGTTATTCGAGAACAAGCTGTCACTATATTCTAGTTGTAGAAATTCGCATAAGCTTTTTAAAATAACATCAGGCTTGCTAAGTAAATCTTCATATTTAACTAAATGAACTCGATCTGAATCTAAACTATTTAAAGCAAAATATGCAGCTATATATTCAATCCAAAGTTGACTTAGTTTCATAGCAGAATTCGGTCCCCAATCTAAATCTTTAATCGATGCATATATTGCTCGTGGATCTCTCACGATGAAAACAAACTTAGATTTAGGGAAAAGTGAATTTAGTAGTTTAAAATCTTTGATATTGCTTGGTGTATGATCAATTCTAATAGAGTTATCAGTAATCTTATGACTTGAATGGTGTTTTGCGTAATGTTTAACTGTCTCCTCGATAACTTTTGGATAAGAAGACAATGTAATTTGTTCTGGCAAATTATGAATATGACTTGCATTTATTGCCCATTGCTTAAATCTGTAATGATTGTTATAATAATTCACCACCTTCGTTTTTTTGGCAGATGAGGATAGTTCCGATAGGTGATTAAAAATAAAGTCATTAAAAAAATGGGATTCTGGTGTTACAATTACAGAATCGCTACTTGAAAGAATACTGCCTAGCATCGTTGTTCCACTTCTTGGACATCCTGCAATAAATATATGTTTCATTGGATTAATTATCAATAATAGTTTTGATAGTTTATCTATCAAACTGGTTCTGGAACTTATTAAAATAACAAAATTTTCCTTAGTTTATCTCTTTTCAATTTCTTTTAAGATCTTTCCTTTTTTGTTAAGATACCTATAATCTTGTTTAACGCCATATAGTTCTTCAGAGGTTGGTTTTTTACCTGTCAAATCTTCGAAGCTTCTAGTTTTGACTATGTAATCAAAGTAAATTGATGTTGGGGTAGAATTATCCCAGTATCTATAATAGCCGAATTTAAATGTATTTTCTATTGTATTGTATATGTTGGTACCAAACACTTTATTATTCACACCATTAAAAGGTGTAAAAGGTTCACCATTTAACCATACTGCAATATAGCCTTGATTATTGAGACTCCATTTAATATTGGCCCTTACAGTGTACCATTTCCCTTTTTTAATGTTATCATTTAACGCAACAATACTCCAGTCGAATCCTTCATATTTTGCGTTATCTTGACCCTTTATGCCATGCCTTAATATTAAAATATTCTTACCGTATTGTTCTAAATAAGTAAAATTGATGGTTGGACCTACTAAAACTCTACTTTGGTCTTTTGGCTTCACATAGTGATATTGGACGATGGTAACTTCTCTCCCAATATTTTCATCGTCAAGTTTATAATCTTTAGGAATCATAAATCGCCACTCGTACCACTCTTCTTCTTGATTGGGGTTACCATGTTGTATTGTGAGTTCTGTTCTGTAGCCTTTTATTTTTTTGTGTTCTTGACCTGGTGATAACTTTAATTTCAGATAATTAATGTCTTCTCCTTTATGAATTTCTACAGAATTATTTTTAGGGCCCCAATTCTCTTTTTCTACAACAGAATGATATGAATACCTTATTAGGCTTTCTCTTCCCTCGTGACTTTTTGGACTTGTATGCTTTGGTAAGGTTTCAAAATCATCAAAAAATAGACCATTACTATTTATGAACGATTTTTTAAACCTATCACTTACTCCACTATCATAAACACTATCTACATTAGTATCTTTGAAATCGCTTTCGATTTTATCTTGTGATTTTATTTTTAGTTTTTCATCGGTATCAAGCTTAGAACATGAAGTTACAACAAGTATTAAACAAAATAGGAAGGTGTTTTTAATCATAATTAATATTTGGTTATTAGTAAATACTTTTTTTGTTTAGATATTTTACAGATATTAGTTTATTATTATAAAAATTTAAATTTCAAATCTTTAAAAGGCTTAAAATAACTTTGTATATTTTTCTTTCTCTTCAAATAAATCGCGCTCCCAATATTCCAAAATATCATACTAATTACAGTCGAAACTGCAGCGCCAACTCCACCATACAATGGCGTTAAAATAAAAGTAAGAATAAGATTTATGACTAAAGCGGCTAAAACAAAGTTTTGATATACTTTTTGTTTCCCGATCATTTGTAAAATTACCCCAACCGAACCCGAAAATGAATTGATGATTTGGCCTGCACAAAAAATAAATAAAATAGTTGCTCCGGCAGTAAAGGCTTCACCAAACATCCCTAATAAAAACTGATGAAAAACAATTATTCCAACAACAATTACACTACTAATCATAAAATTTAGCTTTGTCGAAAAAGCAATTAAGCGCTTATAATCAGTTTGGCCTTCAGCATAACTTTTTGCAATCTTAGGTGCTAAAATTGAATTAATGGCCTGCAAACTAAACACCGCTAAACTTGCCACTTTTAGGCTCACATTATAAATACCTACATTAGCATCAGTTTCAAAAATTCCCATTACAAAGGTATCCATCCAACCTAGTAATATTAATATTGAAGATGACATCATCATCGGAAGTGAATCTTTAAGGAAAAACCAAGAATTAGTTTTAGTTTTTAGTTGAAGTGTTTTTAAGGAATAGACTACTAAACTAAAACTTAACACTGCTGAAGTAGCTACTGCATAAAAATGCGCTTTAAATATAACCATTGGTTTTGGTGAGAAACTATAAAAAATAATCAACAAGGCTAAACCAAATAGAAATCGGCTTGGATTATTAAAAAAAGCAAAGGCATTATTTTTTTTCTTAGCTCTTAAAAAACTTGCACTAATAATGGTAACACTCCATAATGGAATTGCTGCTAAAACCCAAGGTAAAAAAGGGATTAACCCTGGCTTAGGCTCTTTAAAAAAGTCGGTAACTATCGGCTCTCTGAATAAATATATAATCCCAGCTACAGCTGAACTTAGAACAAAAGATTTTATAATCGATTTGTAAAAAATACCAGATTCTTTATTGTTAGTGTCTTGCGAAAAAAACTTGATCATATTTGTATCTAAGCCTAATCTGCCAAACACACTTAAAATTAAAAACATAGAAAAACCAATGGCAACCAAGCCATAAATGTCTTCACCAAATTTGTTTGATATGAATAAGGTAAAAAAATAACCTGCAAGTGTACCCCCAAGCCTGAACAATAAAAAAGAAAATCCCTTGGTCAAGATTTCTTTGAAATCTGAGTCTTTAAGGATGTTTTGAAGTTTTACCAAATGCTAGTTAATTATTGAGTCAACTTGTTCACTTTCTGAATGATGAATTTCAAAAGAAAAACCAAACTATAAATAATAACTAGGAAGAACGGAAAGAGTTTTGTTTTATCCTTTTTAAGGATTTTATCTTTATTGAGTACCTTATAATTAGCATCAACAACTTTTACGGTTTGATTTTGATCAATTAGTCTTGACTCTAGCTCTCTTTTTTCAGAAATTAAACTTCTCTTTTTACCTAACAATTCATTTAATCCATTATTATCACTAAATGATAATTCAGATGTACCTAGAACCATAGATTTTTCTTTCTTAGCATTTCTTACAATACTATCTATTTGTCCAATAATAGCCTTATTTTCTTCCAATTGAAATTTTAAATTTTCTATAGAAATATCAATAAGATTTTTGAAGTAACTGTTATCATTAATATGCTTAATTAAAGCTTTTGATAATTCCTGATGATGGTCTGGACCTTCAACCTCTAAATAGATATGGTGATATTTAAAGTTTCTACTATTAATTGGATTTTGTATGAAATCTATATTGCCATCTTCTTCAAACAAAAGCTCAAATAAAGCTTGATTAGATTCATTGCGGGAAACAAAATTATAGATATCAATAACCGGTTTTATTTCTAGAGATTTTACAAGCTTGTAATGATCTTTAAAAACTTTTTTTAAGAATAGGCTATCATCTGAAAATAGCTTGTTATCTATTGCTTCAACCTTAGTGTACAAGTAGTCTGAACTCCCGAAATTTGGTTTTACCAAAATATCGTTCGTGTAGGTTTTTTTTAAAAAATCATCTGCGAAATATCCCGCAACTCCGGCCACGATGATTAGACCTAAAATGATAAACTTATGCCGATAATAAAATTTAAAAATGTTAACTATGCCAACAAGTATCTTTTTAACAAAACCTTTAATTTCTTTGAAAAGAGTACTTAAATCAATTTCATTTTCAGGTTTAGGGGTTTTATTTAAATATTCACTCATATTATCTTGTTTCTTTTTTAGTAGCATCAAAGATAAACAAATTCGTATCTTGATATTAATGTTTTAAATACGAAAAGTATCACTAATAAGCGCGATCACTCTTGCCTTCATAAAAGTTCATAAACGCTTTATTAACCACTTTATTGCCACCTGGCGTCGGGTAATTTCCTGTAAAATACCAGTCGCCAAGATTTTTAGGACAAGCTTCGTGAAGATTCTCTATGCTTTGATAAATTACACTGACTCTAGCATTAATACTATCATCACTTAATAATTCGGCTATTTTAGCTGAAATTTCTGTAGCACTAAAGCCTTTATAAACGGCTTTAACATGATTGGTTACTTCATGGCTTGGCACATCTTTTTCAGCAATACAATTAGTGTAAACTTCACGCATGACTTGATCATAAGTTTGGCGATCTTTATGCAATGCTAATGCTGCTCTAAACGCTACAAAGTCTTCTAATTTAGCCATATCAATACCATAACAATCAGGATATCTTATTTGTGGTGCAGATGATACAATGATGATATGTTTCGGATTTAACCGATCTAACATTTTTAAAATACTCTTTTTAAGTGTTGTGCCCCGAACGATACTGTCATCAATAACCACTAAGTTATCGGTTGGTTTTACTACACCATAAGTGACATCATAAACATGCGCCACTAAATCGTCTCGACTACTATCTTCGGTAATAAATGTGCGTAATTTAGCATCTTTAACCGCAATTTTTTCAGTACGAAGGCGATAGGCTAATATTTCAGATAAGCGCTCATCGGTGAGTTGCCCTTTTTCTTTTAAAATCGCTTCGTTTTTCTGCCGATTTAATTCGTCTTGTGCCGCTTCAACCATGCCATAAAATGAGGTTTCAGCTGTGTTTGGGATGTATGAAAAAACTGAGTTTAAAGTGTCAAAATCAATAGCTTTTAAAACTTCAGGCATTAACAATGATCCTAGTTTTTTACGTTCAGTATAAATTTCGGCATCACTACCACGGGAAAAGTAAATGCGTTCAAACGAGCATGCTTTTCGTTCGCGTGGCTCTAAGATTTGTTTAAAGCTCACTTCGCCACTTTTTTTGGTAATAATAGCTTGCCCAGGGTCTAATTCTTTCACATCATCATACTCAACATTAAAAGCCGTTTGAATTACGGGGCGCTCGGAAGCTATTACCACAATTTCATCGTCTTTATAATAATAAGCTGGCCTAATGCCGTTTGGATCTCTTAACACAAATGCATCACCATGACCTAACATTCCTGCCATAGCGTAACCGCCATCCCAGTCCTTAGAGGCCTTTCGAAGTATCTTATGGAGTTTTATTTGTTCAACAATATGTGGTGATGCTTGTTGTTTATTAAAACCTTCAGCCTTTAGTTTTTTATATAATTTGCGAACTTCAGAATCAAGAAAATGCCCAATCTTTTCCATTACCGTTACAGTATCTGCTTTTTCTTTTGGGTGTTGGCCTAAAGCCACTAAATTGTCAAACAATTCAGAGACATTAGTCATGTTGAAGTTACCAGCTAAAATTAAGTTACGATGCATCCAGTTATTTTGACGTAAAAAGGGATGTACGCTTTCAATACTGTTTTTTCCAAAGGTGCCATACCGGACATGGCCAAGGTATACCTCACCTAAGTAAGGAAGTTCCTGTTTTTGTAAATCTAGATTGTCTTTGAGTTCAGGGAAGTCTTGAAGATTCTTGTTAATACGTTCATTGATTTGCCCAAAAATATCTTGTATAGGTTGGGCAGCATTTGATCTTACACGACTAATGTAGCGTCTGCCGGGCTCTACATCCAATTTTACACTTGCAAAGCCAGCGCCGTCTTGACCTCGGTTGTGCTGCTTTTCCATCATCAGGTACATTTTATTAATCCCATAAAAAGCAGTACCATACTTTTCTTTATAATAGTTTAATGGTTTTAGTAATCTTAGCTGTGCTATACCGCATTCATGTTTAATCAATTCGCTCATAAGGCTACAAAAAAAGCCCTGAATATTCAGGGCGTGATAATTAACTTAAATTTATTTCGAATTGTGTAAGAGATTTAAATTGCTTTAGTCGCTTATTTATTTCTTCTACATTTAATTCTTGCATTCTATCGGTGCCAAACTTCTCAACACAAAATGAAGCTAAGTTAGATCCGTAAATAATGGCTTTCTTCATATTTTCAAAAGAAATATCCTTGGTTTCAGCTAGGTAGCCAGAGAAACCTCCTGCAAACGTATCTCCAGCACCTGTAGGATCAAAGACTTCTTCTAGTGGTAAAGCAGGTGCAAAAAACATTTCGTTTTCATGAAACAGTAATGCGCCGTGCTCACCTTTTTTGATCACTACATATTTCGGTCCCATTTCACTAATTTTACGTGCCGATTTTACAAGAGAATATTCGCCTGATAATTGTCTTGCTTCCTCATCATTAATGGTAATCACATCTACTTTCGCAATGACTTCTTTTAGCAACTCTAAAGTGGTGTCCATCCAAAAATTCATGGTATCTAAGACCACTAACTTAGGATTTTTAACTTGATCTATGACCGATAATTGTACGGCAGGGTGCAAATTACCAAGCATTACAATATCAGCATTTTTGAAGCTATTAGGAACATTAGGTTTAAAATCGGCTAACACATTTAGTTGCGTATCTAAGGTGTCACGCGTATTCATATCATTATGATACCGTCCGCTCCAAAAAAAGGTTTTACCACCTTCAACAACCTCTAAACCTTCAAGATTAATTTGGCTATCTTTTAATAAGTTAATGTGTTCTTTAGGAAAATCGTCTCCAACTACCGAAACAATAGCGGTATCGGTTTTAAAATTGGCTGCACTTAAACCGATATATGTGGCTGCGCCACCTAAAATTTTATCGGTTTGGCCAAATGGTGTTTCTATGGCGTCAAATGCTACGGTTCCAACAATTAAGAGTTGACTCATTTTAAATAAATTTTGTGCAAATATAAAAACAATACAAGGTAGAACTTCTTTTTAGGGAAGTTTTCTATTTAGAAGCTATAAATTTTACTTGGCGTAATACAGTAATCAAGTGGTTGGTCGTGCGTTTCAGTGGGGATGGCATCTTCTGCAGTAAATAACGATAATCCAACTTTGAGGACAGAGGCAGGGCATTGCTTTAAAAAAATATCATAAAAGCCTTTACCATAGCCCAATCGATTTCCAGCTTTATCAAAAGCCAAAAGTGGTATAAATATAACATCAATTGAAGTTGGGCTTACTTCAATACCTTCAACAGGTTCCGGAATACCAAAACGGTTCACTTCAATTTTTGTAGCATCAGTGAGTAGAATAGATGTCATACTAAGCGCCTTAAAGTTAGATTTTGAAATTACCACTTGCTTGTCTTTACCTTGTAGAATGTGTAAGAGATATTCAGTATTAACTTCATTTTGCTGCTTGATGGGAAGGAAAAGGTGAAATGTTGTTGCTTTCCAAAGCCGATCAACTTCAAGTGATTTGTTGGCAATATTAAGGCTTAACTCTTCTAGCGTTTCGGTTGAAGTTTCGGCTCTTAGTTGTTTATATTTCTTTCGTAGGGCTTGTTTCATGATGCCATTAACTCGGTTGAAATATGAAAAATAGCATCGCCTTGGTACACAATCGGAGATTCGTTAACATTGATAATATAGCCGTTATTTCCGGCCTTTACTTTGTAGTTTAAACTACCATAAGCATCGGTAATGTGCGCAATAACCTCTCCTTTTTCAACATAATTTCCAGTAGTTGTTTTGCTATGAAAGAGACCGCTATATTTTGCGCGAACCCATTTTGTTTTATGAATAAAGGTGCTATAATCATTTAAAAGGCTTATGTTTTGGTTAACTCTAAGCATATCTAAATGTCTTAGAACGCGTTTTACACCTTCTACACCGTAACGTGATATGTCTGTGTTTTTATCGAGTGATTTTCCGCCTTCAAATAAAAGGATAGGAATATTTTTTTTCTCGCAAATCGCACGGTACGAGTTTTTAAGTGTTTTAGAATAAATGGTAAATGGCGCGTTAAAGACTGTAGCCAAATTTTTAAGCTCAGGTTGGTTTTTAGAAATACGTATTTGTGCAGCGTTAAATCGACTTGCGCCACCGGTATGAAAATCAAGGCAATAATTTGCAATAGGTAAAATTTCTTGAGTAAACTGGTAAGCAACACGGCTAGCTAAAGAGCCTTTTTTAGTACCGGGGAACATTCGGTTTAAATCTCTGCCGTCTGGAAATTGTCGGGACTGATTTAAAAATCCAAATACATTAATAACAGGAACACAAATAACGGTTCCTTTTTTAGGGGTGTTAATGCCTTGTGCAATAACTTGCCTTACGATTTCTACACCATTAATCTCATCGCCGTGAATTCCTGCTGTTATTAAAACTACAGGACCTTTGCGCTTGGCGCGGTTAATAATTACCGGAACTTCTACTGCTGTATTGGTATGTAATTTAGCGGTGTTAAAGTTAAAACGTGCTTTTTTACCAGGTAATACTGATTCTCCTAGAATATGCAGGACATTGTCTTGATCAATATGCGGCATTAAATATTCTTTTCTATATACTGTATAATGGTTTTTGCGACGTCTTTTCCTGTTGCTTTTTCGATACCTTCTAGTCCTGGCGAAGAATTTACTTCTAGAATTAATGGTCCCCGGGTACTTTGTAGCATATCGACACCCGCAACTCCTAAACGCATAGCTTTAGCTGCTTTAATTGCTGCAATTTCTTCTTCATCTGTTAGTTCAATCACTTCTGCTGAGCCACCTTGGTGAAGGTTAGATCTAAACTCGCCTTCTTTTCCTTGACGTTTCATGGCTCCAACAACGTGGCCATCGACCACAAATACTCTAATATCAGCTCCTTTAGCTTCTTTAATAAATTCTTGCACAATCACACGCGCTTGTAAACCATTAAACGCCTCAATAACTGATTTTGCTGCATTTTTTGTTTCAGCTAACACTACACCTAAGCCTTGTGTGCCTTCTAGTAATTTCACAACTAAGGGGGTTCCGCCAACATGTTCAATAACACCTTCAACATCGCGTGAATAATTGGTAAATACTGTTTTAGGAAGGCCAATTTTAGCACGTGATAAAACTTGTAAGCTGCGTAGTTTATCGCGACTTCTCACTAAAGCCTCAGAGTCTATAGTGGTAAAAGCACCCATCATTTCAAATTGTCGCACTACAGCAGTACCATAAAACGTAACCGAAGCACCAATTCGAGGGATGATAGCATCGGTGTCTTTTATGTACTCTCCTTTGTAATAGATGTTAGGATTTCTTTTTTCTATGACTAAGTCACACTTTAGAGGATCAATAATTTCGACCTTATGGTTACGCGCTTCAGCTGCTTCAACTAAGCGTTTGGTCGAGTAAAGTTTTTCGTTTCTAGATAAAATTCTAATGTTCATGTGCGTTGGCTTTGTATGATAGGTGTTCTAAATCAGTGTCTACTATAAACTTTTTGTTCAAAAATTTTCGCCCAATTAAAACCGGGTTTTTCATGCTTGAACGGTCGGCCAAAGAAAGGTCAATTTTATAGATTTTCCCAAATAGTTTGATGGTAGATTTTATTTGATAACGGTGTTGTATTATGCCATTACTGCTTTTAACACGTATGTGCTTATAATCTTTAAATACCAAATGCTTGTGATTGGTGTTTTTGTCTTTAGAATTTAAAAAACGGCAATGCAATTGGCCTTCAATTTCTTCAATTTGATCACAATGTATCGAAGAGGTATACGCACCCGTGTCTATTTTAATAGCAACCTTACTTAACCCAAGCTCTGGGAAGTTAGCCAAATCACACCTGCCAATTACTTGCTTCATTACTATATTTTCAAAATCAAAATTAAGTGATGCATTTTAATTATTGGTATATTTACAAAAAAATATGTAATATGAGTACTAAAGATATATTTGCTGCTGAATCTGCATCAACAAGACTTAGTCATTTTGCTAATATTGTAAATTTAGCAGCTACAGATGGTAAAATTACAGCGATTGAAGAAGGTTTACTCAAGCGTTTAGCTCGAAAATTGTATATCTCTGACGAAGACTATTCTAAAGTTATTAATGACCCTACAAAGTTACCTATTGAAGGAATTAATTCACGTGAAAAGCGTTTAGAGTATCTCTTTGATTTACTTAAAATTGTTTATGTAGATGGTGTTTTAGATGATGCTGAAGCCATTTTACTTAAGCGTTACGCGATCGGTTTAGGCTTTAATGAAGCTGATGCTTCAAAGATATTGGTTAAGTCTATGAAGTTGTTTAGTGGTTCCTTTAGTTTTGAGACTTATCTAAATTATATTGATGGTGATTTGTAAGTTTAAACCATTATCTTAAAACAAAGGCGAGTTATTATAACTCGCCTTTTTAGTTTATTTGATCCATTCAAACCCAGTGTAAGGCACTAAAACATCAGGAATTTTTATACCATCTTCTGTTTGGTAATTTTCTAAAATACCAGCAATAACTCGAGGTAAAGCTAACGAACTACCATTTAAAGTGTGTACTAATTGTTTTTTATTATCCTTGTTCTTGTAGCGTATTTTTAAGCGATTCGCTTGAAAGCTTTCGAAGTTTGAAACTGAAGATATTTCTAACCATCGGTCTTGAGCGGTAGAAAAGACCTCAAAATCGAAGGTAAGTGCCGAGGTAAACCCTAAATCTCCACCACAAAGTCTTAAGATACGGTAAGGTAGTTTTAATTCTTGTAAAATTCTTTTAACATGCTCTACCATCTCTTCAAGCATTTTATATGACTCTTCTGGAGTAGTTATGTTAACCAATTCGACTTTATCAAATTGGTGTAATCGATTTAGACCTCTTACATGAGCACCGTAGCTTCCAGCCTCACGTCTAAAACATGGGGTATAGCCCGTAAGTTGTAAAGGCAAGTCAGCTTCATTTAAGATGTCGTCTCTATAGATATTGGTGATAGGTACTTCGGCTGTAGGGATTAAATAAAGATTGTCTCCTGTGACATGATACATTTGACCTTCTTTATCAGGCAATTGTCCGGTACCGTAGCCTGAAGCTTCATTGACTAAAAGTGGAACTTGTACTTCCTGGTAGCCAGCTTGGGTATTTTTATCTAAAAAGTAAGCAATAAGTGCCCTTTGTAGTTTTGCTCCTTTTCCTTTAAAAACAGGAAAACCAGCTCCTGTAATTTTGTTTCCGAGTTCAAAGTCAATTAAGTTATATTTTTTAGCTAACTCCCAATGTGGTAATGCTGTTTCGGGTAGTTGAGGGACTTTACCTTCATTAAAAATCTCTTCGTTGTCATCTTCAGACTGTCCGGAAGGTACGCTACTGTTAGGAATATTAGGTATTTGGTACAGCAACTTCTTTAGTTGGTGTTGGATTTTATCCATACTTTCATTAAGCTGTTTAGAGGTTTCTTTAAGTTCTCCTGTTTGAGCTTTAACGGCATTAGCTTCCTCCTGCTTTCCTGCTTTAAAAAGTAAACCAATTTCTTTGGATAATTTGTTAGACTGTGCTAAGGTGTCGTCTAATTGTTTTTGAGTTGTTCGACGGTCTTCATCGAGTTTTAATAACTGTTCAAACAAGACGGTAGCATCAAAGCTTCGTTTTTGTAATGCAGTAAGAAATGCTGCTTTGTTTTCTTTGATTTGTTTTACATCTAACATAAATAATGGTCTTTATGGTCATTTAAGACTTGCAAATTTACTAATTCAATGCTCTTACGCAACGCTAATAGTTGAAATTCGACGACTTAAAATGGCATATCGTTTGTCTGATATTTATTATATTTGAATTCCAACAATTGTTTATGCGTCCCCGAAAAATTAAAGTATTTCTTATTTCTGGTTTTTTTGTTTTACTCACTGTTTTTATTGGCTTAAGCTTTAAGTTACAAGTAAAATCTCATCAAGATTCACAAAAAAATCAAACAGCCTATCTGGGCTATGATAAAGTAGAGCCTGAAGTTCCTTTAAAATTTGATTATAAAAAATTGTTGAGTCAACCACTTTTAAAGTTTGAAGAACAACTCGATTATAAAGCTAAAGTTAACAGATTTCAAGGTGTTGCTCTAGTAGCTTATAAAAATCAAATTATATTTGAAAAAGCTTATGGGTACAGCGACCCAGTAAGCAAAATACCATTGAAACTAGACCAATCGTTTGAACTCGCCTCGGTTAGTAAACAATTTACAGCTGCTTCTGTATTGAAGTTAGTAGAGCTAGGTAAATTAAGTTTGAATGATAAATTTGCAGACTTCTATCCAAATTTTAAATTTAAAGAGATCACAATTAAGCACTTGCTTAAACATTCAACAGGTCTTTGGGATTACATGAATATGACTGAAGCTTATTGGAAAGAAGAAAAAGCACCCAATCAAGTTGAAGTCATAGGTCTACTTGATAAACATCAAACAAGTTTAAGTTTTGCACCTGGTCAAAGATTTGAATACAACAATACTAATTACGCTTTATTAGTTAGCTTAATTGAAAAGTTGAGTGGCGTGAGTTATCGCGCATTTTTACAAACACATTTTTTGCAAGATTTATGCTTGGATAACACTTACGTAGGTGTAGAGAGTAGACAAAAACCCAATGTTGTAGAAGCTTACCAACCCTATGGTAGATCGTTTATAAATTTACCACCTAGCTTTCATAATCAGGCGCTTGGAGATAAAGGCATACATGCCACCGCCGACGATTTATGGCGTTGGTTTAAAGCTTTAAAAAATTATAAAAGCCTAACTCAGTCATCGGTCGAAAAGCTATTTAATTTACATGAGTATAGATCTTATGATTATGGTATGGGCTTTAGAACTAAGCACAATGCTTACGGAGAGTTAGAAATATACCACGATGGTTTATGGGATGGTTTTCGAAATGGGTTGCATTTTTTTCCTCAACGAGAACTTACATTTATTGTTTTAAGTCATACACAAAACAAGCAAAAGATATATTTTCAGAACTATCTTGAGCAAAAAGCCAAGCAAATGCTAAATCAATATCAGCTCGAGCAAAAAGCTCATTCAACAACCGAATCATAAATTTAACACCTGTTCACTTGCCTGATTATAAACAAATGGTAACTTTGAGACTATGAATTTTAATACTCAAGCTAATTATTATTATCCGTTCCAAACCAGGAATCGGTTAATGATGTAATGCTATTAATTAATAGACTAATTATTAATCCCGGTTCTTACATAGAATTGGGATTTTTTTATGCCTTTATATGATGAAACAACTAATGAACAATTACACCAAAACAGATTTGTGGGTATGGCAAACGCTTGCAACCCGACAATTAAAAAACATTCCGAATAAAGCATCTGAGTCCTACATTGAAGCAATAGAGCACATGAAACCTGTTCTAAACCAAAATGAAATACCAGACTTTTCACGTATTAATGATTGGTTTAAGTCTTCTACAGGTTGGACAATACAAGTAGTGCCAGGCTTAATAGAAGTTGAAGATTTCTTTAAGCTACTGGCTCAAAAAACGTTTTGCTCTTCGACTTGGTTGAGAGCTAAGGATAGTTTAGATTACCTTGAAGAGCCTGATATGTTCCATGATATTTTTGGACACATTCCTTTATTGTCTAATCCTGTATTTTCAGATTTTGTCCATGAATTTGGAAAATTAGGTTGTACTTATATTGATGATAAAGAAAAGCTGATACAACTTCAGCGCTTATATTGGTTCACGATTGAGTTTGGAGTGATCAAGCAATCAAGTAAAATAAAGTCTTACGGGGCTGGAATTTTATCATCATTTGGAGAGACTAACCAAATTGATGCTCAAAAGGCTAATTTTCATCCTTATGATATTATATCTATTATTAATAAACCGTTTAGAACAGATGTAATGCAGGAAGATTATTATGTGATTAATAGTTTTGATGATTTATTTACTAGTTTAACCGTATTAAAACAGCAATGGGCTCATCAAACTGTAGGTGGAGTAGCTTAGCTCTAAGCAAAAAAACACCCGCTAATTTCTTAGTGGGTGTTTGATTAACTATTTAGATAATGGATTATAAAATACTATGTGTTTGGGTCTAAAATAGTGTTAACACGTTTAATAGCATCTCTAATATGATATAAAGTCATAGTATCATTAGTTCGTCGAGAGGCACGTTTTAAATCAGCCAAAAGTTCATTAAGCTCACCTCTAACTAGGGGCCTAATATCACTAGTTTCTACATCAATATTACTCTGGCTAATATAAGATCTATATTGGCGAGGTATTGATTGTTGCTTTTCAGTCATTAATTCATGCATACGCTTTATATAGGCGCGCTGAAGATTTCGACGTGCTCTTGAAATTTTACGACTATTGCTTAACTCACTAAATAAACCTTTGCGTAAATCAAACATTAGTTCAATTGGTGTATAGGCATCATCATTCATTTCTTCATTTTCCATCATTCTGGCAAAACGTCCAAAATCAAGTAAATTGTTTAAAGTACGTTCTTGATAAGCTGTTAAGCGCTCCAAGTAACCATCAGATTCAATTTTATTAAAAATATCGTCATCAAGTAACCATTCTGGCGTTTCAAATAGTTGCTTGTTTAAAAAATCCATAGCTCTAACTTGTTTGTCTCTAGGTGTATGAATGTAAACATCACCTTCTTGATCATACGTTTTGTAGAGCTCATAAACCCCACCAATGTTTGCGGTGACATGTCCCATATAACGGTTGTATTGACCTAAGACCTGGCTATATAAATCTCCTAAATCATCGTAATTTTTACCGTCTTCTGCTGTCCACTCAATTAAGTTAGGGACTATACGCTTAAGATTTTTGATTCCAAGTTCAGAGGCACGCATGGAGTCATCTCCTAGGTCTTCAGTTTGTGAACTTGGGTCTATTACACCTCCGATTTGTTGTTTTCCAAAGCGGTACATAGGATTACCTGCTTTTTCTAAAATCCATTGATCTAAAATGGGCTTTTCTTCTTTACCAACTTTATCTAAGATAGGTTTATAACCCCACATAATAGAGTATTTGTCGTAGGGTCCAATATTTGGCATTAAAGCTACATCACCATCGCCTGGTTGTGCAACGTAGTTAAAGCGGGCATAATCCATAATAGAAGGAGCAGTGCCGTACTTTTTAGTGAATTCTGGGTCACGTAAATCTTTCACTTTATAAGCAACACTACTTCCCATGTTGTGTGGTAAGCCTAAGGTATGTCCAACCTCATGAGCCGATACAAATCGAATTAAGCGACCCATAATTTCGTCTTTAAACTCAACACCTCTCGCGTCTGGATTAATGGCTGCTGTTTGTACAAAGAACCAGTTTCTAAGCAGTGTCATAACGTTATGGTACCAATTAATATCAGATTCTAAAATTTCACCTGAACGTGGATCTGAGACGTGAGGTCCGTTAGCGTTAGGAATAGGTGATGCTAGATAACGCACGACTGAATAGCGAACATCTTCTGGGCTCCAATCAGGGTCTTCTTCTTTAGTTGGTGGATCTTTAGCTATTATGGCATTTTTAAACCCGGCAGCTTCAAAGGCAACTTGCCAATCTTCAATTCCTTGTTTAATGTATTTACGCCATTTTTTAGGTGTAGCTCTATCTATGTAATAAACGATGGGTTTTTTAGGTTCAACTAATTCACCACTCTTAAATTTTTCGATGTCTTCATCCTTGACTTCTAATCTCCAACGATCAAGATATTCTACCGTTTTAGACTTTTGAGCATCCAAGCCATAATCGGTTTGGCTACTTGTAAACCAACCTACACGTTCGTCGAAATAGCGACGCTCCATAGGTTCTTTATCAAGTAAAATCATCGAATTACTAAATTGAAGCGATATAGATCCTGTGCTAGAATTAGATGGCGGGTTACTTGAGAAGTAGGTTTTTACATGTCTAACTTCAATATTTTTTGGATAGCTTCTTATCGTATCTATGTAAGATCGGGATTTGTCTAAACGTGAAATTTTGTATGGTCTACGTCTACTGCTTTGAAGTCCTATTGCTTTGATGTCATCTTCAAATAGTTTTGTAGCATCAATCACCGTGTTGTTATTTATAGAGTCTTTTTTATACGCCTTTACATCGAAACTGTATAAAATAGGTTCAAAATTTGAATTAACAACTGCTTCGTGAACAGGAAGTGAATCGTTGGCAACTACTTGATAAGAAACTACCTTGAGATGAACTTTATCACCTTTACGTTGCCACCTTAATACTTGCTCATTTTGCTTTCCTCCACCAAAGCCTAATCCTCTTGCTGTTTTAGCAATACGGGTTACCATTAACATTTCTCTTCCAAAAAGTGAATCTGGAATTTCGAAATAATAGTTATTTTTAAGTTTGTGGACCTGAAATAAGCCTTTATCGGTTTTAGCTTTTTTAGTGATGACCTTAGCATAAGGCTTAATGTCACCTTTAGAGGGTCTTTTGGCTTGAGCACTTGACTGTGATTTAGTTTTCTCTTTACCCTTTAAAAGTGAGCATGAATTAAAAGAGAATAGTAAAGCAACAGCAAATGATAAATAAATAATCTTTTTAATCATAAACCTGTGTTTTAGTTATCATATAATTAGTTTGACTACTAAAATGCACTAAAGTTTAATGTTTCTTGACAAGGATTTAATAATTTAACATTAAAGAGCTTAAAAATGTATATTTAATCGGTTTACAGGTAGTGTATATAGCCAACCCCAACCCAAAAAATCCAATCGTTGTTGTTATTTCCAGCGCTTGGGTTTAGGCCTTCCACCATGTCATCAAAATAAACATGCCACCTACTTTCAAATGTAAACTCTCCCGAGTCAGTTAATTTGATTTTTGCACCAACTTGAAGATTAACACTATAAGTAATTATACTGGAGCTAGACACTCTAGGTTCACCACCTATACCTCCATCGGGTAAAAAAGTAGACCAAGTATTGTCTATAGATCCAAGCCTCCCAGGTAAACTTGTTTCATTAGTAGGGTTAGCAAATACCGCATTGACACCAAACCCAACAAAAGGAGTTAGATTTTTATAACTGCGCTCAAAGTCTCGAATTTCAAGTAAATACCATTCTAAACCAGTTCCAATTTCTAAGACATTTACTTGCCCCGACATAGCTCTTAATTTAAAAGCTTCATCATTATCACTATCAACATATTTACCATAATGTTCTAAGCTAGTACTGTGGTAGGTAAGTTGTGTCCTAACTTTAAAATGATCATTAAAATAGCTTTGATATCTAGAACTATATGCAAAATTTAAATAGTGACTTAAACCAGCACCAACGCCAATATTTCCAAAATTAGTTTCAGAATCACCACTTTCACCATAATCTCCTCTAAAACCTACAGGGCCAACCGTTATTCCAATTTCATGGCTTATTCGTTGTGCTTGAGTGTTAAAAAACACTATGAGCATACAAAATCCTAATAGATGTCTTAATAGATTGGTTTTCATGGTCATGAATATTATCTAACAAATATATAAAACTTTAACCATCATTAAAATAAATTTAAAAAGTTAATCTTGTTAGTAATATTTTAATAATTATCCCACTTTAAGGTTTTGTTTTGACATATCCTTAAATATATGTTTTAACTTTGCGGAATATTTAATTTATACACACATAAAAATTGGTTTGATGGAAAATGTAATCCACGATTTTTTAGCTAAAGTTTCTGAAAGAAACACAAATCAGCCTGAATTTCTACAAGCAGTGGAAGAAGTTGCTGAAACAATTATTCCGTTTATTCAAGAAAACGAAAAATACCAAAATAAAATGCTTCTTGAGCGTATGGTAGAGCCAGAACGTGTGGTTATGTTTAGAATAACATGGCTAGACGATCAAGGGCAAATACAAGTCAATCGAGGCTTTAGAATCCAAATGAACTCTGCTATTGGGCCTTACAAAGGTGGTTTAAGATTTCACCCTTCTGTTAATCTTAGTATTTTGAAATTTTTAGCCTTTGAGCAGGTCTTTAAAAATAGTCTCACTACATTACCTATGGGTGGAGGTAAAGGCGGTTCAGATTTTGACCCTAAAGGAAAGTCAGACAATGAAGTGATGCGCTTTTGTCAAAGCTTTATGACAGAACTATATAGACATATTGGCCCTAATACCGATGTTCCTGCTGGTGATATTGGTGTAGGCGCGCGTGAAGTAGGTTATATGTTTGGGCAATACAAGCGTATTCAAAACGAATTTACAGGTATTTTAACCGGTAAAGGCTATTCGTTTGGTGG
>CBFHKB010000033.1:0-18518 GCA_965656295.1 Psychroflexus sp.
ATTTTATGAGCGTGTTAAATTAATTACTGAACAAGAATTTGATAGTTATTTAAAAACGCTTAACTTAAATGTGGTCGCTAAATTTGGTGATTATAAACTCAACCCATTTGATGTCAAACATTCCAAACGATTAATTCTGATTTACCAACCATGAGTTTAATTCTTCCTATTGTAGCTGCTGTTATTGGATTTATAGTAGCCTACTTTATGTACAAAAGGCAAGTCGCGGTTAATTTACTCCTCGCCTTTAGCGGTTCATTTTTATTATCAGTAACTGTCTTAGAGTTTTTGCCTTCTGTATACGATTCGCCTGCGACCAATATTGGCCTATTTATCATTATTGGTTTATTACTACAAATTAGTTTAGAATACCTATCACGTGGTGCAGAGCATGGTCATTTACATCACAATAAAGACACCTCGCATTTTCCTTGGGTCTTATTTTTAAGTCTCTCTGTACATGCCTTATTAGAAGGTTTACCGCTTGAACACAACCACCATTTACTTTATGCCGTTGTTATTCACAAAATACCAATCGCTATTATTATTGCGTCCTTTTTATTTCAAACTAAAATGTCACCACTCAAAATTGCAAGCTTCCTTATCTTATTTGCAATTATGACTCCTTTAGGCAGTTATTTGAATACTAACTTTAGCCTTTTTAAAACCTATAGCATTTATTTAGACGCAGTGGTTATTGGTATTTTTTTACATGTTTCAACCACCATACTATTCGAATCATCTAAAGACCACAAGTTTAACCTCTCTAAATTCGGGATGATTTTACTGGGTATTGGAGTTGCGTTATTGATTTAACTAACAACTTAAGGCTGAAGTTAAGGCATAAAAACTTCAACTGATGCAAACAACCAAATCGCTGGTTTAAACTTCGCTCTAATGCTGAAAGTTTAAGAAAACAATCCCTAGCTTGCAGACTCAAATTCAACCTACAACCTGTTTAATTAAAGGTTTCTTTATTCTAATTTTTTTATTAATCGTTTTCAATTTTATCCACACCTTTTACTCATATTACCTTCTTTAGAAATAGCTATTTTTTAAAGTCTTCGTTTGTAACGTAATAAAACAAAAAAACCACTTGACAAACCATTAAATAACCCATATCAAAAAGTAATACTCTATAATGAATATCGCTTTTTTCATGTAGACAGACGTTAAATTTTTTGGATTATTTCCATTTTATTGGAATATAACCTATTTTTGAAAGCTATTAAAAATTAAACTATGCCACACACTGTAATTACAGCTATTAGAAAAATTGATGCGACAAGCAGGTTGCAATTACCCATTACAGAAAACGGTATTAGCGCAGGTTTTCCTAGTCCTGCCGATGATTTTATTGATTTAAGTATAGACCTTAATAAAACATTTATACAGCATCCCAATGCTACATTTTTTGGTCGTGTTAGCGGTGACAGCATGATTAACGCCGGCTTAAGCGATGGCGACTACTTAATTATAGACCGTAGCTTAGAGCCCAAGCATAAACAAATTGCGGTATGCCTCATTAATGGTGACTTTACTGTAAAACGCTTGCACATTCTTAAAGAGAACGTGTATTTAGTCCCTGAAAATGAAGCTTACCAACCTATTGAAGTAACTCCTGACGACGACTTTAATATTTGGGGTGTAGTGACCACCGTTATTAAACCTTTACAAGGCTCATGTTTGCGTTAGTTGATTGTAATAATTTTTATGCTTCGTGCGAACGAGTTTTTCAGCCTGAGTTACGCCACCAACCTCTTGTTATTTTATCTAATAACGATGGTTGTGTGATTGCGCGTAGTAATGAAGCTAAGACTTTAGGTATTCCGATGGGTGCACCAGCTTTTAAGTTTAAGGAAACATTTAAGCGCTTAAATATCGCAGTACGATCTTCTAATTACGAGCTTTATGGCGATATGAGTGCACGCGTAATGAATATTTTAAGTGAGTATACACCTGATGTTGAAGTTTACAGCATCGATGAAGCATTCTTAGGATTTGATGGGTTTGAGCGCATTAATTTACAGCAACACTTAGAACAAATGAAGCTTAAGGTTGAGCGCTGTACCGGAATTCCTATAAGTATTGGTGTTGCGCCTACAAAGTCTCTTAGCAAATTGGCTAATCGCATTGCTAAAAAATTTCCTAAACACACCAGTGGCGTTTATATCATGCATTCGGAAGAACAACGGATTAAAGCCCTAAAATGGTTAGACATTAAAGATATTTGGGGAATTGGGAAACAACATGCTAAACGCCTACAACAGTTAGGCTTACATAAAGCTTATGAATTTGCACAGCTACCAGACGATTGGACGCGTAAACACATGAGCGTTGTGGGTTTGCGCCTTAAAAAAGAACTTGAAGGAGAAGTCACTTTGGGACTTGATGATGTAACTCATAAAAAAGCCATTGCCACTACCCGATCCTTTGATTATGAGTATAATGATTTTGACTACATCAAAGAACGTGTAACTAGCTTTGCCGTATCCTGTGGCGAAAAGCTACGCCGACAAGAGAGTTGCTGCGAGCTGATTTACGTCTTTTTAAAAAGCAATCGGTTTAACACTAACGTCCCGCAATACAGCAACGGAATTACGATTAAAACAACACAGCCAACCAATTCGAGCATTAGTTTAGTCAAGTACGCTACTACAGCTTTAAGAGCGATTTATAAACCGGAATATAAGTACAAAAAAGCTGGTGTGATGGTAATGGGATTAAGCCCAGAAAAGTCTAAACAAATATGCCTTTTTAGTGAAGAAGACCCAAGACACCACAAGCTCATGCAACATATTGACCAACTAAATAATCATTGGGGAAAACATAGCATTAAATTTGGAGGTCAAGACCTACAAAAAATATGGAAAATGCGCCAAGAACACCTTTCTAAAGCCTACACCACTCAACTTAAAGACGTCATTAAGGTTAGTTGATTAATATGTTATATACTCTGTTATTTCGAGACCATAGCCAATCATACCAACACGCTTTTGCTGCTTAGAGTTAGACATCAATTTAATTTTATGAATTCCGAGGTCATGTAAAATTTGTGCACCAATGCCAAAATCTTTATGATCCATCGCCACACTCGGTGCCTTAAGTTTGTTATTAGCTTGATTTTCCTTTAAAACTTTTAGTCTGCCCAATAAGTTTAAACCTTGTGGGTCTTGATTAATAAACACAATTGCGCCAGAACCATGCTTGTTCAAAGCTTTAAACATATCGTCCAACTTTTTATCTGCATCATTGGTTAAAGTACCTAAAATATCATTGTTAACTAATGTAGAATTAACGCGTACGAGAACTTCATCTTCTGAAGCCCAAGTTCCTTTAGTTAAAGCAATGTGCACATCATTAGACGTGGTTTGTTGGTAAGCTCTTAAGCGATATTCACCAAACTTTGTTTGTATTTGAAAATCTTCTTGTTTATCTATTAATGAATCATGAAGCATCCGGTAGGCCACCAAATCTTCGATACTAACAAGTTTAAGATCATGTTCTTTGGCGACTTCAACTAACTGAGGTAAGCGAGACATACTACCATCTTCATTCATGATTTCACAAATTACACCTGCAGGCTCAAGACCCGCCAAACGTGCAAAATCTATCGCAGCTTCGGTGTGACCTGTACGTCTCAATACGCCTCCTTCTTTAGCTATCAGTGGAAAAATATGTCCTGGACGATTTAAGTCATGTGATTTAGTTGACTTTTCTGTTAAAGCCTTAATTGTTTTTGCACGATCTGAAGCTGAAATACCCGTGGTAACCCCTTGACCTCTTAAATCAACTGAAACGGTAAAAGCGGTTTCCATAGGGTCGGTATTATTCCCCACCATAGTATGCAAATGTAACTCTTTGCAGCGGCTCTCGGTTAATGGCGAACAGATTAAGCCACGACCGTATTTAGCCATAAAGTTAATCATTTCAGGTGTTACTAATTCTGCAGCAGCTAAAAAGTCGCCTTCATTTTCACGATCCTCGTCATCGACAACAATAATTACTTTTCCATTTTTTATATCTTCAATAGCATCTTGAATACTATCTAATTTTAGGTCTTGACTCATGTAATGTTCTTTGTGGTTCAAAGTTATTTAATCTTCTTGTTTAGGCTTTTTCAATTTCAGTTTAATTAACAGTTTCTGAAATGGAACAGTAATCACATCTAGATTAATGAACCCTTGATCGGTTGTAGCTCGATAGGTGAGATAAATGCCAAGTGGTAGCATTAAAATGGTAGATAACCACGACCCTAAAAAAGGTGGTATTTTATTAGTTTCGGCACTATTACCTGCAAACAAACCTATAAAGTGATAGATTAAGAATAATAAAATAGCGACAATCATCGGGAGACCTAAACCGCCTTTTCTAATAATAGCTCCTAGTGGTGCGCCTACAAAAAATAAAACAACACAGGCAAAGCCTAGCGCATATTTATCGTGAAGCTTCATCTCCATTTTATTAAGGAAAATGGTCCGGCTTTTATACAAATTTTTTTTTGATTCTATTTGTGGCGTGATACTGTTAATGGTATTGATGGCAATATTTAAGAGTTGCTTTTGCTTTTGAACAGAATACAAACTCAAGATTGAATCTATATTGCTTTTTGCAGGTTCTGAAAGTTGTTTGAGGTTTTTATCATCATTGTTAAGCTTGGTTAGACTTTTAAACTTCTCGGATGGTAAACGTTCATATTTTGGTGATTGAGCGGTATCAATTTCTACAATTCGCTTAAGACCGTTTCTTAAATTAATACTTCTTTGATAGCGTGATAAGTTTCCTTTAAAGTCCTCGGAAAATGAATCTAATTGCGTTTGCAACTCAGAAATATTTAGTTGCTTAAATGGGTGATTTTCATCATTATCAATATCCACTTTGTTCATTTTTTCGGCTAAATCGATATTAATCACATACTTTTCAAATTCACTTTTTACGAATGGGCGTTTGCGGCGCTCTTTAAATGAAGATGGGACAATTTCATTGTAATAATTACCATCATAAAGAATAAGGGATAACACATTAGAACCGTCTTCAGATTGTAATTTACCTCGTTCAGATTTTATAACGGTATAATTGCCAGACCGACGTTTGCTTTTTTTATGAATAATTACTTTTTCAAGATTATTACCGTTTTCTCCTGATTTTTTATCGACCTTAATATTAATATCGCCAACATCGTTAAATGCGCCTTCTACAATAGCCATCGCAGGTTGAACTTTAGCTATATTTCGTTTCATACTTCCAGCCTTAAATTCGGCTGCTGGGATCACATTATTGCTAAAAAAAAACGTAAGTATCCCCAATAAAACAATAAAAACAGAAAGGCTTCGCATGGCACGTTGCAGTGATATCCCTGAGGACTTCATCGCTGCAAATTCATAATGCTCAGAAAAGTTTCCGAAGGTCATAATTGAACTTACTAAAATAGTAAGTGGCAACACTAATGGCACTAAATTAGGAGAGTAATAAAATAGAAATTTAGCCACTACCCAAACTCCCAAATCTTTTCCGGCGAGTTCTGATATAAACATCCAAACAGCCTGCAAAATAAAGATAAGCATGAGAATGGTAAAAACCGCAATAAAGGTTTTTAAAAAGGAGACTAAAATATACCTATCTAGTATTTTCAAAATCTAATCTAATTGGTTGATGTAGTAATCTGGGTAACGCGACTCGTCAAATACAAACATATTACCTGATAGAGGTTGGTTAGGTTTAAATTTAGTTACACGTATTTCAATTCGGGTACCGTTATCTTGGGTCTGAATCAAATTATAAACATGCTTGGTCATTTGATCAATTCCAATTAAAGCTTCTTGCATATCAGCATTAGAATCTTTAGCAATTAGCTTTACCAATTGGATTTTACGCCCACCTTTGGTTTGTAGTTTATTATTTTTATAAATATAACCGTCTTCAAAAAATGTTAACATTTTTGAAGGCGTTAATTGATTATCGTTCTCTGGCTGGTAAGAAGAAATTGTAATTTCTTCATCTTCAGGAATGATAGTGTAAATTTTTTGACCGTCAAATAATTGTGTGGTTCCCATTAAATTTAATAGGTATTTCTCGCCTTTTAAGTTTAAACTTCCGCGAGTTTCTTGCTTAATATTTTCTTGTGTGTTCTCTAAAACATATGAAAATTCAATTTGAATATTTTCGTAAGATTTAACTTTAGTTAACACCTCATTAATCAAGTTTTCGGCTTTAGGATCGCTTTGGGCCATACTCTTAAATCCAACTAAGATTAAGCATATCATTAGGGCCAATACATGTAAATTTCTCATATCACGAATTCTTTTCATTATCTAATAATTGTTTTAATGTCATTAAATCAGGGACATTAACCTGTCTTGCTTTACTGCCTTCAAAAGGACCCACTATACCAGCCGCTTCTAATTGATCTATAATTCGACCTGCACGGTTATAACCAAGTTTTAATTTTCTTTGCAATAACGATGCCGAACCTTGTTGGGCTGTCACAATAACTTCAGCGGCTTGATCGAAGAGTTTATCACGTTCATCGATAGCATTGTCAAGGCTTGTAGCCGACTCTTCTCCAACATATTCTGGTAAAAGATAAGCATCTGGGTAGGCCTTTTGTGAACCTATATAAGCGGTTATTTTTTCAATTTCGGGCGTATCAACAAAGGCACACTGCAATCGAATTAAATCGTTTCCTTGTGTAAATAACATATCGCCTCGACCAATTAATTGATCGGCGCCACCCGCGTCAAGAATAGTTCTAGAATCTATTTTAGAAGTAACACGAAAGGCAATTCGGGCAGGAAAGTTAGCTTTAATCATTCCTGTAATTACGTTTACCGAAGGGCGTTGTGTAGCAATAATAAGGTGAATACCAATAGCTCGAGCTAATTGTGCTAAACGGGCAATGGGTGTTTCGACCTCTTTCCCTGCAGTCATAATTAAGTCGGCAAACTCATCGACCACCAAAACAATATAAGGCAAGTAGCGGTGTCCATGTTCTGGATTTAATTTTCGCTTTTTAAATTTAGCATTATATTCCTTAATATTTCGCACCATAGCATCTTTAAGCAAGTCATAACGAGCGTCCATCTCAATACAAAGCGAGTTCAAGGTGTCTATTACTTTAGTATTATCGGTGATTATGGCTTCTTCGGTATCAGGAAGTTTGGCAAGGTAATGGCGTTCAATTTTATTAAATAAAGTGAGCTCTACTTTCTTAGGGTCTACTAAAATAAACTTAACCTCAGCAGGGTGTTTTTGGTAGAGTAAGGATGAAAGAATCACATTTAAGCCAACCGATTTACCTTGACCTGTAGCACCTGCCATTAACAGGTGAGGCATTTTAGCTAAATCGACCACAAATGTTTCGTTAGATATGGTTTTACCAAAAGCAATTGGCAATTGCATTTCGGCATTTTTAAATTTGGATGAAGTGGCCACACTTCGCATTGAAACAATAGCTGGGTTTTGATTGGGTACTTCTATACCAATAGTTCCTTTGCCTGGAATTGGTGCGATAATTCGAATTCCTAATGCCGAAAGCGATAACGCGATATCATCTTCTAGATTCTTAATTTTAGAAATACGCACCCCTGCTTCAGGAATTATTTCGTAAAGTGTAACTGTTGGCCCTACAGTTGCTTTAATTTGAGCAATACCAATTTTATAGTTGTTAAGTGTTTCAACAATTTTATTTTTATTGGCCTCAAGTTCAGCTTGGTCTATGGTAATGCTTCCACTTCCGTGATCGTCTAACAATTCTAAGGATGGAAACTGAAAGTTTGAAAGTTCTAAAGTGGGATCAAACTCTCCGAAGTTTTCGACTATTTTTTTTGACTTAGTATCGATCTCGTCTTCCTCTTCCTCCATGGCTGTTTCAACTTCCATTCCTACATCATCATCACCTGATTTAATGACTACTTTTTCTGAAATTGATGGTGATACTGAAGTTTCACTGAAAGTAAAACTGTCCTCCTTATTAGATTCGGTTTTTATGGTAGTAGATCCTTCTTGTTTGGGTTGTAAATTACGTTCGAAATCAACTTCTGTTGGTTGCTCTTCGGTTGAAGTTTGATCGGTAGGTGTCGTCGAACTACTCGATTCAATTGAAGACGTTTCCTCGCCTGAGGTTTCATGTTTTTCTGTCGCAGTTGTAGCTTGAGCAACAGAGTTTTGTTCTGTTGAATTAAATTCAGCTTTAATCGCTTCTTTTTTATGCTTAATAGAGTGTGCGAGTTGTTCTGGTGTAATATTAAGCCGTACTACCAAATAAATAATGCTAAGAAACAAGAGAAGTAAAAGTAAACCTATAGAGCCTATGTATGTAGTAATTAATTCATGAAATTCGAAGCCAACCACGCCGCCAAGAATTGGATAAGTGTCTGCAAAATAAGCGAAGCTTAATGAGCATAACAAAATAAGGTAAAGGCCCCAAAACCAAATTTTGGATAAGGACAAGTTTTTTAAATTTAAAAACAATTTTAAACCAGTGATACCCAACATAACTGGTAAACTAAACATAGCCACCCCAAACCCTTTATACATAAAAAAGTAGGATAAATTAGCGCCAAACTTACTTAGCCAATTTTTAGGAGTTGATTGTGTTTGAGTTGAAGTAACAATACTTTGATCGAATTGCCATGTTAATAAATAAGAAGCGAATGCTATTATTAAAGCAATAGCAAAAAAAAACAAAAAGCTACCCAGAATAATTGATTGTTTTCGAGATAGTCTGTAGGTGTACGCTAAAACCGATTTACGTTTGGTCTTTGATGCTTTATCTTTAGGTTGTTTTGCCATTAAATTGCTTAGAGCTTAAAAATACAAATATAATATGATTTGTTACGAAACCTAAAAAACTTAAGCAAAAGCGATTTTAAGCTTATTATATAAAAGACGGGCAAAAAAAAGAAGCAAATTAATGCTTCTTTATTGATCTATAGAACCTAAAACGCGCTTTGCAAATGTATTTGCGGCATCTTTTTCAGATAGACCTTCTTCTTTGATGAGTTTATCCATCTCGATAGCGCCAGCGATATTAGTTATAAGTTCTCCAACAACATCCATTTCGTGTTCTTTTACAGATCGATGCTCAGAAAAACTTTCTAAAACTTCAATAGTATGCTCGAGCTTTTGAACCTCGTTATTTTTTTGAAAATGTTTAATTATTGGTAACTTCATCGACTAATTCTTTTAAAGATTCAAATTTGTTGGTTTGTACTTGATTTATAAATTTACCATTTCTAAAAGTGGCAAATGTTGGCAAGTTATTCACATTGGCTAATTTTCTAGATTCTGGAAATTTTTCAGCATCTACAATAAGAAATGGAATTTCTTCATTTTCTTTAGCCAATTTCTTGAATTTAGGTTTCATTAACCTGCAATTCCCACACCATGAAGCTGCATATTGTACAACTACGGTTTCATTATCGTTAACTTCTTCTTGAAGATTATCTTGATCTAATTCTTTAAACATATAGTATTTTTTTAAGAAGCCAAGACCATTTGGTCTTGGCTTATATTATTTTTATTTTTTTGATAAGTATGAAGCTGTACCTTCTCTATTTGGTTGCATAGCTTCTTTACCTTCTTCCCAGTTTGCTGGACAAACTTCACCGTGTTTTTGTACGTGTGAATACGCATCGATCATTCTAATAAATTCATTTACGTTACGACCTAATGGCATGTGATTTACGCCTTCATGAAATACAGTTCCCTCTTCATCAATTAAGTAGGTGGCTCGGTAAGTAACGTTATCACCGTCTACAGTAATGTGGCCAGTTTCATCGTCATAACGTTCATTCGTAGTATCTAAAATCCCTAAACGGCTGCTTAAGTTTCTATTAGAGTCTGCTACGATTGGATATGTAACACCTTCAATGCCGCCATCATCTTTAGAAGTACTTAACCAAGCAAAGTGAACTTCTGGAGTGTCACAAGATGCGCCAATCACAATTGTATTTCGCTTTTCAAACTCAGGAAGCGCTTCTTGAAATGCGTGAAGTTCTGTTGGGCATACATAAGTAAAGTCTTTTGGATACCAAAACAAAACAATTTTCTTATTTTCTTTTTTTGCTTTTTCTAAAATATTGATTTGAATGGTATCACCCATTTCATCCATAGCATTTACTGTTAAATCTGGAAATTTTTCTCCTACAATTGACATAATTTTCTGTTTTTATTAGTGATTATTTGTGATACAAAAATAAGGGCAAAGTTGGTTTAATCAATCGTTTTAACTTATCTTTTAATTATACAAGAATAGATAAGACTTATACCTTTTTAGAATTAATAGAAGGGACACTATTTCTTCTTGAAGCCAATATTATTTTTAGTAACATTGTAAAAACAAATGATTTTATGCGCCTGTTATTTAAAGATATTAAATGTTTATTACAAACCAGAGAAACACCTAAAAACCCCTTAGTTGGCGAGGCGTTTAATCAACTCCCGCACCTTACAAATGCTTGGCTATTAATTGAAAATGATAGTATTATAGACTATGGCTCTATGGCAGATCAAGAGCTTCCAAAGGCCGATAAGCTTGTAAGTTGTAAAGGTCAAATGCTATTACCTACTTGGGTAGATAGCCATACGCACATAGTTTATGCAGGAAATCGAGAGCAAGAATTTGTAGATCGAATTAATGGTTTAACCTATGCAGAAATTGCAAAACAAGGCGGCGGTATATTAAATTCAGCCAAAACACTTCAGAACACTAGCATAGAAGATCTTTACCAACAATCTGAAGAGCGTTTAAAAGAAGTGATCCAATTGGGAACTGGCGCCGTTGAGATTAAATCGGGTTACGGCTTAACTAAAGACGCTGAACTTAAAATGCTTCAAGTTATTAAACAACTTAAAACGAACTATGAGCTTCCTATTAAAGCTAGCTTTTTAGGTGCTCATGCATTACCTAAACAATTTAAAACATCAGCTAGTTATGTTACCCATGTTATTGACCAGATTTTACCCGAAGTCGCACGACTTCAACTTGCCGATTATGTAGATGTGTTTTGTGAAGATGGTTATTTTGATTTAGAAGACACACAGCGAATTATTGAGGCTGGTAAAAAATATGGATTAAAAGCAAAAATCCACGTTAATCAATTCAATAGCTTTGGTGGTATTGCACTCGCAGCACAACACCAATGTCTATCGGTAGATCATTTAGAAGTCCTGACTTCCGAAGATGTCGCTCAATTAAAATCATCTAACTGTATTGCTGTAGCCTTGCCTTCTTGCTCTTTTTACTTAGGTATAGACTACACCCCAGTTAGATCTCTTATAGAATCTCAAGTACCGCTAGCTTTAGCCAGTGACTTTAATCCAGGAAGCACCCCAAGTGGAAATATGAATTTTGTAGTGTCTTTAGCTTGTATCAAATTAAAATTAACACCTGAGCAAGCAATTAATGCCGCAACTTTAAATGCTGCATTTGCATTAGAACTTCAAGATCAAGTTGGCAGCATTGCCAAAGGAAAAAAAGCTAACTTTATAATCACTAAACCTATCCCTTCCTATGGGTTTTTACCTTATGCCTTTGGAACAAACGCCATAGATCAGGTTTGGATTAATGGTAAATTACAGTAACATGAACTTTAAACTATTTACACCGAGCGATGTCAAAACCCTTACTCGTCAAAGATCAGGGGAAGTCAAATTTGGTGAATCGCTAAAATGTTTAGAACAGCTCGAAGACCTCAAACAACGTGACGAACAATTTGTTCTCTTTGGTATCCCTGAAAATATAGGCATAAAAGCTAATTACGGAAACTCTGAGGCTCATTTAATGTGGCCAGAATTTTTAAATCATTTTTTAAATATTCAGTCTAATAGCCACAACCACCCCGAAGATGTAATTGTTTTAGGTGAATTTGACACGTCTCAACTCCAAGAACGTGCCTCACAACCTCAACACCGCGACAACATAAAAGCTTTAAGTGACTTAGTGCAAGAATTAGATGAAGCTGTAAGTGAATTAGTAAAACGCATTATAGAAGCTAAAAAAACACCCCTGATTATTGGCGGTGGGCATAATAACGCGTATCCCATTATAAAAGGTGTATCTGAAGCGCTGTCTCAAAAAGTAAACGTTCTAAATATCGATGCTCATACTGATTATAGAGCACTCGAACACCGGCACAGTGGCAATGGGTTTTCGTATGCCGATGCGCATAACTACCTTCATAAATATGCTGTTTTTGGGCTTCATAAAAACTATACTTCAAACTCTATTCTTGAGCAATTTGATGCTAATAGCCACTTAAAATATGACTATTTTGAAGATATACTTCATCTCACTGCTTTAGACAAAGCTGTTCACTTTAAATCAATGATGAATTTCTTAGATAATCACTTTGGCTTAGAAATAGATTGCGATGCTATTGCTCATTTCCCGTCTAGTGCCTCTTCTCCAAGCGGATTTAGCCTAACCGATGTACGTACATTTATAAAAACTTCTCGAATAAGTGAATGTGTGTATTTACACATTTGTGAAGCAAGTCCAAGTAAAGTTTATAATTCTGGAAAAGCACTCGCCTATATGGTGAGCGATTTTATTAGAAAAAATAAATAGATGTTATAAATTTACTAAAACGCCCATTTCAAAAACAACCGCATTGTGACCATGATTCGGGGTTCTTAAATTAGCATTAGAGTCGTGCTTTAAATACAGTCTTACATCAAATTGAAAGGTGTCAAAATGTAAAGTTTGGCCTATTCCAAAAATATCGGTAAATGTAAATCCATGCTTTAAACGTTCACTACCAGCATCACTATACATGGGACCAATGCTCGCTAAGGCATAAAAGCTGTAAAATGCTGTAAGCTCATATCGGGCAAGGATTGCAAAATTTACCGCATAACTATTAAAGCTTCTTTTTTGAGTGTATTTTGCTCGTAAAGCTTCAAAATCCTGAAAATCTTGTGGCTGTATAAAAAACTTATTTAAGAGTTGATGCTGTACACGATAATAAGTAGGCTCAATTTGAAACTCAAGGTCTATCAATTTAGAAGTATAAAAACCTTGATTATAAGTCAGTTTAACATGAGAATGCTCGAAATTGTAATTTTTATTTTGATAAGGGAATATATCCTGATTACCCCAGCCAACACTCACACCAAGCTTTCGTGTATCTTGATTTAGCTTAAGCTGGCTATATGTGGTAATTGCACTTAAACTAAACGCACAAAACATAATTAATTTTAGGAATCGTGCCATTTAATACAAATCGATTCCAACACCAATAAAATTAGAGGCACCAGCACGATTAAATCGAGAGTAGGCATAATTAAACCGTACTTTATTAAACTTGATTGAAAAACCACCAGATAAACCAGCAAATGCTCTTTGGTCATCAATTCGCAACTCCTCACCTCGTCTAAAATTATACCCTAATTGAATATTAAAACCACCTTCAGGAAATATCTCAACGCCAAAAATGGTATGCCTTAATATGTTATTAAAAAAGCTAGGGTCATCTGGCGTGATATTGCCTTCTAAGTCAAATTCATCGCGGTTGGTATTTCTAAACGCTACATTCCAAATTTGAGCATTATCATAAGTAACGTGCCATCGCACAGGGACATTTTTAAGCGTTTGTGAAATACCTAGTATAATTTCTAAGGGCAAATCTTCACGAACTTCATCAAAAGGTTTAAATTGATAACCTAAATTCTTTATAACTCCAGAAACCAACAAATCCCATTCATCATACTTATAAGTAAGCCCTAGATCTACCGCAGCAGCAAATGAACTGTATTGCTCTAATTTAGAGGTTATTACATTAAGGTTACCACCTACATAAAAATTGCTACGCCCAAGCTTAGTTGCATAGCCCAATTGTAAAGCTGCTTCGTTACCAGAGAAGGATTGTGTTTCGTTACCAAACTCATCAAAACCATCAAACTTACCGTAATTAATATAAGTTATACTTGCTTGTAATAATTGTGTTCTCCGGTCTAAAAGATAAGCGTAAGAAGCAGTACCATAATTCACATCAGCTAAATAATTCATATAATTCACACTTAGCTGTTTATCCATGAAATAATTAATATTGGCTGGATTTGAAATAGCATTGGTAGGATCGGCATTGTAAAGCGTAATATTTTTGCCGCCTAATGCAGAGATTTTAGGAGAAACTGGTAGATTAAGAAACTCATATGTGTTTCGACCTCCAACCTGCCCTAGTGCAATCGAACAGACAAATAAAAAAGAAACGAGTATTCTCATGGATAGTTATGCTGCATTGGGTAATCTAAAAACGCTTAAGCTACTGGAATATTTTAATGGCGAAGCAAATGTATTAAAAAACCGAATACAATTAAGGGTGTATTCGGTTTGATCAACTTATGCAAAAAAATTATGCTATAAAACTTTTGCGTTTTTCACTTTTTGTTGTGTGAGTGCAATTTCTAAAACTTCAAACATATCGCTTACGTAATGAAACTTTAGACCTTTCAAATAGTCTGCTTTAATTTCCTCAATATCTTTGCGGTTTTCTTCACATAAAATAATCTCTTTAATTTTAGCACGCTTAGCAGCCAAGATTTTTTCTTTAATTCCACCAACGGGTAACACTTTACCACGCAAGGTAATTTCACCAGTCATAGCGATACTTTTTTTAACTTTTCGCTGTGTAAACAAAGAGACTAAAGAAGTAAGCATGGTTATACCGGCACTTGGACCATCTTTTGGAGTAGCTCCTTCTGGAACGTGAATATGGACATTATAGCTAGAAAACACATCTGAATTAATCTGAAAGCGTTCTGAGTTAGATTTTATATATTCCATTGCAATGGTAGCTGACTCCTTCATCACTTTACCTAAATTACCCGTAATACTAAGATTCCCTTTACCTTTTGATAAAATAGATTCGATAAATAAAATATCTCCACCAACGCTTGTCCAAGCTAAACCAGTCACAACACCAGCGACATCATTATTTTCATAACGATTGCGCTCTAGGCGTGCTGGTCCTAAAATATCGATTAATTTGTCATTGGTAATTTTAGAATCGTGTTCTTCTTCCATCGCAATAGACTTCGCAATAAATCGCACCACTTTTGCAATTTGCTTTTCGAGGCTTCTAACACCAGATTCACGCGTGTAACCTTCAACTATCTTTTCCAGTTGTTGCTTCCCTAATTTAATGTCAGATTTTTTCAAACCATGCTCCTTAATCTGTTTAGGGACCAAGTGTCGTTTAGCGATCTCCACCTTTTCTTCGATGGTATAACCATTAACGTTAATAATTTCCATTCGATCCCTTAGCGCAGGCTGAATAGACGCAAGGCTATTAGAGGTAGCAATGAACATAACTTTAGATAAGTCAAAACCTAATTCTAAGAAATTATCGTGAAATTCACTATTTTGTTCAGGATCTAAAACCTCAAGCAAGGCTGAAGACGGATCGCCCTGATGAGAGCTTGCTAATTTATCAATTTCATCAAGAACAAATACAGGGTTAGACGTTCCTGCCTTTTTTAAACTCTGTATAATACGACCTGGCATCGCACCGATATAGGTCTTACGATGGCCCCTAATTTCGGCTTCGTCACGTAAACCACCTAATGAAATTCTTACATATTCGCGGTCTAAAGCTTCAGCAACAGACTTCCCTAGTGATGTTTTACCTACACCTGGAGGACCGTAAAGACATAAAATTGGAGATTTCATATCGTTTCTTAACTTCAATACCGCTAAATATTCAATAATACGGCGTTTAACATCTTCTAAACCGTAGTGATCTCTATCTAAAACTTTTTGAGCTCGTTGAAGGTCAAATTTATCTTCACTAAACTCATTCCAAGGTAAATCTAAAAATAAGTCTAGGTAATTACGTTGTATCGAAAACTCGGCAACTTGAGGATTCATGCGTTGAAGCTTTGATAACTCTTTAGTAAAATGTTCTTCAACTGTTTTGTCCCACTTTTTAGACTTTGCACGTTCTCGCATTTCTTCAACTTCAGTTTCGTGCGATACTCCACCTAATTCTTCTTGAATGGTTTTCATTTGTTGGTGCAAAAAGTATTCGCGCTGTTGCTGGCTCATATCGTTTTGTACCTTGGTTTGAATATCGTTTTTCAACTCTAGTTTTTGAAATTCGAGATTCATGTATTTTAGGGTAGCCAAAGCTCGATCTTTTAAATCGTTAGTTTCAAGTAGCTTTTGTTTTTCGTTGACTTCAAGATTCATATTTGAAGACACAAAATTGACTAGAAATGAAGAACTCTCAATGTTTTTTATTGCAAATGATGCTTCAGAAGGAATATTTGGACTTTCTTTAATAATCCTTAAAGACAAGTCTTTAATAGAATCTATAATCGCCGGAAATTCTTCATCTAAGGCATCAGGTCTCGTTTCCGGAACCTCGACAACCGTACTCTTAAGATAGGGCTCTTTTTCGACAACGTCTTGAACCTTAAAACGCTTCTTTCCTTGAATAATTACTGTAGTATTCCCATCAGGCATTTTTAGCACTCTTAGAATTCGTGCTACTACACCTATCTTATTAATATCTTCTAAATCCGGTTGCTCTTTGTCTTCGTTTTTTTGAGCAACAACGCCAATTACTTTGTCGCCGTTGTTCGCATCGTTAATCAATTTAATTGATTTATCGCGTCCTGCCGTAATAGGAATTACAACACCCGGAAAAAGAACGGTATTTTTTAAAGGTAATATGGGTAGAACTTCTGGAAGTTCTTCCTTGTTAATTAACTCTTCATCCTCAGGCGTCATTAATGGGATTAATTCTGCATCCTCATTAATGTCTTGTGATGACAAATTGTCAAGATTAAATATATTTGATTTCGCCATAATGTTTTTTTAGTCATGTTGTCAGTTTAGTCTACTCACAACTTATTACAAATGTTTTTATTTTGTGACATACCCTTAAATTGGTAGTGCAACACTTAAAAGGACAATTGCTGTGCCAAGATTACAATTTGGCAGTTGGTTTAGACTTTCTAATAATTAAACGCGCACCTTTATCATACTTAATATAATTGTATACCCAGTTAGCGAAGGTGACTAACCTATTACGAAACCCCACTAAGAACCATAAATGAACAAACATCCAAATATACCAAGCTAAGGTTCCTGAAAGATGTGTACTATTTAAATCTACAACGGCTTTATGCCTTCCTATAGTGGCCATTGTTCCTTTATTTTTATATTTAAAAGCTTTTAGTTGTGACGAAGGTTTTAGCATTTGCTTTAAATTATACGCTAAGCTCTTGGCCTGCTGTATGGCAGGTTGTGCGACTTGAGGGTGACCCTCAGGATAGGCTTCGGTAGTCATTAAAGCAATGTCTCCAAGAGCATATATAGCCTCATGACCTATAACTTGATGATAATGATTTACTTTATACCTAGACTGATCTATACTATTTTCATTTAAACCATCAATAGTAGCCCCAATAACACCTGCACTCCAGATAAAATTATAGGTATTTAAATCTTGATCTTGATTTGTAATTACTTTAAATCCATCGTAATCTTTAACCATTGTTTTAAGTTGTACATCTACCGCTAAATTTTGAAGATATTTATATGCATTTACTGAAGATTGTTTAGACATCATTGGTAGTACTCTGGACTGACCTTCTAGCAAAACAATTTCAATATCACGCGTATCAAATTCTGGATAATCTTGCTTAAAAATGCGTTGTTTAAGCTCGCCCAAAGCACCGCAAAGCTCAACTCCTGTAGGACCTGCTCCAACTACAACAAATCTAAGCAAAGCCTTTTTCTCGTCCTTTTCAGTGGTATTTGATGCACGTTCTAAATTTTCTAAAATGCGACTACGAAGGTTTAATGCCTGCGAAATACTCTTCATCCAATACGCATGTTTTTCAATAGAGGTATTACCAAAAAAATTAATTTTTGTACCCGTACATATTACTAATTTGTCGTAGGTAACATCTCCAATATTAGTCTGTAATTTCTTTTCATTGTGATGTATAGAATAAACCTTAGCCATTTTAAAAAATAAATTACTGGCTTTATTTAAAAATTTACGAAGAGGATAAGCTATAGAATCAGGTTCTAGTCCAAAAGTAGTAACTTGATATAGTAAAGGTTGGAAAGCATGGTAGTTTTGCTGGTCAAGAAGTAAAACTTGGTAAGCGGTATGCCTTAGAGATTTAGCGAGCGTTAAGCCTGCAAAACCACCACCAATAATAACTACACGATGATGCTTAGATTCTGGTAACATATTTTTGATTATAATTTACTATAAATAATAAGACCTTAATGGCTTTTATATAAACTTTAAAGTTTAACTAGTTAGCTTAAAAAATAGTTACTAAAACGTTTTCGTAAATTAAAAATATCGCTATTTTTGCCGAAATAATTGACTATTAGTAAACCAATGAACACGACCAACAATTATGAAAAGGAACTAAGCTTTCAAGCTAATCGAAGAAAAGCTTCAGTGAAATTTATTAACATTATTAATGACCTTTTTTACGATAAATCTATCGAGCTTGTTTTGTTTCGTAATTCGTTAATTAATAAAAATGTA
>CBFHKB010000034.1:0-18314 GCA_965656295.1 Psychroflexus sp.
CTTCGATTGAAATAATAGGATACTTATCTGCTAATTCAGCTAGGTATTGGGCTTGTTCTTCAGAAGTACGTGTTTGGCCTTTATCACCCTCAAACTTGGTGTAAACATATTTACCATCTTCAAAAAATTCAGCAGCAGCACAATCTAAGGCAATCATAACCTCTTCTCCAAACTTATAGCCTGCATTTTCAACAGCTACTTTTATTGAGTCTATTGCATCTTCAGTTCCTTCTAATTCAGGTGCAAAACCGCCTTCATCTCCTACCGCTGTACTTAAACCTCTTTTTTTAAGAACTTTCTTAAGGTGGTGGAATATTTCGGTCCCCATTTTTAAAGCTTCAGTAAAATCTTTTGCTAGAACAGGCATGACCATAAACTCCTGAAAAGCAATTGGCGCATCACTATGAGAACCACCGTTTATGATGTTCATCATAGGCACAGGCAAGGTTTTAGTTTGAACGCCGCCTATATAACGATACAAAGGCAAACCTAGCTCATTAGCAGCAGCCTTAGCACAAGCTAAAGAAACCCCTAAAATTGCATTAGCACCCAGCTTTGACTTATTTGGTGTACCGTCTAAATCTATCATAATTTGATCAATTAGGTTTTGATCAAAAACAGAAATTCCTAACAGTTTATCAGCAATAACAGTGTTAACGTTATTAATGGCTTTTGCCACCCCTTTTCCCATATAATCGTCACCACCATCTCTTAATTCTACAGCTTCATGTTCTCCTGTAGATGCTCCTGATGGAACAGCAAAACGACCTAAAGTTTCAGTTTCTGTAATAACATCAACTTCAACTGCTGGGTTTCCTCTTGAATCAAAAATTTGTCTAGCATGGATATCTAAAATAACACTCATAATTTTATTAATTTATTTGTTTGCAATTTACAAAATACTTGAATGATTATTAAGTTCTCTTTGTCAGTAAATGAATATATCACAACTAAATCGATATAGTTTTAAGTAGTTATTAATAAAACAACTCCTATATTATTCTTAATTCAGTTAAAAGCACGTTAATCGGCGATTTAAGTGAACTAAGTCGTTCATATTTACGTGAATAAAAAAAATAAATTGCTATGAGAAAGTTAAAATTAATTATGTTAGTCATGGTGTTAAATCTATCTACAATAGGTATAGCACAAAACAAAATGGTAGGTGGAGCAGAAATGATGCCTAGCAAAAACATTGTAGAAAATGCTTTAAATTCTAAAGATCATACAACTTTAGTTGCAGCTGTTAAAGCTGCTGGTCTAGTTGAAACATTACAGACCGAAGGCCCTTTTACAGTATTTGCACCTACTAATACAGCTTTTGAAAAATTACCAGCAGAAGCTTTAAAAAGTTTATTACAACCGGAGAACAAAAGTAAATTACAGACTGTATTAACTTATCATGTTATTGCTGGGAAATTTATGGCTAGTGATGTGATTGGTCTGATTAAAGAAAATGATGGTAAAGCCAAAGTTAAGACCGTTAGCGGAAATTACATAACTATAATGTTAGATGGAAATTCCGTTATTGTAATGGACAACAACGGAAATAAGTCTAAAGTTACAATAGCAGACGTTAAGCAATCTAATGGGGTAATTCATGTCGTAGATAACGTTTTATTACCTTAATTTTTTGTTTAATTACTTCCAGATTAAAAAAGGGCTTCATAAATGAAGCCCTTTTTTATGGTATCATATTTAGAAAATCATCGAAATGGTAAGTCGCATCGTTTGGCCCAGGACCAGCTTCAGGATGATATTGGACTGAGAAAGCCTTTTTGTCCTTAATACGAATACCTGCTATAGTATGATCATTAAGATGTAGATGAGTAATCTCTGCTTTAGGTGAGGCCTTTGTTTGCTCAACATCTATAGCAAAACCGTGGTTTTGGGATGTAATTTCGCTTTTACCAGTCTCAAGGTTTTTAACTGGGTGATTGATGCCTCTATGCCCATTATGCATTTTGTACGTGGAAATACCTATGGCCTGAGCCAATAGTTGATGGCCTAAACATATTCCAAATAAAGGGAGATCGGCTTCTAAAAAATGCTTAACAACTTTAACAACATTCTTTAAAGGTTCAGGATCACCAGGTCCATTCGAAACAAACAAGGCATCGGGTTTAACAGCTTCGACCTCAGAAACAGAAGTATTGTAAGGAAAAATAGTTAAACGGGCATTGCGTTTTTCAAGGTGTCTTAAAATATTAAGCTTACAACCCAAATCTAAAACAGCAATATGTGGCCCTGTATTTGAATCACCTCGAGTGTAAATAGACGGTGTCGAAACTTTTGAAGCAAGCTGTAAACCTTTCATACTAGGATGGGATTGCAACTTATCTTGCAAGAATTCAATCCCTAGGTTTAAATCTCCTATAACTGCGTTCATAGCGCCATGTTTACGTATATGACGAACTAGAGCACGTGTATCTACATCAGAAATTCCTTGAAGCTTAAACGACTTCAAGAAATTAGATAAACTATCGGTAGAGGCTACTCTAGATGGAGATAAAGAAAAGTTTTTACAAACAAGTCCAGCAATTTGAACTTGGTGTGATTCATTATCAGAATCAATCACACCATAATTACCAATATGAGCATTGGTGGTGACCATTATTTGTCCAAAATAGGAAGGATCTGTAAATATTTCTTGATAACCTGTCATCCCTGTATTAAAGCAAATTTCACCGAGCGTATAATTTAGGTCACCTATCGCTTTTCCGTAAAATTTAGTACCATCTTCAAGAAGTATAACAGCATCAGATTTTTTAATAAATGTTGAGCTACTCATAAAATAAAGGTTAAAAAAAAGGGATAAATGTGATATTTATCCCTTTAAAAGTAAACATATGTTTAGAAAATTTATTCATTTTCTTTTTTATCGTCTTCACTTGTCTTAGCTTCAGCCTCTACGGTTTCTTCAGCTTTTGCTTTTTTACCAGCACGACGAGTAGACTTCTTCTTTTGCTTAGTGTCTAAAGAATACACATCGTTAAAGTCAACAAGTTCTATCATTGCCATTTCCGCAGCATCACCGAGTCTATTACCCAACTTGATTATGCGAGTGTAACCACCTGCTCTTTCACCAACTTTAGGTGCGACTTCTCTAAATAATTCAGATACAGCATATTTGTCTTTTAGTGCTGAAAACACCAATCGACGGTTATGTGTGGTATCTAATTTAGATTTTGTAATTACTGGTTCAACAAACTTACGTAGAGCTTTAGCTTTAGCAAGAGTAGTGTTGATTCGTTTATGTTCTATAAGTGAACAAGCCATGTTAGAAAGCATTGCTTTTCTATGTGAGGATGTTCTACTTAAGTGATTAAATTTTTTTCCGTGTCTCATCTTTAATTTTATTTAGACGTATTAGTCCTTATCTAATTTATATTTAGAAAGGTCCATACCAAAGTCAAGGCCTTTATTATCTACTAATTCTTCCAATTCTGTAAGTGACTTTTTACCAAAGTTTCTAAACTTCATTAGATCACTTTTATTGTAAGATACTAAATCCCCTAATGTTTCAACTTCAGCAGCTTTTAAGCAGTTCAATGCTCTAACTGATAAGTCAAGATCTACAAGCTTAGTTTTAAGTAGCTGTCTCATATGTAGAGATTCTTCGTCATAAGTTTCAGCTTGTGCTAACTCATCAGTTTCTAATGTTATGCGCTCGTCAGAGAATAACATAAAATGATGAATTAAAGTCTTCGCAGCTTCTGTTAATGCATCTTTAGGATGAATTGAACCGTCACTAATGATTTCAAAAACTAACTTTTCGTAATCAGTTTTTTGCTCAACTCTATAATTCTCGATACTATACTTTACATTCTTGATTGGTGTAAAGATAGAATCTGTAAAAATAGTTCCAATTGGAGATTTAGAATTTTTATTTTCTTCAGCTGTAACATAACCTCTTCCTTTCTCTATTGAAAGCTCTAGGTTAATAGAAACTGAGGATTCTAAATTACAGATTACAAGATCTGGATTTAAAACGTCAAATCCGGAAATAAATTTTTGAAAATCGCCTGCTGTAATTTGATCTTTACCAGAAAGAGAGATAGATACTGTTTCATTATCTACATCATCAAGTCTTTTCTTAAAGCGAACTTGTTTTAGGTTTAAGATAATTTCAGTAACGTCCTCAACTACACCTTTAATGGTAGAGAATTCATGTTCAACACCTTCGATTCTTACAGATGTTATAGCAAAGCCTTCCAAAGAAGATAATAAGACTCTTCGTAAAGCATTACCAACGGTTAAACCATAACCAGGCTCAAGTGGTCTGAATTCGAATTTGCCCTCAAATTCGGTAGAATCAATCATGATAACCTTATCGGGCTTTTGAAAATTAAATAATGCCATAGTTTTACTGTAAGTGATTATTTAGAATATAATTCAACGATGTACTGTTCGTTGATATTTTCAGGAATTTGAATACGTTCAGGGATATTAACATAAGTCCCTTCAACTTTAGAAGAATTCCAAGTGATCCATTCATAAGTAGAACTGTTATTCGATAATGAATCTTGTATTGCTAAAAGTGATTTAGACTTTTCTCTTACACCAATAACATCATTAGGCTTTAACTGGTATGAAGGTATATTAACGATCTCACCATTAACGACAATATGCTTGTGTGAAACCAATTGTCGAGCAGCACTTCTTGATGGCGCTATACCCATACGATAAACTACGTTATCTAGACGTGATTCACATAACTGTAGTAACCTTTCACCGGTAATGCCTTGGCTTTTACTCGCTTTTTCAAAAAGATTTCTAAATTGTTTTTCTAATATACCGTAAGTATATTTAGCTTTCTGCTTTTCCATTAATTGGACAGCATATTCGGACTTTTTACCACGTCGTCTATTGTTACCGTGTTGTCCTGGTGGATAATTTCTTTTTTCAAAAGACTTATCATCACCGAAAATTGGCTCACCAAATTTTCTTGCAATTTTAGTTTTAGGACCTCTATATCTTGCCATTATAAAATATGTGTTTTGTCATGGATTAAGGTCTCACTTCCTCCGATGACTGTTTAAATTAATTATACTCTTCTTCGTTTTGGTGGTCTACAACCGTTGTGCGGAATTGGTGTAACGTCAATGATTTCAGTTACTTCAATACCTGAGTTGTGAAGAGATCGAATTGCTGATTCTCTTCCATTTCCTGGTCCTTTAACGTATACTTTTACTTTTCTAAGACCAAGATCGTAAGCCACTTTTGATGCATCTTCTGCAGATAATTGAGCTGCGTAGGGAGTATTTTTCTTACTACCTCTAAAGCCCATCTTACCTGAAGAAGACCATGATATGACATCTCCCTTTTTATTAGCTAGAGATACAATAACGTTGTTAAATGAAGCAAAAATGTGTGCTTCACCAACAGCATCGACAACTACTTTTCTTTTTTTAGCTGATGATTTTGCCATAATTCAATTATTTAGTTACTTTCTTTTTGTTAGCAACTGTTTTTCTTCTACCTTTTCTAGTACGTGAATTGTTTTTAGTACGTTGACCTCTTAACGGCAAACCAACTCTATGTCTGATTCCTCTGTTGCAACCAATATCCATTAGTCGCTTAATGTTCATTTGAACTTCAGATCTTAATTCACCTTCGATAGTGAAGTTAGATACTGCATCACGTATTTTGCTAATTTGATCATCGTTCCAATCTGAAACTTTGATATTTTGATCGACGCCTGCAGATTCTAAAATATCTTTAGCTCTGCTTCTACCTATTCCGAAAATATAAGTTAACGAAATGACGCCACGTTTTTGTTTGGGGATGTCAACACCTGCGATTCTTGCCATAACTACCCTTGTCTTTGTTTGAATTTAGGATTCTTCTTGTTAATTACATAAAGTCTGCCCTTTCTACGGACAATTTTGCAATCAGAACTTCTTTTTTTAATTGATGCTCTAACTTTCATAATATTAGTATCTATAAGTTATTCGAGCCTTAGTTAAATCATAAGGACTCATTTCTAATTTTACTTTATCTCCTGGTAAGAGCTTAATATAATGCATTCTCATTTTACCAGAAATATGAGCTGTCACAACATGTTCGTTTTCAAGCTCCACTCTAAACATTGCGTTAGACAATGCTTCAATAATTGTTCCGTCTTGTTCTATAGAAGGTTGTTTTGCCATAATTATGCTACTGCTTTTCTATTTTTTCCACTTTTCATTAAGCCATCGTAATGTCTATTAAGTAAATAAGAATTCACTTGTTCTATAGTATCAATTGCTACACCAACCATAATTAACAGCGAAGTACCTCCAAAAAAGAGTGCCCAACCTTGTTGAACGCCTAGAAGAGAAATAACAGCTGGAAAAACGGCTAAGATGGCTAAGAAAATTGAACCAGGTAACGTAATTTGAGACATTATTCGATCTAAATATTCGCCTGTTTCACTTCCTGGTCTGACCCCAGGAATAAAGCCACCACTGCGTTTTAAGTCATCGGCCATCTTATTAGTTTGAACTGTAATTGCTGTATAGAAAAAAGTAAATACAATAATTAAAAGTCCGAAAACAAGGTTATACCAAAAACCAAAAATATTCTGAAATTCAGCAGTAATACCTTGGGCAGTTTCGCTATCTGATAGACCTGCGACAGCTGCTGGAATAAACATAATTGCTTGTGCAAAAATGATTGGCATTACACCCGAAGCATTAAGCTTTAATGGAATAAATTGTCTAGCACCTTGAAGAGCTTGTTTTTCAAATTTGCCTGAAGCAGATTTACGTGCATACTGGACTGGAATTTGACGTACAGCTCTTACAAGCATAATTGACCCGTAGATAATTGCAAACCAAATTACGAGTTCAACAAGGATCATAATGAGTCCACCATCACTTTCAGATACCCGGGAACTTAATTCTTGTATAAAGGATTGTGGAAGTGTTGCTATAATACCTACCATAATTAATAGAGATATCCCATTTCCAATACCTTTATCAGTAATACGTTCACCTAACCACATTGCAAAAATACAACCAGTGGTTAAAATCATCACGGATGAAGCCACAAAGGTAAACGAGCTATCTAATAAAAAGGCATTAGCTGGCAATGTATTATACAAATTATAAATGTAACCAGGGCCTTGAACTAAAGTTATAGCTATAGTTAACCAACGAGTAATTTGTGTGATTTTTTTTCGACCACTTTCTCCTTCTTTTTGAAGTTTTTGAAGGTATGGAATAGCGATAGTCATTAATTGCACAACAATAGATGCTGATATGTAAGGCATAATACCTAAAGCAAAAACAGATGCATTTGAAAATGCACCACCAGTAAAGGCATTAAGCAAACCTAACAATCCGCCATCGGTTTGTCTAGAAAGATTATCAAGTGCTGAAGCATCTACACCAGGTAGAACAACTTGAGCACCAAATCTATAAACAAGAAGCAAACCAAGAGTTAAGAGAATTCTATTTCTTAACTCATCGATTTTCCATATATTTTTAAGTGTATCAAAAAACTTCATACTAATCGCTTAAATAATTTCAATTTTTCCTCCGGCCGCTAAAATAGCTTTTTCAGCTGACTTTGAAAACTTATTTGCTTTAACTTCAACTTTAGCTTTTAATTCTCCATTAGCTAAGATCTTTACAGGGTGGTTTTTATTCACAACCCCTAGTGAAATAAGATCTTCAACACTTACAGCATTATCAATCTTTTTATGATCTACTAATTCTTGAATTTTACTAATGTTTACAGCTTGATACTCAACACGATTAGGGTTAGTAAACCCAAATTTAGGTAAACGTCGTTGAAGTGGCATTTGACCACCTTCAAAACCAATTTTTCGTGAGTAACCAGATCTTGACTTAGCACCTTTGTGACCTCTGCCAGCAGTACCGCCATTACCTGTAGCTTCACCTCTACCTTTTCTGGAAGAGTTAGATTTTACTGAACCTTTTGCAGGTTTTAGATTATGTAACTCCATAATTATATTTCTTCTACAGTAACTAAGTGATTCACTTTATTAATCATACCTAACACAGATTTAGATGATTCTATCGTGTTAGACTGACCTATCTTTCTAAGACCTAATGCTTCTAAAGTAAGCTTTTGATCTTTAGGGCGCTTGATAGCACTCTTTACCTTTGTAACTTTTAATTTTGCCATCTGACTATCCTTTAAAAAGTTTATCAAGAGTAATACCTCTTTGTTTAGCAATAACTTCTGGGCTTCTTAATCTAAGAAGTGCATCAAAAGTCGCTTTTACCATGTTGTGCGGGTTAGAAGAACCTTGGTTTTTTGATAATACATTATGTACACCTACAGATTCTAAAACAATCCTCGTTGGACCACCAGCAATAACTCCAGTACCCTCAGAGGCCGGCATCAATAAAACTTTTGCACCTCCAAATTTACCAATAATTTCGTGGGGTAAAGTACCTTTATAGAGTGGAATTCTGATAAGATTTTTCTTAGCATCTTCAACTGCTTTAGAAATTGCTTCAGCTACCTCTTTAGATTTACCTAAACCTTGTCCTACAACGCCGTTTTCGTCACCAACTACAACAATTGCAGTAAAACCAAAAGCTCTACCACCTTTTGTTACTTTAGTAACACGTTGTACACCAACTAGCTTGTCTTTTAAGTCAAGACCACCAGGTTTAACGGTTTCTACATTTTTATATTTATGAAACATATCTTAAAATTTTAATCCACCCGAACGGGCACCTTCTGCTAATGATTTAACTCTTCCGTGGTATAAATAACCACCTCTATCAAATGAAACTGCTTCAAAGCCAGCATCTAATGCTTTTTTTGCTAAGCTTTCTCCAACTGATTTAGCTGCTTCAACTTTGGTAAGTCCATCTACATTCACATCTTTATCTCTTGATGATGCTGATAATAAAGTTACTCCATGAACATCATCAATTAACTGAGCATAAATGCACTGGTTACTTCTATAGACAGAAAGTCTAGGTTTTTGTTTTGTACCCTTTATAGTTCTTCGGATACGCTTTCTGATCTTTAATCTTCTACTTTCTTTTGAAAATGCCATAATTATTATGCTGATTTACCTGCTTTTCTTCTTATATATTCACCAACATACTTGATTCCTTTTCCTTTGTAAGGTTCAGGTTTTCTGAAGGATCTAATTTTAGCTGCAACTTGAGAGACTAATTGCTTATCAAAAGAAGTTAGTTTTATAATTGGATTTTTACCTTTTTCAGATATTGTTTCAACCTTAATTTCTTGAGCTAGATTTAAAACAATATTGTGTGAAAAACCAACAGCTATATCTAACTTTTGACCTTGATTGGAAGCTCTATATCCAACTCCTACAAGCTCTAACTCTTTTGAAAAACCTTCAGAGACACCTATAACCATATTATTGATTAAGGCACGATACAAACCATGTTTAGATTTAATATCTTTTTTTTCTGATGGTCGCTCAAGTATAACTTGGTTATCTTCAACTTTTACATTGATATCGCTAACTTCCTGAGTTAGCTCGCCTAACTTACCTTTAACAGTTACAGTATTATTATCTAAAGTAACTTCTACGTTATTTGGTATGTTAATGGGACTGTTACCTATTCTTGACATTACCTATAATTTAAATTAGTAAACGTAACAAAGAACTTCACCACCAACGTGCTCTCTTTGAGCTTGTTTACCGGTCATAATTCCTTTTGAAGTAGAAACAACAGCTATACCTAATCCATTTAACACACGAGGTATGTTATCTGAACTACTGTACTTTCTTAAACCAGGCTTACTGGCTCTTTCAATTTTCTTTATAACAGGATCGTTAGTGTATTTATCGTACTTTAACGCGATTTTGATTAATCCTTGTTTATTGTTATCAATAAACTTATAACTCAAAATAAAACCCTGATCGAATAATATTTTAGTTATTTCCTTTTTAAGATTAGACGCTGGTATTTCAACAACTCTATGGTTGGCTGATACGGCATTTCTAATTCTTGTTAAATAATCTGCTACTGGATCTATATTCATCTTTGATTATTTTAAAATTACCAACTAGCTTTTTTGACACCAGGAATAAGACCCTTGTTTGCCATTTCTCTAAACATAACACGGGAAACTCCAAATTGTCTCATGTAACCCTTCGGTCTACCAGTAAGTTTACATCTATTGTGAAGTCTTACTTGTGAAGAATTTTTTGGTAATTTTTGAAGTGCTTCATAATCACCAGCTTCTTTCAAAGCAGCTCTTTTTTCAGCATACTTATCTACCATTTTTTGACGCTTTACTTCGCGTGCTTTCATTGATTCTTTAGCCATAATTACTTCTTTTTAAAGGGTAAACCTAGTTCTGTTAATAAAGCTTTAGCCTCTTTGTCGGTATTTGCTGTTGTTACAAAACTGATATCTAATCCTGAAATACGATTTACTTTATCGATGTTGATTTCAGGGAAAATAATTTGTTCAGTAATACCTAAGTTATAATTTCCACGACCATCAAAACCATCGGCTTTAATACCATTGAAGTCACGAACCCTAGGTAAAGCTGAAGTGATTAAACGGTCTAAAAATTCATACATTCTGTAACCACGAAGAGTTACTTTAACGCCAATAGGCATTCCTTTTCTTAGTTTGAATGATGCAACATCCTTTTTTGAAATAGTTTGTACAGCTTTTTGACCGGTTATTAAACCAAACTCTTCTAATGAGTGGTCTATTAACTTTTTATCAGCTATAGCAGCACCAACTCCTCTACTTAATACTATTTTAGTAAGTTTAGGAACTTCAAATCTATTTGAATAACTAAACTCTTCTTTTAAAGAGTTTAAGATTCTATTAGAATATTCTTCTTTTAATCTTGGTACGTAAGTCATAATTAAATTACTTCTTTTGTCTTCTTAGAATATCTAAGCTTTTTTCCATCTTCAAATTTATAACCAACACGAGTTGTTTGGTTATCTTTTGTAAGTAGCGAAACATTTGAGATATGAATTGGAGCTTCAGATTTAACAATACCACCCTGAGGGTTGTTTGCTGAAGGTTTTTTGTGTTTAGAGACTAAATTAACCCCTTCTACAATAACTCTATTTTTATCTTTGATAAGTTTGACTACTTTACCTTCTTTGCCTTTATCCTCGCCTGCGAGAACACGAACTTGATCGTTTACTTTAATTTTAAACTTTTGCATAAGTAAAGGTTTATAACACCTCAGGTGCTAGTGAAACGATTTTCATAAATTGATTATCACGTAGTTCTTTAGCAACTGGGCCAAATACACGTGTACCTCTCATTTCTCCAGTTGGGTTTAGAAGAACACAAGCATTATCATCAAACCTAATATATGATCCATCAGGTCTTCTAACTTCTTTACTAGTTCTTACAACAACTGCAGTTGATACAGCTCCTTTTTTAATGTTACCATTAGGAGTTGCTTCTTTAACACTAACAACAACTTTATCACCAACTGAGGCGTAACGTCTTTTTGTACCACCTAAAACTCTAATAACTAGAACTTCTTTGGCGCCTGTGTTATCTGCTACTTTTAATCTTGATTCCTGCTGTACCATTTTATTTTGCTCTTTCTATTACATCAACCAACCTCCAGCGTTTAGATTTGCTTAAAGGTCTTGTTTCCATAATTCTAACGGTGTCACCCTCTTTACATGTGTTTTCTTCATCATGTGCAACATATTTCTTAGTTTTTAAAACGAACTTACCATATAATGGATGTTTCATTTTTTTAACTTCAGAAACAACAATAGATTTTTCCATCTTATTGCTGGTTACGACACCTATACGTTCTTTTCTTAAATTTCTTTTTTCCATCTTAATTAGAATTATTCTAATTCTCGTTTTGTAAGCTCTGTTTTTAATCTCGCAACAGTTTTTCTTGTCAGAGTAATCACAGATGGATTATCTAAGGGAGATAACTGATGAGTCAATTTCAATTCCTTAAGTTTAGCTTCAGTGTTAACTAAAGCATCATTAAGGTCTGATACAGATAATTCTTTTATTTCGGACTGCTTCATAATTGTTATTCTTGATAGTCTCTAGCTACAACAAACTTTGTTTTTACTGGTAATTTTTGAGCTGCTAAACGAAGTGCTTCTTTAGCAATATTCTGTGGCACACCACCAATTTCAAAAATTATACGACCAGGTTTAACAACTGCTGCATAATATTCAACTGAACCTTTACCTTTACCCATACGTACTTCAAGAGGCTTTTTTGTAATAGGTTTGTCTGGAAATATTTTTATCCATAACGAACCTTCTCTTTTCATATAACGAGTCGCGGCAATACGTGCAGCTTCTATTTGACGCGAATTAATAAAAGAAGAATCTAAAGATTTAATACCGAATGTTCCGTTAGAAAGTCTGTGACCTCTACCAGAAACACCTTTCATTCTACCTTTTTGATGCTTACGATATTTTGTTCTTTTTGGCTGTAACATGATTTAATCTTTAATGATTAATTACTTTCTACGACGCGCTTTACGACGTGCTTTACCTTTACCTTCATTTTTTGAAAGACCAACTAATGGCGAAAGTTCTCTTTTACCATAGACTTCACCTTTCATTATCCATACTTTAACACCTAGTCTTCCATAGGTTGTATGTGCTTCCACCAATGCATAATCGATATCAGCTCTAAAGGTTGATAAAGGAATACGACCTTCCTTGTAAGATTCTACACGAGCCATTTCAGCACCGTTTAGACGTCCTGCAATTTGTATCTTAATTCCTTCAGCATTCATTCTCATAGCTGCAGCAATAGCCATTTTTGTTGCTCTTCTATAAGAAATACGATTTTCAATTTGTCTTGCAACGCTTGTTGCAACCAATTGAGCATCAAGTTCTGGTCTCTTAATTTCAAAAATATTAACCTGAACTTCTTTGTTGGTAATTTTCTTAAGCTCTTCTTTCAACTTGTCTACCTCTTGACCGCCTTTACCAATAATGATACCAGGTCGGGCTGTAGTGATAGTAACGGTTACAAGTTTAAGTGTACGCTCAATAATTACCCTAGATACGCTAGCTTTCTGTAGACGTGCATTAATATACTTACGTATCTTATCGTCTTCAGCCAGGTTATTTCCATAATCTTTTCCTCCATACCAGTTAGATTCCCAACCTTTAATGATTCCAAGTCTATTACCTATCGGATTTGTTTTCTGTCCCATAATTTACCTTAGCTTTGCGTATTGTTATTTTCACCAAGAACTAATGTTACATGGTTTGATCTTTTTCTAATTCTATGTGCTCTACCTTGCGGTGCAGGTCTTAATCGCTTAAGCATATTACCGCTATCTACCTTTATTTCTTTTATAAACAAATCAGCTGACTCTAAATCTGCATCTTCATTTTTAGCCTGCCAATTGGCAATTGCCGATAAAAGTAATTTTTCTACTCTGCCAGAGGCTTCTTTAGTAGAAAATTTTAAAATATTAAGAGCATCATTTACTTTTCTACCTCTTACAAGGTCAGCTACAAGTCTCATTTTTCTAGGCGAAGTTGGACAGTTGTTCAACTTTGCAAAAGCAACATTGGCTTTAGCCTCATTTCGCTTTGCTGCACTTTCTCTTTTTCTAACTCCCATGACTTATTACTTTTTACCCTTGTTTTTAGACCCTTGATGACCTCTAAACGTACGTGTTGGAGAGAATTCACCTAATTTATGACCTACCATGTTTTCAGTAACAAAAACTGGTACAAATTGTCTTCCGTTATGAACTCCTATTGTTTGACCTACGAAGTCAGGTGTAATCATAGAAGCTCTTGACCAAGTCTTGATAACCGACTTTTTTCCTGACTCAACATTTTGAGCCACTTTCTTCTCTAATTTATAATGGACAAAAGGTCCTTTTTTTAATGAACGAGCCATATCAATTATTTCTTTTTACGTTCTAAAATATGCTTATTACTAGACTTTGTCTTAGATCTAGTTCTGTAACCTTTAGCAGGTATACCATTTCTTGATCTTGGATGACCACCTGATGCACGGCCTTCACCACCACCCATTGGGTGATCTACAGGGTTCATTACCACTGGTCTAGTTCTAGGCCTTCTACCTAACCATCTACTTCTTCCTGCTTTACCTGAAACACACAACTGGTGATCACTGTTAGAAACAGCTCCAATCATAGCCATACAATCGGCTAAGATTAGACGAGTCTCACCTGAAGGTAATTTAATAGTAACATACTTACCCTCTTTAGCCATTAACTGAGCAAAAGTTCCAGCACTTCGGGCCATTATAGCACCTTGACCAGGTCTTAACTCAACACATGAAATGATAGTACCAAAAGGGATCTTAGATAATGGCATAGCGTTACCAACTTCAGTTGGAACATTATCCTTACCAGAAACAATTGTTTGACCTACTTCAATTCCAGCAGGAGCAACAATATACCTCTTCTCACCATCAGCATATTTTAATAAAGCTATGTAAGCAGTTCTATTCGGGTCATACTGAATAGAATCCACTTTAGCTTCAACATCAAACTTATCACGTTTAAAATCGATAAGTCTATATCTTCTTTTGTGACCACCACCAATGTAGCGCATGGTCATTCTTCCTTGGTTGTTACGACCACCAGACTTTTTTAACGGCGTCAATAAAGACTTCTCCGGCTTATCAGTTGTAACAATGTCGTGATTGTTTGCAACTTTAAATCGCTGGCCTGGTGTATTTGGTTTTAATTTTCTAACCGACATTTGATCTTATTAAAGATTATTATACAAATCTAATGTATCACCTTCTGATACTTTAACCATTGCTTTTTTATAAGCATTAGTTTTACCTGAAACGATACCAGTTTTAGTATATCTAGTTTTATATTTAGGTAAAACACGCAATGTTCTAACACTATCTACACTAACACCGTAGGTTGCCTCAATTTCTGATTTAACTTGGATTTTGTTAGCTTTCACATCAACTAAAAAAGTAAACGTATTTTGATCTTCGCTTAACTCTGTTGATTTTTCTGTAATTAATGGCTTAATTATTACACTCATAATTTGCTTATTTACCTAAAATATCTTGCAAAAATTCTACTTGAGCCTCAGAGATAAAAACAAGATTGGAATTCATAACACTATAAGTGTTTAATTCTGAGTGTTTTACAACTTTTGAGCGCTCTAAATTTCGCGACGACAAATATACATTATTATTATTATCTGTCAACACAAAAGTTGACTTTTTATTCTGTGCCTCAAAGGATTCCAATACCTTTATAAAGGATTTTGTTTTAGGCGCATCGAATGTAAAATCTTCTACGATAAATAATTCTTTATTAGCCATTTTCTGAGACAAAGCAGATTTCCTTGCCAATCGCTTTAACTTTTTGTTTTGCTTTTGACTGTAATCTCTAACGCGTGGACCAAATACACGACCACCACCTTTAAATATAGGAGATTTTATGCTACCAGCTCTTGCTGTACCTGTCCCTTTTTGCTTTTTGATTTTACGGGTACTACCCTTAATCTCAGCTCTCTCTTTTGCCTTGTGCGTACCTTGTCTTGAGTTAGCTAAATGCTGTTTCACATCAAGATACATTGCATGATTATTAGGCTCAATTCCGAAAACTTCAGCAGAAAGCTCTATGCTTCTACCTGTCTCCTTACCATTTATATCTAATACTGCTACTTTCATTACTTAAGAATAGTTACGTAAGAGTTTTTATGACCAGGAATACAACCTTTAACAACTAGAAGGTTTTTCTCTGGAACAACTTTTAAAACTCTAAGGTTTTGAACTTTTACTTTTTTATTTCCCATTTGGCCAGCCATACGCATACCTTTAAATACACGTGCAGGATAAGAAGCAGCTCCAATAGAACCTGGAGCTCTAAGCATACTTTGCTGTCCGTGAGTTCGTGTTGAACCACTAAAGCCATGGCGCTTAACAACACCTTGGAAACCTTTCCCTTTAGATGTAGCACTAATATCAACAAATTCACCTTCAGTGAATATGTCAACAGTTAGATCATCACCTAATTTAAATTCTTCTTCGAAACCTTGGAATTCAACAACTTTTCTTTTGACAGATGTACCCGCTTTTTTAAAGTGACCTAAATCGGCTTTGGTAGCATTTTTGTCTGATTTGTCATCGAAACCAAGTTGAAGAGCATCATACCCGTCAACCTCTTCGGTTCTGACTTGGGTAACGGTACATGGACCAGCTTCGATTACAGTACATGGAATATTTTTTCCATTTTCATCGAAAAGGCTTGTCATACCGATTTTCTTTCCTATTAACCCAGACATATTTATAATTATTAGTTACTAATTAAACTTTAATTTCAACTTCAACACCACTTGGTAACTCCAGCTTCATTAAAGCATCAATTGTTTTTGATGATGAGCTGTAGATATCAAGTAATCTTTTGTAAGAGTCTAATTGAAATTGTTCTCTTGCTTTTTTGTTAACGTGTGGAGACCTAAGAACCGTAAATATTTTCTTCTTAGTTGGTAAAGGAATTGGTCCAGTTACCACAGCTCCAGTAGTTTTAACTGTCTTCACAATTTTATCAGCAGATTTGTCTACTAAATTGTGATCGTATGATTTTAGTTTTATTCTAATTTTTTGACTCATGACTTCTAATTAATCGTTTGAACCTGTTGCCGCTTTAATAACTTCTGATGAAATATTAGACGGTGTTTCTTGGAATTCTTTAAACTCCATTGTAGAAGTTGCTCTACCTGAAGATAATGTTCTTAATGTCGTAACATAACCAAACATTTCTGATAATGGAACATCAGCTTTAATCACTTTTGCACCTGATCTGTCCGACATGTTATTAACTTGACCTCTTCGTTTGTTAAGGTCACCAACAACATCTCCCATATTTTCTTCTGGTGTTACAACTTCAACCTTCATGATTGGTTCAAGTATGATAGCCCCAGCTTTTTTAGCAGCTGATTTAAATCCTAACTTAGCTGCTAATTCAAATGAAAGTTGATCTGAATCCACCGGGTGAAATGAACCATCTTTAAGAGTAACTTTAAGGGTGTCTACTCTAAAACCGGCCAAAGGACCATTTTTCATAGCTTCCTCAAAACCTTTTTGTACCGATGGAACAAATTCTTTAGGAATCCTTCCCCCTTTAATTTCGTCAACAAACTGAAGCCCTTCACCTTCGAAATCAGCATCTACAGGACCCATCTCAAATACAATATCAGCGAATTTTCCACGACCACCTGATTGCTTTTTATAAACTTCTCTGTGGTCAGCAGATCTAGTCACTGCTTCTTTGTATTCAACTTGAGGTTCACCTTCGTTAACTTCAACTTTAAATTCTCGTTTTAATCGATCTACTAATATCTCGATATGTAACTCACCCATACCTGAAATAATAGTTTGCCCAGATACTTCGTCGGTTTTAACTTGGAACGTTGGATCTTCTTCAGCTAATTTAGCTAAAGCAACACCAAGCTTCTCGACATCTGCTTTTGTTTTAGGCTCAACTGCAATACCAATTACGGGATCAGGGAATGTCATAGATTCTAACACGATAGGGTGATTTAAATCTGTTAAGGTATCACCTGTCTTAATATCTTTGAAACCAACCGCAGCACCAATATCACCAGCTTCAATTCTATCGATAGGCTGCTGTTTATTTGAGTGCATCTGATACATTCTTGATATACGTTCTTTTTTACCTGAACGGTTATTTAAAACATAAGATCCGGCATCTAAAGTACCCGAATATGTTCTAAAGAATGCTAAACGACCAACAAATGGATCGGTAGCAATTTTAAAAGCTAAGGCGGAAAACGGTGATTCTACATTTGGCTTTCTGGTATCAGGCTCGCCTGTGTTTGGATTTTCTCCTTCAATAGCTTCTACGTCTACTGGTGAAGGCAAATATCTCATGACAGCATCAAGCATAGCTTGAACACCTTTGTTTTTAAAGGCTGAACCACACATCATAGGAATAATAGACATATCAATAGTTGCAGCTCTTAAAGCGGCAATTATTTCGTCTTCAGTAATCGAATCTTCATCTTCGAAGAATTTCTCCATTAAAGCCTCGTCATATTCGGCTACTGCTTCAACCAATTCGGCTCTGTACTTATCAACATCAGCTTTTAATTCTTCAGGAATATCAATTTCTTCATAAGTCATTCCGAAATCTTCTTCATTCCAGATAATGGCTTTCTTTGAAATTAAATCAACAACACCTTTAAAATCTAGCTCTTCACCAATTGGCACTTGCAATGGCACTGGGTTACCACCTAACATTTCTCTAACCTGCTTACATACATTAAAGAAATTTGACCCTTGACGGTCCATTTTATTTACAAAACCTAAACGCGGTACACGATATTTATCAGCCTGTCTCCAAACTGTTTCAGA
>CBFHKB010000035.1:0-18239 GCA_965656295.1 Psychroflexus sp.
AATCAACGTGACCAGGAGTATCAATAATATTTACAGTGTATTCGTGATCTCTGTAAGGCCAAGTACAATGTGTTGCTGCTGAAGTAATTGTAATACCTCGCTCTTGCTCTTGTTCCATCCAGTCCATTGTCGCTGCCCCATCGTGGACCTCTCCAATTTTATGGCTAATACCTGTATAGTATAGGATACGTTCTGTAGTAGTGGTTTTCCCTGCATCAATATGAGCAGCAATTCCGATATTTCTTGTGTATTTTAAATCTCTTTGTGCCATTATATTTAGAATCTAAAATGTGAGAATGCTTTATTGGCCTCTGCCATTTTATGCGTGTCTACACGTTTTTTAACCGCCGCACCCTCTTCTTTAGCTGCTGCTAAAACTTCGGCTGCAAGCTTTGCAGACATTGTTTTTTCGTTACGCTTTCTAGAATACCCGATCAACCATTTCATCGCAATTGAAATTTTACGATCTGGTCTAATTTGTGACGGGATTTGAAATGTTGCACCACCAACACGTCTACTTTTAACTTCTACGTGTGGCATTACATTAGAAAGAGCTTCTTTCCATATTTCAAGAGCTGATTTCTCATCGTCTTGTTTCTTTTCTTCTACAAGATCCATTGCATCATAGAAAATCTTAAATGCAATTGATTTTTTACCGTCCCACATCATCATATTCACAAAACGGGTTACCAATTGGTCACCGAATTTTGGATCTGGCAATATAGGTCTTTTTTTGGCTTGTCTTTTTCTCATGTCTCTGCTTTAAGATTTATTTTTTAGGGCGTTTTGCACCATACTTAGAGCGTCTTTGTAAACGACCTTCTACTCCAGCTGTATCGAGTGCACCACGAACAATGTGGTAACGTACACCTGGTAAATCTTTTACTCTACCGCCTCTTACTAATACTATCGAGTGCTCTTGAAGATTGTGTCCTTCACCTGGGATGTAGGCGTTTACTTCTTTACCATTAGTTAACCTTACCCTTGCGACTTTACGCATAGCCGAGTTAGGTTTTTTTGGTGTTGTTGTGTAAACACGCGTACAAACTCCACGTCTTTGAGGGCAAGAATCTAAGGCAGCCGATTTACTCTTCTTAGTCATCGAGCGTCTTCCTTGTCTTACTAACTGTGAAATTGTTGGCATAATTAAACTTAAATTATTTATTCTTAATTTTTAAGGTTTGCAAATGTATTAAAATAAATTTAGCCAACAAATTTTAAATCATTAATTTTCAAGCCAAAAGAAAGATACATTCCATTGAAATTACTTCGCCTATATAGCATCGTACTTTTACATTTTATCATGACTTCGGTTGATGCCCAAACAAACCGAACAGTAGATTCTATTAAAACTGAAATCAAGAAGCTTGAGCAAATCACAGACAACAAGCTGAAATTTATTAAGAAAAAACAACTAATAAATCTATTACACAAGAACAATTACCCATTAGCACAACTTGACACCACAACTAAACAAATTAAGCTTGGTGAAAAAATTACTCAAATATATGCTAAACGATGCAACCAACTTCGTCCCTATATGCCTCCTGAAATTTTGTTTCAATGCAAAACACTGCAACAATTCCAAAACAAATTGGACAGCGCTAAACTAAAACTAAGAGAAAATGGATTTGCCTTTGAAACTATTTACACTAAGCAAGTTAAAAACATCAATAATGAATTATACATATATATATGTGTTGATCAAATCAAACGCCGACTAATTGATGATGTTAAATTAAGCAACTATAAAAATATCCCCAAGACATACCTCCTAAATTCTATAAACAAGCGCTTAACTAATCGCAAGCCATTACAACTTAATAAAAAAATAGGATTACTCGAGGAGTATTTACCTGTAAAGCTAGATAAAAATCCGAGCTTCTTATACAAGAAGGACAGCACTAAACTATACTTGAATTTTAGAGAAAATAAAACAAATGAATTTAGTGGAGTATTAGGATTCTCAAATGAGAACAAAAAATTCAAATTGAACGGCGATTTAAATTTAAAATTGCAAAATTTAATTAAACTAAACGAGACTCTACAAATTAACTACAGAAATACAAACTCAAACCAAGAAGAAGTTAATCTAAATCTAAACCTCCCTTTTCTATTTAAATTCCCAATAATTTCAGAAACAAAGTTCAAGCTATTTAATCAGGACTCCACATTTAATAACACATATTTCAGACAATCTATCCATTACATAATTAATGATCAAATAAATACAGGTGTGCTTTACGAAAGTCAAAAATCAAACAATTCAATAAACTCGGATGAAAACTTTAATTACAACGGAATTGGAGTATCAACAGTTGTAAACAGCCAAAAATATGGTAATTTGAGACTCAATTTGAATTATGGTGAAAAAACAAACGAAAACAGCACAGAGCGTGTAGAACTACATTTAAACTACTTCAAAGAATTTAAGATTAGTCAAAATTTTTATATAAAAACCACCTTAAGTTATGCCGAACTTATAAGCAGCAACTATTCGGAAGGCGAAGTTTACAGAGTTGGAGGTATCAACAATTTAAGAGGGTTTCTTGAGAATAGCATCGTCGCAACACAATACACCAATCTTATAGTAGACCATGAGTTTAGGCTCACTAACGAACTAACCACATTCTTAACGAGCGACTTGGGCGTTATTAACAACAAATACAATAACTTAGAAACCACACCATATTACAGCTTAGGGTTTGGACTAGATCTAAAAAGAAAAAATAACAACATAAGACTAATCATAGCAAACGGGTTTTCAAATAACACAAATTTTAATACAGAAAACACAAAAGTTCACATCTTACTGACTAGTTTTTTTTAATTTATTCAGTAAATATGTTAACATTTAACACCCTTAACTTTAAATTAATGTAAAAAAATGTTGTGCAATTAAGTAATTATTCACATTTTTGGCATTGGCTAATTCAAATAAATTAATAAAATGAAAACAAAGTTTAGTGGATTCCTGACACTTTTACTAGTGTTAGCAGTGCAAATTGGTTTTGCACAAACTAAAACAGTTACAGGTAATGTAACTGATGCAGATGGTTTACCACTTCCCGGGGTAAACATCCTTGTTAAAGGAACAAACGCGGGAACGCAATCAGACTTTGATGGTAATTATTCCATCGATGCAGCGTCTGACCAAACTCTTGTATTTAAATACTTAGGTTTTAAAACTCAAGAGATTCCTGTAGGTGGAAAATCTACAATTAATGTAAGCATGAAAGTTGATGCTGCAACCTTAGATGAAGTCGTTGTGACGGGTTACTCGACGACTACAAAAACAAAATCTACGGTAGCATCGCAAACAATTTCAGCTAAAACTATCGAGAATAGACCAAACGCATCCTTTGTCCAAACATTATCAGGACAGGTAGCAGGTCTTAATATTACAACATCATCAGGACAGCCTGGTGCTAACTCGACAGTTAACCTTCGTGGTGTATCATCTATTAATGGTAATACAGAGCCATTATTTATTATAGATGGAGCTCCAGTTGACGAAGACAACTTTAGAAGTTTAAACCCACAAGATATCGCAAGTATTGACGTACTTAAAGATGCAGCAGCCACCGCTATTTATGGAAACAGAGGTGCAAATGGGGTTATTATTATTAAAACAAGAACTGGTGAGTATAATTCTGCTTTAAAGGTGAACTATACTGGCATCATGAGTTTTAACTCATTACAAGATAATGACTATGACTTAATGAATTCCCAGGAGCAATTAAGACTTGGTAGAGACCTGAATTTAGGTTATGCTGCAGGTATTGCCGCAGCTACTCTAGCTAGACCATGGTTGCCAAGGTGGATTAACAGAGATCGTGCTGTTGGAGCTCCATTAACGGATGAAGAAATCGCAGCTGCACCAACTTTTGATTGGTCAGACTATTTCTTTGATGCAGGGCTGTCTGAAAACCATACCTTATCACTATCTAGTGGAAGCGCTAATACAACACAATTTACATCTATTGGATATAACAATACACAAGGTATTTTACAGGATTCGGATTTAAAACGTTTTAACATAAGAAACAATATAAGCGGGCGCTCTAAGAATGAAAAATTTAATTACAGCACAAACTTATCACTCAACTATTCAGAATCTAATGAACCAAATTCAATAGGTGGATCTGGTATTAACCGTAACTATATCTTAGGAGCTTATCAATCTGCACCTTACGTTACACCAGGAGACTACACTGGTGGTGAAGATTTAACTCAAGGTTTATCATTTGTTAACACTCCTTTGTTCTTATTAGACAGATTAAGGACTTATACTAGAAAAGAAGAAGAAGTTAAAATTATTGGAGCCATTAATGCTAGTTACCAAATCACAGATGATCTTCAGTTTAGATCGGTGAGTTCAATGGACTACCAAAATGAAATCTTAACAAGAGCTGAAGGGCCAAGATCATTCAATGCAATTTTATTTGCTCAAACGGGTAATACTACACCTGGATTTCAACAGCAAAGCACAAGACGTGTGTTTTCGTTTAACCAATTAACATCGCTTAATTATGCTAAAACATTTAATGAAAAGCACTCTTTCAGCGCTGGCTTATTTAGCGAATACTTTAAAGCTCACCTAAGAAGTTTTGGTTACTTTGCTGAAGGGTTAGATCCTAAGACCTTCTTCCCTGGAGATGGAGCTGGTTTTGTAGGAGACAATTCTGCTAATGACTTTTTTGTAGACGATGCAACAGCTCTTATAAGAAATGCTGGTCTATTCTCATATTTTGGTCAAATAGATTATGACTATGACGAAACATATGGTCTTCAAGCTACTGTAAGACGTGATGCTTCTTATAGATTTGCTGAATCAAATACTTGGGGTACTTTTTGGTCTGCATCAGCAAGATGGAATATTAATAATGAAGAGTTTATGGAAAGCTTAGATTTTGTTGATGTTCTTAAACTTAGAGTTTCTTATGGTACAGCAGGTAACCAAAGAATAAATGGAGGGACATATTTTACAACTCCAGATGCTACCTTAAGTTTATTTCAAACAGGAACTGGATATGGTGGTGCTAACTCATTATTTTTATCACAAATAGGTAATAATACACTAAAATGGGAAACTGTAGCAACAACAAATCTTGGATTAGATTTTGAATTCTTTAATTCGAAACTAAGAGGTTCAGTAGACGTTTACAATAGAGAAACAACCGATCTATTTCAAGGAACACCGATTTCAGCAATTAATGGAACAACTTCTATTAGTGCAAATACTGGAAGTTTAATAAATAAAGGTGTTGACTTTAACTTAAATTACGATATTATAAGAAGCAAAAAACCTGGAGATCTTAACATTAATATGAGTGTAGTAGGTAACTACAACTCGATTGAACTAAAAGATTTACCAAGTAATGATGGTGAAATAATTGGAATCGGACGTAATGGAGGTAAATTATTTGAATATTACAATGTCCGATATGCCGGTGTTAATCCAGCAAATGGTAATTTATTATTTTTAGATGTTGATGGTAACTTAACTGAAAACCCAGATCCAGACGCAGATCGTGTATGGTCAGATAAAAATATTATACCTGACATGAATGGTAGTTTTGGATTAAACATAGATTACAAAAACTTTTTCTTACAAACACAGTTTAACTACGTGTTGGGTGTAGATAGGTTTGATGGAGATTTAGCAGGATTTCAAGACTTTACTAGTGCAGGACAGTTCAGAAATTCGAGAGATTTATTAAGAGCATGGACGCCAAATAATAGAGTAACAGATATCCCTAGAGCAGATACAGGACTTCAGACGTTTAGTAACACTGACAGATACCTAAGAGATGCTGATTTCTTAAGACTTAGATTCCTTTCGTTTGGCTATAGTGTTCCTGCAGATGTTTTAAAAGATACAGGACTATCAAATGCTAGAATATTTGTAAATGGCGAAAACTTAGTTACATTTACTAAATGGAGAGGTTTTGATGCTGAAGCTAATAGTAACACAAGTAGAATTTATCCAACGCCAAGAACTATTTCGGTAGGATTAGAATTAAGCTTATAAAAACAATAAACAATGAAAACATTAAATAAATTATTTTTATTAGGCTTTATCATTTCTCTTATGAGTTGTGAAGATGCTTATAAAATTGATCAACCTGGTAGATTAACACTTGAGGCGACTTTTCAAAATGTTAATGACTTAGAATTAGGTTTATTAGGTGTCTATAATAGATTAGATGCAACACCTGAAATTGCACTAAGTGCAAATTTCACGGATGAAATATCAATAGGTTTTGATAATGGAGGTCAAGGCATATTGTTGTATAATTTTCAGTTAAATGCAGCAAGTGCAGCAGCTTCTAGATTTTGGACCAAAAATTATTTTGGCTTAAATGCAGCTAACCGTGTGTTAGAAGCTGCAGAAATTATAGAACCTGAGGCAGGAGAAGAAGATTTATATAATAGTATAGTTGGTCAAACTAGAGCTCTTAGAGCTTACATGCACTTTGAGTTATTAACATACTATTCGACTAACCTGAAAGATGACTCTGCACTTGGAGTAATTTTAATGGATTATGTGCCAGGTATCGATGAATTAAAAATGAGAAATACTAATGGTGAAGTTTTTGAATTAATCGAAAACGACTTATCATTTGCATCAAATAATATTGATCCTAACTTAGGTGATGTTACTTTCTTTACTCGTGATGCAGTAAAAGCACTTCAAGCAAGAATTGCTGCCTTTAGAGGGCAATATGATGCAGTTGAAACATTAACAACAGATCTTCTAGCCAATTACAACGTAGCTGATGCTAATACTTACGCGGGTATGTTCCAAGATGACCCACAATTAGATGGAGAGACTATTTTTAAACTTGAGAGATCTATTGGTGATTCATATGATGGTCAAGGATCTACGGGCTCAGTGTCTGCAGGTGGATGGGCTGGAGCTGTTTTCGCATTTGTAGACAGCACAATTGATGGCTCACCATACTTTGAAATGAGTCGATCGTTGTTTGAATTATATGATCCAAATGGCGTAAGAAGATTTGTTAATTTAGATCCTTCATCTGTGATATTCCCTGCACCAGGTGGCTCACCAGTACCAAGTGAAGATATCTTAGTAATACGCAAGTATCCTGGCGGAGGACAACCATTACTAAACGATTTACAAATATTTAGAGCTGCTGAAATGCACTTATTACTTGCAGAAGCTAGAGCCTATCAAGGTGACTTAATCGAGGTTCAAAGTTTAATTCAAGAACTTAGAACTGCTAGAGCTGACGCAACACAAGTAGAAGAGCCAGCAACGACAGCTGAAGCTTTAGGTCTAATATTAGAAGAGAGACGTAAAGAATTCTCTTTTGAGGGACACAGATATAGAGACCTAAAGAGAATTGGCCCAGATGCTTCTGGGGCAAGTGCTAGTGTTGATAGAGCAGATAATGATTGTATTCCTTTTGGTGGAAACTGTACACTTGAAGCAACAGATTATAGGTTTACTCTTCCCTTACCAATCGTTGAATTTAATGCGAATCCTGATTTAAGACAACAGCAAAACCCAGGATATTAATCAACAATATAAACATGAAAAATATTTATAGAATACTATTTATAACAGTTTTCTTCGCGGCTCTAACGAGTTGCGAAGAAGACGTTGTTGTATTTGATGCAATAAATGGACAGGAAGCTTACTCTTTTAGCTCTGATAGAAAAACCATAACAAATTGTAATCCTAATACAACAATTACAGTAGAATCTACAATTAAAACAAACTCGGATAGAATAATAAACCTAAATGTAGATGAGAACTCAAACACGAATCCTTCACATTATAATTTCCAGAATTCAGTAACAATTCCAGCTGGAGAATATACGGGTTCAGTCGAATTAACTTTGGACTTCAATGAAGTTAGTGCTGGTTCAACTAATGAATTAATTATCAACCTTGAAAACCCTGCTGGTTCTGAAATAGTCGCAAGAGGTAGTCAAACAATAAGCTATAATGGTGTTTGTACTCAAAATTCAGTGAGGTTAGATTTGCAATTTGACAATTACCCAGAAGAGACAGCTTGGTTTTTAATTGACGGAAGTGGTCAGGTTATTGCTGATAGTGGCGGAAGTTTCGGGACATATGAAGATCAAACGTCTTATTCAGAAAACTTTTGTTTACCTTCAGGAGCATATACTTTTGAAATATACGACCAGTATGGCGATGGCATATGTTGTGCATATGGCAATGGTAGTTACAATTTAACACTAGTCACTTGTGATGGTGAAACAAATATATTGTCAGGTGGTGAATTTGCACAATTGGAATCAACACCATTTAATTTATAAACAAAAAGTTATGAGAAAATTAACGATAGTAATAACGATAGTTACACTTTTAACGTCATTAATCTCATGTGATGAAGATGTGATAGTTTTTGATAACGTCAATGGGCAAACAATGGTTAAGTTTGATGAAAGTAGTGCAGTGCCTCTATCTGTAGAAATAGGAACAAGTGAAACTATTAGCCTAACTTTGAGCTCAAGTGTGGTTTCGGAGATAGACAGAACAGTAAGTTTAAGTGTTGATGAAGAGTTGACAACACTTCAAAGTGATGCTTACAATTTTAATTCTAACGCTATAATACCTGCAGGAGAATACTCAACAGAAGTAGAAATTGAAGTGTCTGATACTGGTTTAGATTTTACCAAAGTATTTGATCTTGTTTTAAACATTGATGGAATATCAGATAGTAATAGCGTAAGTATTCCTAGTAAGAAGCAAACAGTTTCTGTAGGTATTTCGTGTCCTATACCAGCTGATTTTATGGTAGGCGATTATCAAATTGCCGATGTATCTGGAGCTATAGGACCTGCGAACGGAACTTCAAATTTTGCTTCAAACACAGTTACCCTTGAAGCAAACGGTAGCACAAGAACATTTACAGCTGGAGTTTTACCAGCATTTAATAGTGAAATTGAAACAGTTACTATTATGTTAAATTGTGATGTATTTCAAATTGGTGATGTAGACCCAAGCTTGGCATGTACAAGTGGCGTTAGTTACATTTTCACAGCTACTGATAGAGATGACTCATCGACATATTCTATTAACGGAAGTGATGATTTTTTCATTATCAATTATGTAGAAGATCCTGAGGGGTCTTGTGGTGGCCCATTTTTGGCGTCTTTTAGCCTTACAAAAGCGAACTAGTTAAATATTCATTTTTAAAAAAGGAGGTAAAGCTTAGCTTTACCTCCTTTTTTATTGTGAACTTTTATAAATTAAATAAAATCAATACATTTGTAACAAAAAGGGCATGAATACTTGGAAATTAACATTAGCTATACTTCTAATAGCAAACTATGGTTTATCTCAGACCGAAAAACAACTTAACATAATAACTAGAACTTACAATGAAAAATTAATTCATAAGACAATAGAAGAAATAAAAGAAATAGAAAATCAAAGATCAATTCGCTTAGATAAATACCTTTCAAAAAATCCTTCGACTGCAATCAAACTAGAAAATAATAACGAAATCTCAGTTTTATTCGATATACAAAAAAATTCACCAATATACAGATCAAACCTAAATACAAATGCTTCTGAAGCTACACGAACAAATTTTATTCAATCTGGAGGTAATTTAAACTTAAATCTTGAGGGCGAAAATATGACTATGGGTATCTGGGAAGTTGGTGGTAAAACAAGAATAACACATCAAGAATTTCAGACTAATTCACAAAGTAGAATTATATTTTCTGATGCTGGTAATGATATAACTTATCATTCAACACATGTATCGGGAACTATGATTGCTTCGGGTCTAGTTCCAGATGCTAAAGGAATGGCTCCAAAAGCAATTTTAAAATCTTATACTGCTACATCTGATGCTAGTGAGGCTGCAAATGAAGCAAACAATGGTTTATTAATATCAAACCATTCGTATGGCATACCTGTTGAAAATGTTAATTCAGAATTCATGGGCAGATACAATAATGATGCAAGAGCCTGGGACTTAATCCATAATAGCAGCCCATATTATCTTGCTGTTTTTTCGGCTGGAAATGATGGTAATGAGACATATAGCGGTGGTATAAGGTTCGGATATGATAAATTAACATCAGAAAAGAACTCTAAAAATAATTTAGTGGTCGCTAATGTTGAAAACGTAGAATTGGATAGTAATGGGGATGTTGTTATACCTGCGTTCGGTAGTCCACTCATACAGATAAATAGTTCAAGTAGTCAAGGACCTACAGACGATGGACGTATTAAGCCAGATATAGCAGGTCTCGGCACAAATATTTTTTCAACAGCTAGTAATAGCGATACTAGTTATGGAAATTCAACAGGGACTTCGATGTCTGCACCGAATGTATCAGGAAGTTTACTATTGTTACAAGAACTGTATTACAATCAAAATCAAGAATACATGAAATCCTCGACAGCTAAAGCATTAGTATTAAATACAGCTAGTGATGCCGGCAACAATGGACCCGATGCCATTTATGGATGGGGATTGTTAAACTCAAAAGATGCAGCTGAAGCAATATTAGACGAGGCAAATAATGAATCCCTAATTACAGAACAAAACTTAAACACAGGTGGAACTGAAACATTTGAAGTAACTTGCTCGGGTAACGAAGATTTAAAAGTAATGATTGTGTGGAATGACCCAGCTGCAATTGCTACGTCAGGTAATGTACCAAATGATCCAACTCGTAAACTTGTTAATGATCTAGACCTTAGAATTGAAGACAATTCACAAACATTCCTACCATGGAAACTTGATTTAAACAATGTTGCTGGACCGGCTAATAGAGTTGATAATAATGTTGACAACGTAGAACAAATCATAGTAGAAAATCCAAACGATGGAGATGTATTTACTGTAACCATTTCTCACAAAGGAAGCCTTGATGGCGGAAATCAAGACTATAGTTTAGTAATAACTGGAATTTCAGCAACAAATCTTAACAACGCTACATTTGATACAAATAGCATATCTGTGTGGCCTAACCCAGTTGCTAATCAATTAAACATAACAAATACCTCAAATTTTGAAGGAGATGTTAGTGTAAAATTATATGATTTAAGCGGTCGTTTAGTGAATTCAAAACAAAATACAGCTGGAAATACAATACAGATAGATACGTCTGTTTTGAGTAGCGGTGTTTATTTAGTAAATATTACTGATGGTCAAAATACAGTCCAGAAAAAAGTTATCAAAGAATAAGTCTCAATTATTTTTTTAATTGCTTAAGGCTAGCATATCTTTGCTAGCCTTAATTGTTTGTAATGGAAAATAATGAAATTATATTTGGTGTACATAGTGTTAAAGAAGCACTAGATGAAGGCATAGACATCGATAAGATTCAAATAAATACAGCCAGTAAATCAAAACTAAATGATATCATAGCGGTTGCCAAAAAGCTAAATATTAAAATTAGCTTTGTACCACATCAAAAATTTAAAAAGTACGAACACTTAAATCACCAAGGAATAATTGCGTTCGGATCAGCAATCACCTATAAAGACTTAGAAAAAACGGTTGAAGGCATTTTAGAACATGTTAAAAATCCTTGTTTTTTATTATTAGATGGTATAACTGATGTTAGAAACCTAGGCGCTATTATCAGAACTGCTGAATGCACAGGCGTTAATGCTATAATTATTCCTGCACAAGGTAGTGCAAGTGTAACCAAAGAAACAGTTAAAACTTCAGCTGGAGCGGCGTATAAACTTCCAATTATCAAAGTATCGCACTTAAAAGATGCTATTTTTTATCTTCAATCTTCTGGTGTATCAATTGTTGGTGCCTCTGAAAAAGGTGAAACGCTAATTTCTAAACTAGACTTCAAACAACCTACTGCATTAATTATGGGCAGTGAAGGTCAGGGAATACAGCCCAGTATCTTAAAATTACTAGACAACTCAGCTAAGATACCTATGGTAGGTGAATTGAACTCTTTAAATGTTTCTGTAGCCTGTGGAATGATACTTTACGAAATAATACGTCAAAAATACTAATTGTGTTTAGTAGACGTGGTATCCTGATGTTCATAGGTCCAGTCTATGTCAACTGTTAGGTTAATGTTTTGTTCTTCATCACACTTATCATCGTCGACATCAATAGGACTAAAGTTCCCGTGTTCATCAAACTGTCGCATAAACTCTAACTCAAAATCAGTTTCCTTTCGCTTAATACTTTTATATAAAGGGTAATTCACTGGGAATTCAGGGTGTATAAAATAACTGAGTAAGAAACCGCTCAAGAATCCTGATAAATGGCCTTCCCAAGACACATTATCTTTTACACTAGGAAGTGTTCCCCAAATTAAACTCCCATAAACAAAAACTACGGCTAGCGCTAAGGCAATCAAGCGATAGTTTTTAGACTTTATACCGTTAAAAAATAAGAAACTGGCTAAAAAATAAATCAATCCGCTGGCGCCTATATGATAAGAGGGTCTAGCAATTAGCCAAGTAAGAACGCCTGTTATAAGATAACCTAGAAACAAGACGTTAAAATGCTGTTTGGGATAAAAATAAGCTAAGGCTGCACTTAAGATAAGCAAGGGTAACGTATTGCTGTAAAGATGATTAATTCCTGAATGTATAAAGCCCGAAAGTGCAATCCCTAAAATGCCTTTAAGTTCACGAGGAAATACACCAAATTGATTAAAATTAAAATGGTACCTAATTTCAACCCAGTACACTAACCATATAGCCAAGACTACAATAATCGGAAGAATAATAAATCGGTATGACCTATAAAATTTCATATAAAACATATAGCAATAAACAGCCCACAAGCAATTTAGTGAAAAACTGTCAGTAAAATTGTAATTTTGTAGTATGAATAATACTCCGCTTGCCGAACGCCTAAGACCAAAACAATTAAGTGATTTTTTAAATCAGGAGCATTTAGTTGGGCCGCAAGGCTCGATTACAAAATTGCTAAAAAACAATATTCTCCCATCCCTGATCTTTTGGGGACCACCGGGTGTTGGAAAAACCACCTTAGCCCATATTTTAGCTGAACAAACCAAGCGTCAATTTTTTACACTTTCTGCTATAAATAGCGGTGTCAAAGATGTGCGCGAAGTGATCAATAAAGCAAAACAAAACAGCGGTCTTTTTAGCAGCCAGGAAAATCCTATTTTGTTTATTGATGAAATTCATCGGTTTAGTAAATCCCAACAAGACTCCTTACTACTAGCCGTAGAAAAGGGATGGATTACCTTAATTGGTGCTACGACAGAAAACCCAAGTTTTGAGGTTAATGCAGCTTTAATCTCAAGGTGCCAGGTGTATACTTTAAATGCATTTACAGAAGAAAACCTGAAGGATTTGGTGATTAAAGCTCTAAAAACAGACACTGTTTTAAAAGAAAAAAAAATTCGCATAGATGAATTTGAAGCCCTTATTGGCATTAGCGGTTTTGACGCCCGAAAATTACTGAACAACTTTGAAATTATTGTCAATGCCCTTCCAGAGGACCAAATTGTAATAGACAATCAAAGTGTTAGGGAAATTCTCCAACAAAACACAGCACGCTATGACAAAAATGGTGAACAACACTACGACATCATCTCTGCATTTATAAAGTCCATACGAGGAAGCGATCCAAATGCAAGTGTATATTGGTTAGCTCGATTACTCGCTGGTGGTGAGGACGTAAAATTTATTGCACGTCGCTTAATTATTTTAGCTAGTGAAGATATCGGTTTAGCTAACCCTACAGCTTTAGTCATGGCAACTAATACATTTCAAGCCGTTAATAGTGTTGGGATGCCCGAAGCCAGGATTATCCTAAGCCAATGCGTTATTTACTTAGCAACCTCAGCAAAAAGCAACTCATGCTATTTAGCTATTAACCAGGCCATGGAGGCTGCAAAAAAACAAATGAATGCAGAAGTACCGCTTTCGCTTAGAAATGCACCTACTCAACTCATGAAAGACATGAATTATGGTCAAGGCTATAAATATGCGCATGATCATCCTGGTAACTTTGTAAAACATGAGTTTATGCCTGAACAGCTAAACGAATCTAACTTTTACAAGCCAGGACAAAACGCCAAAGAAGTAAGCCTAAAAGAAAAGCTAAAAAAACAATGGGGCGATAAATACCAATTTTAAAGCTTCTTAAATTCTATTTTTTTTGGTGAAGATTCGCTCTTACTAGTAGTGTCTTTATATTCTATAATAAGATCACCTTTAGGATTAAAATAAGCCGCACCAACAAGCTGTTCAGTAGTAAAAATATATGTACCGCGATCGGCCTTTTCAAGTTGAGCATAAATCGATCGATCTGAAGGCGTTATAATTTTATAATTTTCTCCATCTTCAACCAACCAATAGGTTTGGTTCATGTATTCATAATCAATTTTAGAAGCTACATCTAAAGCCACTAAACTAGAGTTAGAATCTTGTTGGGCAGTTGTCGATAATTCAGACTGTCCTGACATGTATTCAACTTCTGATTTAGAAAACCCTAAAAAAGTGGCTTTCAAAGCTTCTGCATACGATTCTTTAAACTTCTTCTTACGACTCTCTCCAACATCAGAGGTATAAACCACTTGACCGTAACAATTAACCAAGTTAAACTGAAGCCTTTTTCTCATAAACGAATCAATTTCTTCAAGCTCAAATTTCAATAATTCACAAGGCGATTTTAAAACTTCTAAAGGCTTATCTTCCACATCCATATAAACTACAAAACCTGCATCTTGTAGTAAAACACGAGCCAAAATATTAAGCTGAAATTGATTCTTTTCACTTAAAAAACTAAACTTATAAGGAACTTCAGCGTAAACGTAGGCTTCAGAACGAGATTGAGCGGTTAGAGCTGAAGTTGAGAGGCATATAAAACATATAATTAATAAATAGTTTTTCATTTTAAAAGGTCTTTTAGTTCGATTAGAGATGAGATTGAAGTCCCGTCAAAATTATCATCTTTTCCAAAGAAAACGGTAGACATCCCAATTTTTTCAGCCCCTTCAACATCAGCTTCTAAATTATCGCCAATCATTAAGCTTTCGCTTATTGTAGCGTTGGCTGATTTAAGAGCGTGGTGAAATATATCAGGATGTGGTTTTTTTACACCTACATCTTCCGAAGTTGTAATCGTATCAAAATAGAAATCAATCTTAGATGAATTAATTTTACGATGTTGAACTCCTCGAAAGCCGTTAGTTATAATGTGTAAACGGTAATGAGGTTTTAAATAATCTAAAATTTCAAGTGCATTTGGGAACAAATGGTTAAAGTCTGAAAGATGCTCAATGTAAGATTCGGACAACTGGATCACTAAATCTTCAGTAGCCGAATATTTTAATTGCTTAAAGGCTTCATTTAGTCGCGCATACCTAAGGTCTTCTTTAGATATTTCATTGTTGCGAAATAGTCTCCAATATTTGGCATTAATAGGCTCATATACAGGCAAAAAACGATCAAGACTCAAATTAACATCATGTTTTTTGAAGATAGCATCAAAGGTTAGTCCAGAGTTTTTATCAAAGTCCCATAAGGTATGGTCGAGATCAAAAAAAATATGTTTAATATGCTTCATTTATTTAACTAAATTAGAGAGCAAACGGTACAATCGCTTTTGATAATACAGTTCACTAAAATCAGAATTCGAAACTACAATAGTTAAAGGTAAACCATGATTCTTTAAAGATACTTTTAACCTTAATAATTGTGATTCTAATCCACTAAAATTTGCTTTTTCAAACAACTTACTATTCATAGCATAAGGGTAAAGCCTTAAATTAGACACTTGTTCTAAATTTAAATCATAAAAATAAAAAGGCGTTGCAGTTCCTGCGCGGAAACCAAAATAATTAGGGTAACCCATAGAAAAATCATGATGAATTTCTAGCTTGTTTAAATGTTCAAAGGTATGCGGGAAGTTTAAACCATGATTTTTAATTAATGAACAGTTTAAATTTCTATTCACAATAGCCTGCCATCGCTTTTTTTCTTTTCCTAGTATCTTAGGACTATAAATAGCCTCATAGCCAGGTAAAAGACCCAAGTCTGCATAGTCACCCATAGATTTAATAAGCTTATGGTAAATGCGCTTATGATGACTTATATTTTTTGAATGACGCGTAAAATTACTTAGCTGAAAGAAAAACCTCGTTTTAATACGTTTTTGCTTGACAAAAGCCACTAAATTATCATATACATCATAAGGATCGTTGACAATACGTAGAATAGACTTCATGCGATGAAAAACAGACTTAAGTTTAAATTTAAAGATCTCACTAAAAGTTGCACCAAGTAATCTAACAAAACCACGATGTGTATGTAAAAAAGCTTCAGAAACAGCTACATTTAATTGGACAGAATAAGTTGGGTTTATTGGCTTAAAATCAAATTTTTCAGCTAATAACTGCCTTAAAGCATGGGCCCAAATCTCAACAACAGGCAATTGTAGAAATTGCTTTTGATAGGCTAAAGATTCTTCGTAAGGAAAACAGGAAAATTCGTTTTTTACATGGGGTTGATACTCTTCATAACGACTCATCAAGTAAAAGCTAGCCGAAAAAATATCAAAAGGAATATCACTATTCGAAGAAACCCTAAAAAAACTGGGGACTTGAAGCTCTTCCCACTGTTCTACAATAATACTTACATCTGTAATTCCTTGTTCTTCTAAAAGTCCAAATTGCTGAACAAAGACTTCGTTACCTAAACGATTTTTAGCATAAGAAAATTTCACCCCTTGAAACGCAATAAAGGTTTCAACTTTTGAGGTAAAACTTACCTCAAATCCTAAAATTTCCCCACATACTTGTTTAAATATATAATTTAAACGCGAGGTGTTTTGAGGAACGTAAACAAGTAGCTTCATAGTTATAACAAACCTTCATCTGCGAAACTAAAGTAAGATTTTTCTGTGATAATGAGGTGATCCAACAACTTTATATCTAATATTTTACCCGCTTCTTTAATTTTTGTTGTCACAGTAACATCGGCTTGACTTGCTTTTAAAGTACCTGAAGGATGATTATGGGCTAAAATTAAGCTTGTAGCCGTTTGTGCTATTGCTTTTTTAAATAGCAGGCGAGTATCGACCATAGTACCCGTAATTCCACCTTTACTTAAACAAAATTTATAGATAATGTTATTCGAGTTATTAAGCAATAATACCCAAAACTCTTCATGTCCCAAATCACCAATCAACGGCTGCATAACTTCGAAAACTGCTTGACTTGACGATATTTTTGTCCAAACAAGTGCTTCTTCTAAACGACGGCGGCGACCAATTTCTATGGCAGCTATAAGGCTTATAGCTTTAGCTTCGCCAATACCTTTAAATTGCATTAATTCTTCGACACTAGCCTTAGAAAGTTGCTGAAGTTTATGGCTATACGATTTTAATATTCGTTGACATAAAGCAACAGCCGACTCGTTTCTATGGCCTGATCCAATAATTATAGCTAAGAGTTCGGCGTCAGATAAACTTGCCTTGCCTTTAATTAATAGTTTTTCTCGAGGTCGATCATCAATTGATAAGGATTTGATGCTTAAATTTGTTGTGGAAGTTGAATGTTTCATAACGCTTAGTAACACAGTGAATAAAAAAGTAAACCACCTGAATCCTAAATTTCAAAGCTATAATGAACAGCTTGCTAAACATCTAGTTGCGCAATTCCCTTTAGCTGAAATTATTACAGCCAAAAAAGATACTATATTAGTGTCAGAAATTCCACTTTTGTGGCAAGAAAATGAACTCGTTGGGCATTTAGCTAACAACAATCCTCAACTTGATCATTTTGAAAACCAAGCCCAAGTCAAGCTTATTTTTAGCGGTCCAAGTGCTTACCTCTCGCCTCACCTATTTGACAAAGGTGAGTTACCAACCTTTAATTTTGTACGGCTCCATATTAATGGAAAAGTAGAGCTGAAGCCACCTGCAGAAATGCTTAACGATATTAAAAGCTTATACCAGCAGCTGGATACTTCAACTGAAGACGTGTTTCAAACCCAACATTCTAAAATTGAGCACTTAGGCCAATATATTACTGGCTTTAAAATTAAAATAAGTAGTATAGACTTCCGCTATAAGCTAAGTCAAGACAAAACTCCTAAACACACTTTAAAAGCTTTAGAGGTGATGAAAGACCATTCTAAACATCAAATAGATCGCTATATTGAGTTGCTTAAACAAGCTATGATTTGAACTTTTGAGCAAAATCTTCGAGGTTTAAACCGCCATAATTTCCGCTGCTCATCATCAACAAAACGCTATTTT
>CBFHKB010000036.1:0-17778 GCA_965656295.1 Psychroflexus sp.
TGATGGTTTAAAGAAAGATAAAGATTATACAATAGAAGAAGTTATAAAACGTATTCCTGGCGTAAAAATTAACGAAAATGGCAGTATAAGCTACAATAATAAAACCATTAGTCATTTTTATATTAACGGTGTTGATTTATTGGAAGGACGCTATAATGTAGCTACACGAGGTATACCTGCAGATGCCGTTAACGATATAGAAATTTTAAAACGCCACAATCATACGCGCATCGATAAAGGAAAAACAGACTCCGATGATGTGGCTTTTAATTTGAAAATAAAAGAGGATAGAAATTTAGTCTTTGGAAGTTCGAAAGCTGATGCCGGACTTCCCTTATTAACGGGAAGAGCAGAAACTACACCGATTTTTTTAGAAGAAAAGTTTCAGAATATAAGTTCTCTAAAATTTAATAATATAGGAAAATCTTTAATTTCAGAAGGCCAAAAGCTAACCCGTGGAAATTATAATTTAAGTATTCTAGAATTAGAAAATTTAGATATCTTACAAGAACCTAATACGTCTGGAACTTTAATTTCAGATCAATACTGGCTGGATAATGAATCTTTTTCTTTTACCAATAACAGCTTATATAAAACCGAGACAGACTTTATTTTAAAGGCTGCGGTGAATTATAATATAAATGAAACTAAAATTAATAAAAGTTTTGAACAAACCTATTTTTTTGACAATGATAGCACTCAGGTGTTTCGCCAAACTAAAAATAGCTTAAAACAAGAACGCTTCTTGAGCCAGCTCACCCAAGAGGTTAATAAAGATAATTTATTTCTTAAAAATAAATTGACCCTAGAGCAGAAAAAAGATAATGGGTTGTCAATCATTAATCAAAACAGCAACGAATTGTTATCTACTTATGCAGAGGAAAAAGTTAGGTTAAAAGATATTTTAGTCTTTAAAACTACGCTTGGAAAACAAATTTTAAATAATGGATTGTTACTAGAATACACGAACGAAGAAGAAGAACTTAATGTGATTCCAAGTGTTTTTAACAATCTAATACAATCTAATTTTATACCAGAAAGCACTCAACAAAGCATTTCAACAAATCGCTTTAACATTGGTGGTTACTCTTCGTTTAATTTTAATGCCTTAGGTATAGATTGGAATGCCAAGCAAAGCCTTAATTGGCGTCATGAGTCATTGAACACACAATTGCAGCAGCAATCGAATAGTGAAAATACAATCCTGGAATTTCCGTTTATTAGTGATTTTAATTTAAATACCACAAGAAGCAGTACGTCTTTAACTTCTAAATTTGATTTAGGTGGCATTAATTTTTCTGTCAGTCCAACACTAACCATTTTAAATCTTAAACAAGAGGAAGGCCTTCAACCCAGCTTAAATGATAAGGATTTATATGTCTGGTTTCAACCGAAAGCGTCGGCCACATATCGCATCACAAATAAATGGACTAGCTCACTAAGTTTTGATCGCCGATTAGAAGCTTCAAAATTTAGTAATCTACACAATGGACTAATCTTAAGTAACTTCTCAAATTTATACCAAAACCCAAATGCGGTAAATGTTACCAAAACAAATTCAGCAAATGCTTTTTTGGGTTATACTGATATTTTGAGCGGTTTTATGTTTAGCACTAACTTTAGTGTAGATGAGGCCGTTTCAGATTTCACGTTTTCAAGTCAGATTGATGAAGACGGATTACTACAAACTATTGCCATTGATAGGCCAAATTCTATGAGGACCTTGTCTTCTTCAACTTATTTTACGAAGCCTTTTTTTAATTGGTTAAAAGTCGATTTTGTTTACACCTATAGTGAACGGCAGTCAGAACAGTTTTTTAATGAGGAACTTCAATTTAATTCAACCACAGCTCAATTTGCATCTTTAGAATTTGAAATTGATAATAGTTCATGGTACAGTTTTTTGTACAAAGGCACTATTAATTACTTTAACTCAAAAATTAATGCTATTAAAACGAACAACTTATTTTTAAAACATGATATAGAAATTGATTTTTACACATCATCAAAAACACGGCTAAATTTCGGCTTAGAATCAATTTTCACAAAGCAATCTACAAATACAACCACTAACCAAAATAGCTTATTTAATACTTCATTTTATTATAAGCCCACTAAACGTCTATTTTTAAGAGCGTCATTAATAAATATGTTCAACGAAAATGTTTTTACCACCGCAAGAAGTAATGCAAACTATATTTCACGTTCTCAATTTTCCTTAAGACCTCGTCAATTTACCATAGGCTTAAACTATACTTTTTAGGAATTAATTTAGCATAAGTAACCCACATCAAGCTATGAATATGTAATTTTGTAGGAAATTTTAAATTTGAAAGTACTTTTTCTTTTATGCTTTAGTGTTTTAGTAAGTTTCTCTTATGCGCAAGATCGTGAAATTTACTACGAGAGTGACCGCACAAGCAAAGACGATCAAAAATATCCTGGGGCATTATTATTTAATAAGGCTAAGCATCAAGTGTATTTTAAACACGAAGGGATTGAAGTTTGGTGTGATCAGGCTGTATTTTATCAAACCGATAATTTTTTTAGAGCTTTTGGTCATGTCACCATGAATCAAGGCGATACCATTAATATGCGATCGGCTTATGCTGAATATGATGGAAATACAAAATTCGCCTTTGCTAGTCAAGACGTAAAATTAACCACACCTAGCACGACTTTAACCTCAGACTCTTTGTTTTTTGATCGCCAACAACAAAAAGCATTTTACCGAAGTGGTGGTACCGTAAAAGATTCTGCAAGTACGATTACAAGTCAATTTGGTACCTATGATATGCCTGAGAAAAAATATAGTTTTAGGCAAAACGTGAAGGTCACTAATCCTGATTATCAAATCACTTCACAGCAAATTGACTTTTATCCAGATACTGGACATGCTTATCTCTATGGGAAATCTAGAATTATAAGTGAATCGGCTATTGTCGATTGTTATCGTGGGTACTACGATACCAAAACCGATCAAGGCTACTTTGTAAAACAAGCAAAAGTAGCCTACGATCAACGTGATTTATATGGCGATAGTATTTACTTCAACCGTAAACGAAATTATGCCTCTGCGACTAATCGTATACGGGTTGTTGATACAGCAAACGCTTCGACCTTATATGGGAATTATGCTGAAATTTTTAAAAATAAAGATTCAGTAATCGTTACTAAAACACCTTATATTGCTAGTCTTCAACAACAAGATTCTGTGTTTATCGCTAGTGATACTTTAACGATAACAGGTCCTGCGAAGTCTAGAAGAGTGAATGCCTTCTACGATGTACGTTTATATAAATTTGATATGAGTGGCAAAGCCGATTCTCTTCATTTAGATGAAAAAACAGGCTACACCAAACTTATGGGAAACCCCATTATTTGGTCTCAAGATAATCAAATTACGGGCGATACAATTTTGTTGATCAATGATCCTACGACCGAGGCCTTAGATTCATTAAAAGTGTACAACAATAGCTTTATGATTCAAAAAGATAGCATCGAAGGCTATAACCAAGTGAAAGGAAAATACCTTTACGGCCTCTTTGAAAAAAATGAACTTTATGAAGTTAATGTGGTTAAAAATACAGAAACTATTTACTACATTAGAGAAGATAATGGTGCCTTATTTGGTATTAATAAAGCCTTAGCTTCAACCATTAAACTGCTGTTTGAGAATAGACAGATTATAGATATTTATTACTACAACCAGCCCGAAGATAAAACCTATCCCGAAAAAGACATTCCGCCCAATGCCCAAACTTTAAAAGGATTTAATTGGCGAGGTGATGAGCAACTGACAACAAAATCAGATTTATTTAGCGGTCGAAAAACTTATGATTTAAAACCGATTAGTACAGAATTTAAAGCCAATAAAACACCAAAACAACCTGGAACTCCTGAAGAACATGTTTTGGAGGTCAATGATAAGTCGGTGTTAAGAAAAGATAAGCCTACACCAACTCAATCTAGCAGTAAGTCTCAACTTAAAAACAAGAATTGATTGAAATCAGATTTTTTAAGATATCAAGCCCAAACGACGCCGCATCCATTAGGCCTTGAAGTTTCCCATGCCAAAGGCAGTTACATTTATACCACAGACGGCCAAAAGCATTTGGATTTTGTAGCAGGTGTATCGGCTAATGGTTTAGGGCATTCGCATCCTGCCATAACTTCAGCCATCAAAGAGCAAGTTGATAAGTACATGCATGTGATGGTGTATGGCGAATACGTCCAAAAACCAGCTGTTGATTATGCTAAAGCACTCGCTCAACATTTGCCCCAACCGCTAGAAACAACCTATTTGGTAAATAGTGGTACCGAAGCTATAGATGCTTCGATGAAGCTAGCTAGACGTGCTACCGGACGATCGCAAATCATTGCTGCTAAGTTTTGTTATCATGGCAATTCTTTTGGGGCCTTAAGTCTAATGGATTATGAAGAACGTATTGCACCATTTAGGCCTTTAGTTCCAGACATCACTCATATTGAATTTAATAATACCCAGTGCTTTAACTGCATAACCAAACATACCGCAGCCGTAATTGTTGAAACTATTCAAGGAGGCGCAGGGTTTATTGAACCTCAAAACCATTATCTAGAAGCCTTAAAACAACATTGTGAATTGGTTGGTGCACTGCTTATATTAGATGAAATACAACCAGGATTTGGACGCACAGGTGCTTTATTTGGGTTTCAACATTATAATGTTGTTCCAGACATTTTAGTCATTGGTAAAGCCATGGCTTCAGGTCTTCCGGTTGGTGGGTTTGTAAGTTCATTTGCGTTGATGCAAAACTTAACAGATCAACCTAAAATGAGCCATATTACAACTTTTGGCGGGCATCCTGTCATTGCAGCAGCAGCTAAAGCAACCTTAGAAACGCTTACCAATTCTAACTTAATCCCTCAAACACTGGTCAAAGAGCAGTTATTTAGAGAGCTGCTTACACATGATTTAATTGAAGAAGTAAGAGGTCGCGGTTTAATGTTAGCTATTATTTGTAAAACCGAAGCTATTGCTAATCAATTGGTTGTTAGCGCCAAAGATCAAGGCTTAATTTTATTTTGGTTACTTTACGAAAAACGGGCAGTGAGGTTAACTCCGCCCTTAACCATCGATCAAGAAGATATCAAGAAGGGCTGTGGCATTATTATTGATATCTTAGATCACTTAAATAAGACGTAATTGTTAATTAATTTGTTGATAAGATTTATGCTGAACACTCCCATATGTTCAAAATCAACCTTATCTTAACCGAAAATTTAGTGTATGAAATTAGATCCATCTCATCATGAAGATTTCAATTTTCCAATTGATAAGTTTGAAATGATGCTCAAAACAAACAACGTGTTGTTTTTTGATTTGGAAGAATTTGAGAACATCGTCATGCATTATATGGATACAGGCCGTTTAGTCTTAGCTAAAAAGGCCTTAAAAATGGGTCTGGACCAACATCCAACTTCTATAAATTTGCAATTGCTTAAAGCTGAGGTTTTAGTTCTTGACGATAAATTAGACGAGGCGATAGAGCTGTTAGAGAAATTGCAAGTTTTAGAGCCAACTAACGATGAGGTTTTGCTTTTAATCGCCAATGTGTTTTCTAAAAAAGACCAGCACGAAAAAGCTATCGGTATATTAAATCAAGCCCTAAAGTGTACACAAGAGCCAATAGATGTCTATAACATGCTTGGCATGGAATATTTGTTTATCGAAGATTTTGAAAAAGCCAAGCAGGCTTATATAGCATGTGTGAAATTAGATTCTTCAGACTATACCGCTCTTTATAATGTGATTTATTGTTACGATTTTTTAAACCAGCGTCAAGAAGCTGTTGAGTTTTTGACTTCAGTGATTAATAAAGAGCCTTATTCTGAGATAGCGTGGCATCAATTAGGTAAATTATATTTTGAAGATCAGCAGTTTGATGACGCTTTAAAAGCCTTTGATTATGCGATAATTTCCGATGAATATTTTGTCGGTGCTTATTTAGAAAAAGCAAAAGTCCTAGAACGTTTACAACAGTTTAAAAAAGCCATAGCGACATATAGCATTACACTTCAACTTGACGATCCAACTGCGTTTGCTTATCTAAGAATAGGGAAGTGCTATCTTGCATTAGGAGAAAAGCAAAAAGCACTTAAGTATTTTAAACAGGCAGTTCACGAAGATCCGTTAATGGATAAAATTTGGTTAGCCTTGTCAGATTTTTATATTAAAGAAAAATCGTTTAAACAAGCCTTATATTATATTAATAAAGCAATTAGTATAGATCAAGAAAATGTATTGTACTGGAAACACTTTGCCATTATTAATCAAGAACTTGGCAATTTAACTGATAGCTCTTTCGGTTTACAAAAAAGTTTAGAATTAGGTAATTTTGAGCTTGAAACTTGGTTGTCCCGAATTGATACTTTAATAGAACTAACTCATTTTGAAGAAGCTTTGATGACTTGCCAGCATGCTTCAGATTTCTTTCCCAAACATGTTGAGTTAAGTTTTCGATTTGCAGGTTTATATTTCTTATTAAATCAAAAAGCCGAATCGGTTTCTCATTTAAAAAAGTCCTTATCTATTGATGCAAGTTATATACCTTTTAACCGCGATTTGTTCCCATCGATGTTTACAGATCAAGCTATACTAAAGGTCTTAAATCAATTTAAGATAAGCTTTTAAAACAAATTAATTGATCATTAGCAACTTCAAGTTCTAAATTGAAACGCTGTGCTATATACTTCAAGTTTTCAAGACTATAAAAACACACATGAGTTTCGTCGTTTTTATAGTGCCATGATTCAAAGTCAGCTACGGATTTATTTCTAGGAAACAACTTGGTCTTAAGGTAAAGTTTTCCAGAAGATTTAAGCATTTTACTAAGCTGTTTAAATTCAGTATTTGGGTGGTGAAAGTGCTCCATGACTTCACAACAAATTATAAAATCGTACGTGTTCTCGGTTAGTCTCTCGGGGTAATTTTCAAAATAGGGATCGTATAATGCAATATGATTAAAGCCCTTTTTTTGAAGTACTACTGTTGCCACGGGACCAGTTCCGCAACCATAGTCTAAACCTTTTGTAGTAGGTTCAAAATCGTTTAAAATTGCTGTAGTAATGGGCGACACAAATTTTTGATAAGCAGGATCAGTCACATCGTTATTGTGTGTTTCGTAACGTTTTTTTTCAGCTACGTGATTCACATAACTCAAGGGATCTAAAAATAGAAGTTGGCACTCGCCACAGCGAAAGTAATCTTTACCCGTATATGTGGTAAATAAAATAGCTTTACCCGTGCATAATGGACATGCTTTGGTAAAGCTATTGTTATAAGTGATACTTGACATGTGTTGGTTTAGAGCCTTCTTATTTTATCAAGCTTAGTTTTCCACATATCTAGATCTTCTTCTAGTTTTTTGATCTTGTCTTGAACCTCTTTTACAAGCGGATTATCTTTATTGGTAGTAGAGAAAAACTGAAGATTATTTTCTAATTGATTTTTCTCAGATTCTGTTTCATCAATCCGTTTTCTAAGAAAAATCTCCTCACGTTTTATTTTTCGAGTGTCAGTTGTTTCATCTAGGTCTTTTAGCTTATTTTCATATTTAATCAATTCAGCTTCTTTCCTAGAAATATCTACGTCTTTAAATAATTGATCTAAAGCTTTATAAAACTTCCCTTCGATGTAGCGTTTATGGCTTGGCACATGACCAATAGCATTCCATTTCTCGATGTATGATTTTATGGTTTCGATCTTTTCTTCATCACTACCTTTTAAATCAATATCTTTTAAACCAGTTACTAAGTCTTTTTTCTGGTTAAAAGCTTCGAACTCCTCCTTGTTATCTTCCTTTTTGTGTTCGTGATAGCGGTCAAAAAAGGTGTTACAAGCTTCTTTAAATTCTTTCCATATTTTATCGCTGTCTTTTCTTGGCACATGCCCAATTTTTTTCCAATCCTCTTGGATTTTTTTCATGAGAGGCGTTGTGGCTTTAAAGTCGTCACTGTCTTTATGCTCAAGAGCAATTTTAATGAGTTCTCTTTTTTTCTCAAGATTGTCAAACTGCTCCTTTTTAAGATTTTTATAAAACACATTCTTTTTCTTGTTAAACAGGCGTGTCGCTTGTTTAAATGCACTCCATGTGTTCTCATTATCTTTTCGTGGTACTTTGCCTGCTTTAAAAAATATGTCCCGAAGCTTTTCTATGTTCTTGATTTTCTGTTGCGCATCGTTATGCGACTTGATTTCTTGATCGGCAATTTTTTCAATTTGCTCAATCACATCAAGTTTAACTTTTAGATTGTCTTCGCGTTTTTCATCTAACTTATCAAAATACTCATGGCGCTTATCATGTATTTTTTTAGTGGCGTTGCTGAATTTATCCCAGATATCGTCACGGTATTCGCGCGCGACTGGACCCAATTCCTCTTTCCACATTTTGTGCAATAACTGAAGCTCTCTAAACGCACGATTAACATCGTCATCTTCAACTAATTCTTCTGCTCGTGCAATTAATTTCAGTTTTTGGTCTAAGTTATGTTTAAAGTCTAAATCTCTAAACTCTCGGTCTAAGTGTAAAAAGTCATAAAAACGCTCAACATGGTGGTGGTAGTTATTCCACAGCGTTGAATAATCTGATTTAGGCACTGGACCTGCATTTTGCCAACGTTCTTGTAGTTCTTTAAACTGCTGAAAGCTTGCCGACATACTTTCGCCAGAGCCAATCATATTTTTAAGCTCTTCTATAATTCCTAATCGAACATTAAGATTTTGGTTTAGGTTTTTCTTGAGTTGTGCGTAGTACGTATCCCGTTTTTCACGGTAGTTAAAGTAGGTCTCGTAAAACTCTTTTTTTATTGGTGAGGTAAAGTGAAAGTCAATGATGTTACCACCTTCTGCTATAAATTCTTCTTTTTTCTCTTCAACAATGGCGTTAAATTGTTTGTCAAACTCACTCTTAATTTGATTAACGTGATCACGAATATTCTGAATTTTTTCTTCTTTCAGCAATTTTTTAAGCTCAAACACAAGTGCATCAATAGACATGGCTTCGTATTCCTTCATCGGAATATCGTGACGTTTGGCATTGTCTTTATCTTCATTATCTTCAGCATTAGCATCATCTATGACTTGCTGATGATCTTCGTTTTTAGGTTCAGTTTCTGCTGAAGGTGAATCAGATTCCTCTATTGGAGTAGATTCTGCTTCCTCTGTTTGTGAGGCATCATCTTGAGGTGTTTCGGCTGGTGAAGATGGTGCTGAAGCTTCCTCGTTAGATGGTTCTCTAGAGGTGTTGTTTTGGTTTTCTTGCTCTTCTGGTAAATTGTGATCAGACATGTCTTTCAATGTTAAGGTTCGATTAAGCACGAAATATACTAACATCAAATCACATAGACAAAGGATTTATTTTTTTCCGATCTAAAAAGAGTAAATTACGACCAGAAACTGCTGAAACCTTATTAAATTAATTTGAATTCCAAATTTCCCAGGCTTTTTCAGCTTGAAGTTCTAACATTTTTTGGCCATTGTAAAATTTAGAGCCGTGCTCTTTACCAAGTGCTAAAAAGGTGGTGATTGGCGGATTATACACCAAATCGTAAAGAAGGTGTTTGTGTGTTAAGAAATGATATGGTATTTGTGGGTGATCATCAATATTAGGATAAGTACCTAATGGCGTACAATTAACAATGAGTTGGTGACTTTTAATTAGCTCTTCATTTAGGTCTTTGTAGGTGATAATATTTGGCGCTTTTGTACGTGAGACTAGTTGGGTAGTAAAGCCTATAGAATTAAGAGATTTTTTTACGGCTTTGGAGGCGCCACCTGTTCCTAAAATAAGTGCTTTTTCATGATGATTCTCAATCAATGGGAACATCGATTTCGTAAATCCATAAATATCTGTATTGTAGCCAATTAAACGTTTGTTAACTAGCTTTACAGTATTAACAGCATTGATAGATTTAGCTTGACTATCTACTTCATCTAAAAACGGAATAATGGCTGTTTTGTAGGGGATTGTAACATTAAAACCTTCAAGATCGGGATGATTATTTAGGAGTTGATCAAGTTCAGTTAATGCTGATAAATCGAAGTTGGCGTAGGACGCCTTAATCCCTTCATTTTTAAACTTTTTAGTAAAATAAGATTTTGAAAATGAGTAATCGATATGTCGACCTATAAGTCCGTATTTTTTCATAACATCACGCTTTCGACGGTTTGGAATACCAAATTAACCATAAAAGAATAAGAATCCCAATGATGACAACACCAATTTCCAAAAGGCTATCCGTTTTTGTTAAATCTGGTAAATAGCGTTGATAGGTTTTTAAGATCTGGTTGCCATGTTGATCATTCATGAGTTCTCCATTTGCAGCTGTTTGGTAAACCTTGGTTTTCCAAGGCCAAACAACGCCTAATGTTCCAGTAATAAATCCAATAATAAATGAATAGGTATGGTTTTTAAAGTGTTTTAAAAGGTATCCTAAGCCATGAGATAAACTGACCAAACCAAAGATTGAACCTGCGGTAAATACACCTAAAACTTTTAGTAAATTCAACCTGCTTACGTTAGTCGTAAAACTGAAGTCGAGTTGTATAACTTCACTCAAGGTCAAGTATAGGGCGTTAACCGAATCGACTAATAGTAGTACATAATTACCAAGTAATAGAAGTATAAATGAACCTGAAAGCCCCGGAAGTGTCATGCCTGAAACACTTATAATGCCACAAATAAACACAAACCAAAGGTTGTCATTTTGTGCTGCAGGCTCCAAAAAACTGATGCCAATTCCTCCTAAAATACCAAAAAGCATAGTTATTTTTTGGGCGTTAGATTCAAACTTAAAATCCTTAGAAATGTAATAAATTGAACCTAGAATCATCCCGAAAAATAAGGCCCAAACTTTTATTTCATAATGCTCTAAAAAGTAGTCGAGGACCAATGAAACACTAAAGTAGCTAAACACCATTCCAAGAATAAGCACTCCTAAAAATCGAAGATTAAGGTAGTAGTAAAGACTTTTAAAGCGTCCATTAATAAGAAGTATAATAGACTTGTAGTTAAATTTCTGTAGCGAGTAAATAAACTCCTCATAAAAGCCAGTAACGAAAGCAACCATACCACCAGAAACACCAGGGACTTTATTGGCTGCACCCATTGCTATACCTTTTATAAAAAGTAAGAGTTGATCCAAAAAACGTCTTTCTTGGTGCATTTATGATTTTTTTTCGCCTATTTTTTCTAAGATAATAATACTCACGAAACCTAACAGCATTAAGCCAATTGAGGCAAACAAATAATTTTCTCCGTCGAATTGATTAGGCCAAACCGACTGTTCAGAAATCACCACGATTTTATCTTTAATTTGTTTAGTTTCAAGTACCTGTTTCCAGGGCCAAATTTTATTTAATGATCCTAAAATAAAACCACTTAATAGGGCTAGAGTAAAGTTTTTGTAATAAGTAAATAGCCATTTTAATAGCTTAGAAAAACTAAGTAAACCTGTGATAGCGCCAAGGCCAACAATTAATAGGGTTTTAAAGTTAAAATCACTTACCGCTTGCGAAATGGTTTCGTAAGCACCTAATAATAACAAAATAAAAGCCCCCGAAATACCTGGTAAAATCATGGCGCAAATGGCTAAGGCTCCACAAAAAAACAAGTAAAATTCATTAACTTCACCTTGAGCTGGCGTAATTTGAGTGATGCCATAAGCAATTAAAGCACCAATGCTAAATATAACGGCATAACTTAATTTAAAGCTATTTATTTGCTTAGCGATAAACCAAACGCTGGCAAGAACCAAACCGAAGAAAAAGGACCAAATGTGAATGGGATGTTCTTCAATAAGATAGTGGGCAACGCGCATTAAACTAAAAATACTGATACCAATCCCGATAATTAAGGCTAATAAGAAATTACCATTTAATTTACTCCAAAACGATTGTAAGCTTTGCGGTTTAAGTGTTTTAATTAAGCTGAAGTTAATAGCTCCAATGCTTGAAATTAATTCTTCATAAATCCCTGTAATAAATGCTATGGTTCCACCAGAAACCCCTGGTATAACATCTGCAGCACCCATGGCTATTCCCTTAAGTGATACTAATGCATAATCTTTAAATGTTCTGGCCATTAAGTTGTAATTAGTAGGTTGATTTGATCAAACTGAATTGATCTACAGCAATTTTAGTTTGCTTAGCAAAAGTAGTAGAAATTATACAACTTTTAAATTGAACGAGCATTCAAAGTTGAATTTTGTAATTTAGGCCGTTATCAAAAAATTAAATGATCATGGTTGTTAAAGTCATCGCTCTAATTGTTTACGTTGCGATACTGTTTGTGATAGGTATTGTAGCTTCAAAGCGCATTAAAAATATATCAGACTTTTATGTAGGAGGCAAAAAAATAGGGTATTGGGCAGTTGCTTTTTCAGCACGAGCAACTGGCGAATCTGGTTGGTTGCTAATCGGATTAACCGGAATGGGTGCAATGGCCGGTTTATCGGCCTATTGGGTTGTTATAGGTGAAGTATTAGGAGTTGCAGTGTCTTGGTTTTTTATGGCTAAACGGTTCAAGCGCTTAAGTGATCGTTACCAGTCGATTACAGTCCCCGATTTTTTAGAAAGTCATTTTAAAACAACTAAACCGATACTTCGAGCTGTTTCGGCGAGTATTTTGTCGGTTTTTGTGGTGATTTATGTGAGTTCCCAAATTGATGCTACAGGAATTGCCTTTGAGTCCATGCTCGATTTAAATTATTATTATGGTGCAATTATAGGTTTTGTAATTGTCTTGGCATATATTTTTGTTGGTGGGTTTGTGGCTGTTGTTTGGTCAGATTTATTTCAAGGTTTTTTGATGTTTTTAGGCTTAGTTGCTTTACCAATTGTGGTGTATTATAGCATAAGTCACCAGGAGAGTATTTATGCTCAACTTCAAGCTATCGATCCTTATTTGACTCATATTTGGGGCGGTAGTGATAATATGTGGTTAAATGTTGCTACTATACTTGGTTTTTCGATGATAGGTTTAGGGTTTTTAGGATCGCCACAGGTTTACGTTAGGTTTATGTCTATTAAAAGTGAAGCTGAAATCAATAAAGGGCGTTGGGTTGCGATTATATTTACTTTATTAACCGATGCAGCTGCCGTGACTATAGGGGTTTTAGCTCGCGTAATTTTTACTGAAAATGGCCAAGATGCCGAGCAAATTCTTGGAATTGGCGGTGCCGATGTGCTTGGGATAATGACCGAACAATTTTTACCTTTAGGATTAACAGCTATTTACATTGCTATTGTACTTTCAGCCATCATGTCGACCATAGATTCACTTTTAGTCATGGCCTCAAGTGCTGTAACGCGTGATTTCTATCAAAAAATATTTAGGCCAAACACACCTGAACATAAACTAACGAAAATTTCAAGACTCGTCACCTTAATTATGGCGTTTATTGCACTTGGTATTGCTATGATTATTGCTGTCACAGCCCCAGAACGTCAAGTATTTTGGGTTATTATTTTTGGTTGGTCTGGCATTGCTGCTAGTTTTTGTCCAGTGATCATTTTAGCCTTATTTTGGAAAAAATACAATACCGCTGGCGCTATTGCTTCTATGGTTAGTGGATTTTTGTCGGTGGCCGTGTTTAAATTTGTCATCCAACCATTACCCACCATAGGTGTGTATTTTGAAAAAATAGACGTGTTATTTCCTTCATTTATTGTTGCTATGCTTGTTGGAGTTATCACCACAACCATCATCAGTTCGAAATCTTCTAAAGTGAATTAAATTAATTTTTGTTAATTAGGGTACTGCTTGCTTGAGCAGTGGGCATTACCACTAAATCTGCTATATTAACATGGGCTGGTCTGGTCACACAAAACCAAATTACATCGGCAATATCATCGGCTTGTAGGGCTTTATATCCTGTATAGACCGACTGTGCTTTTGGCAAATCTCCCTTAAATCTCACCTTACTAAAATTAGTTTCAACTAAACCAGGATTTATAGCGCCAACTTTTATACCATGGCTATTTAAATCTAATCGCATGGCTTGATTTAAAGCATCAACAGCATGTTTACTGGCACAGTAAACATTGCCTTTAGGGTAAACTTCTTTCCCAGCGGTAGAACCAATGTTAATGATATGGCCATTTTTACGCTCGATCATACCATTTATAATTGGTTTTGAAACGTAAAGTAAGCCCTTGATGTTAATATCAATCATCGCATCCCAATCTTCAAAACTTCCGGATTGAATAGGGTCTAAGCCATGGGCGTTTCCAGCGTTGTTAATCAATACATCTATGTGTGCAAATGAAGTCGGAATTGAATTTAACTGGCGAGATACTTCAGCTTTATCTCTTACATCAAAACATAAGGTGTGAACAGCAGTAGGTAGAGTAGTAGCAAGGTCTTGAAGCTTTTCGTTATTTCTTCCGCAGAGTATTAAGTTGAAGTTTTCCTTAGCGAATCGTTGAGCAGTTGCTAAACCAATACCACTTGTAGCGCCTGTAATTAAAGCTGTTTTCATATAATTTAAGTTTGATATTGCACTAAAATACATAATTTATTGTATTTTGATGCCTTTACTAATACAACCAAAAATATTCGATTTATGAAAATTAGTTTTTACGGACATGCCAGCTTAGGACTTCACACCAAAAAGGCAACTATAATTGTAGATCCTTTTATAACTGGTAATGACAAAGCTAGTCACCTTGATATTTCTGAATTAAAGGCCGATTATATTTTAGTGACGCATGCTCACCAAGATCATATTTTAGATGTTGAAGCTATTGCGAAGCAAACTCAAGCTGTGATTGTTTCTAATTTTGAAATTGCTACTTACTATGAAAATAAAGGCTTTAATGTACACCCAATGAATCATGGCGGCTCTTGGACGTTTGATTTTGGGAAAGTGACTTATGTGAATGCAATTCATACTTCATCGTTTCCTGATGGTAGTTATGGTGGCCAACCTGGAGGTTTTATTGTTGAAGCGGATGACCAATGTGTTTATATTGCTGGCGATACCGCTTTAACAATGGATATGAAGTTAATTCCGAAATTTTGGAATCTTGATTTAGCCGTTTTACCAATTGGTGATAATTTCACGATGGGTGTAGAGCAAGCGATCGTAGCTAGTGATTTTATTGAGTGTAACCGAATTTTAGGTTGCCATTTTGATACCTTTGGATTTATTGAAATAGACCATGATGATGCAAAACAGGCGTTTGCAAACCATAAAAAGGAATTACACTTGTTAGACATCGGTGAAAGCATAGATGTTTAATAAGCATTATTAGAACTGCTTTGACTTTTCATGACTAATGGACTTCAAAAAAACGGCTTGATTTAATCAAGCCGTTTTTTTGAAGTAATACTTTTAAAAGATTTTAGCTTAACTTGTTAAGAAGTAATTCGGCTACCTGTTCAGAGGAAGCGGGGTTTTGCCCTGTGATTAATAGTCCGTCTTCTACAGCATAAGCTTGCCAATCTTCGGCTTTAGAATAATGACCACCAACTTCTTTTAACATATCTTCGACTAGAAATGGAACCACTGAAGTGAGTTGAACAGCCTCTTCTTCGGTGTTAGTAAAACCTGTTACTTTTTTGTTTTTTACAAGGGATGAGCCATCACTGTCTTTGGTGTGTTTAAATACAGCAGGCGCATGACAAACCGCAGCTACAGGTTTATTGTTGTTGTAAAATTGTTCTATTAAGTTAATCGAGTTTTGGTCTTCGGCTAAATCCCATAAAGGACCGTGGCCGCCAGGATAAAAAACAGCATCAAATTGATCTGCATTTTGAGTTTCTAGTTTTTGTGTATGATTAATGCGTTTTTGAGCGTCTTCATCTTTATAAAAGCGTTTAGTCGCTTCGGTTTGAGCATCTTCGCTTTCACTGTTAGGATCAATAGGTGCTTTGCCGCCTTTAGGTGTTGCAAGTGTAATATTGACACCCTTGTCTAAAAGGTAATAATATGGCGCTGCAAATTCTTCAACCCAAAATCCTGTTTTATGGTCGGTGTCTCCTAGTTTGTCGTGAGAGGTTAATACAAAAAGTACATTCATTGTTATTGTTTTTGTTAATTGTTATCTCTGTTATAGCTTATTTTTTTGAAATTTGGTTTAAACTTTTACAAGCATTTTACCTTTGTTTTTTCCTTCAAAAAGGTCTAAAAAGGCTTGTGGGATGTTATCAAACCCGTCTCTAATTGTTTCTTCATGCATTAATTTACCTTCGTTTAGCCAGTTTGCTAATTGCTTAATACCTTCTGGATGCTTATCAACATAATCAAAGACAATAAACCCTTGCATTAACGCGCTTTTTTTCACGAGAAAAGGTTGTACGCTAATACTTTTTGGTAGTTCTGTATTATTGTATTGGGAGATCGCTCCGCAGTTAATAGTTCTTGAAAATTTATTAATGTTAAAAAGGACAGCTTCAGATATCTCACCGCCAACATTGTCAAAATAAATGTCGACGCCATCTGGGCAAGCTTTTGCAATAGCTTCGCGTATATTGTTGGTTGTTTTATAATTGATGGCCTCGTCAAATTTAAATTTAGAGGTCAGCATTTCTACTTTTTCATCAGTTCCAGCAATACCAACTACTCGCAGTCCAAAAATTTTACCTATTTGTCCCACAACACTTCCTACAGCACCTGCAGCACCTGAAACGAGTAATGTTTCTCCTTGTTTTGGCTGACCAATTTCAGTTAATCCTAGATAGGCCGTTAAGCCTGTCATGCCAAGTATTCCTAAATAAGCCGAAAGAGGCGCTTGATTAGGGTCTACTTTGGTTAAATCTTTAGGGTTTGCCACCTGTAATTTTTTCCAAGCTAGGGCGCCAGATACATAATCTCCTTTTTGGAAATCTTTATTTTTAGACTCGATTACTTCAGCAATGATACCAGACTCTATAGCCTTATTGAGCTCAAATGGAGGAATGTAAGATGGCGCATCACTCATTCGACCTCTTAAATAGGGATCAACAGATACATATTTAGTTTCAAGTAATACTTGATCATCATTTAATTCTGAAACAGGTGAGTCTGTCATTTCAAAATCTGATAATTGAGGTTTTCCGACTGGTCTTCGCTTTAGTTTAATACTTCTTGTGGTATGCATATATATATCGTTGAGTTGAAATTCAAGTTATTCCAAAATAAATGTTTAATCAAAACCTGCCTCAATTTTAAGATAAGCTTATTAAACATATTATCTTTTAAAATCTTTAACTGTTAATTTCTATCAATTTGTGTTTTACTTGATTAAGTATATTTATTTAAGTATATTCATAATTAATTAACAATTGTATATCTATATACAATATTTAAAACTCTTTAATTATGAAATCTATTACTTCTAATTTTTTATTACTATTCTGTAGCTTATTTTTATTTTATGCTTGTAAATTTAATGATGATTCAGACACTATGGGTCCTTTACCTCCATTAGCATCTGAGTTTGATGCCATTCAAACCGATGCATTTAATGGTTTTAAGCAGACCGTTGCTTTTATGGCCGAAGACGGTATTAGCTTTGAGTCTGATGCTGGTGTGATGCTAGATATTACAGGTTCTTGTTTAGAGCTTAATGGAACACCTGTTACTGGTGAAGTTAATTTAGAATATGTGGAAGTGTTTGAACGTGGCGATATGCTGATTTCTAACTCGACAACTGTTGGGGAAAACCAAAGTGGAGAGAGAGGACAATTAATTTCGGGCGGTGCGTTTAACATTAAGGCTTATCAAAATGGTCAAGAATTGACTTTGAGCTGT
>CBFHKB010000037.1:0-17545 GCA_965656295.1 Psychroflexus sp.
TTATTCTATTATCTAAAAATACCGAAATATTGCTTTTTTTGTTAAAAAAATAGGGGTAACTAGAGGCCTCCCCTATTTTTAATCATCACTAAAATAATTTAGTTGTATGATTTTCAATTACTTAATACTTATGTTCGGTTTTTACTAATTTTTTATTATTGCTATAATTTATTTATTATTGCGCAGTTGAATTTGTTTTTTTATGACTTAGTTTGACCTTCCCCAAGTCAATTTTAGTTATTTATACATAGCCATACGATTAAAACGTATAGGCTCAATAATTAAATAGAATATGAAGAAGTACATATTAATGGGTTTGGTGTTAACAAGCCTTTGCTTATCTGCTCAGGAGTTTAAATTTTCGCCCAATAGAACTACGTTTTGGGATTATGAAACCCAACAGCCTATCACTATTTTAAACGATTCTACTTATCTCTATGGGTTAGACCTTCAGCTTAAACAGATCCCAGATCTTGATATTGATGACTCTAGCTTATCGAGAATGGCCGTGGCACATCTACAAGGTAAAACTTATCTGTATGACGGCGCTGGTGGTGTAGTGGTTGAGTATGCCAACCAAAGTTTTACCCGTCATGATAAGTCTTTTACTCATAATAATCAATATGGCTCTATTCCTTTTATTCATAATGGAAGCATCTATTTATTGGGTGGTTATGGCCTATTTACGACCAAAAATATCCTAACCCGGTATGATTTTAAAGCACGAGAATGGTTTTTAGTCGAAACAACAGGAGATAAACCTAACTATATCGAAAGTAAAGTTTCAAAAATTATTGGCGAGCAACTTTATTTTATAAATACAAAATTTAAAAAAACAAATTTAGTCGAAAAATCAAACTATAGTATTTATGTCTTAGACTTAAACCAGTTAAACGTTAAAAAACTCGGAGAAATTCCAGATGATAGTCCACTCTATTTATCAAATGCTAACTTGAGTGGTTATACGGTTAATCAACTAAGTGATGATAAATTGCTATTAACTAAGAATGAGGAAGCAAGAAAGCTTATTAACTTTAAAACCAACACCCTGAGCGAAGTTAAATTGACACCTGAATTCAACAGTGGAAGTCGAATACTTCATTACAACCCTGAACAACAATCTTATACAATAGCAACGACAAACTCAGGCAATAAAAAACTGCATTACAGAACAATTCATAGCCAGGACCTTGTGCAGAAAACGCTAACAACCCAAGCCTTATACAAAAGCCAACAAGAGCAAACTACAGATATCTTAAGCTATACAGGGTTTGTTTTAGCTTTATTAGGCCTTAGTGTGATGGGTGTAAAGCGGTACCGTGAATTTAAAAAAATTAAGATTAGGCTGGCGTCCAAAACCATTACTTACAAAGGGCAACTTATAACTGATTTTACAGCAGAAGAATTAGAACTTTTATTTTTCTTAGCCAAACACAAAGGGTTTATTGAATTCTCAGACTTAATGCACCAATTGAACTACCAAGGAAGCTATGAGACACTTAAAAAGAAGCGTAAAATTGTGTTTGACCAATTACAAAACAAAGTCAAGCTGCATTTAGGCAGTCAAGCTAGCACCTTATTTATTATTAAAAAAAGCATTAAAGATAAGCGTTATAAAGTGATTAAACTTAATCCTGTTTTAATTAAAGTTAAACCATAGTTTAAATGATTTATTCAGGTGTTAGCGAGTTTTAAGTGATAGCTCAACTTAGCGAGCTGTTTTGGAGCGATAACTTGTTGTTGTAAATAATTTAAACTGTTAGAGAAACCCGTCATAGGCTCAATAGCAAGGGTATCTTCATCGGGAGAAAATATTTGTAAATAAGGAGCAGCTGGTTTAGTGCTAAGCTCTAAATGATAGTTAGGCGTTTTAAACACTATGTTTGGATGGTCAAGTTCAAAACAGTCATCTAAACCATTAAAATGGGTTAGTTGGTTTAGTGATAAGTCCTCTAGATCTTTTGCAATCATAGAAGCATTATGCTTGATTTTTTTTATACCCGAAAATTGTAATATGCAATTTGCTTTCGAATTACATTGGAAATAGGGATGCCACCCTATACTAAACGGAAAACTTGATATCCCCGTGTTGGTGACTTCAATATGTAAGCTGAAGTCTTTTGCAGAAAGTTGATAATTAAGACGAATTGAAAATGGAAAAGGGAAACCTGCATTATCCCCAAAATAGTCATAGACTATGGCACACTTGGCTTGCGATTTAGAGGTTTGGTATGATTCTAACCGAAAGGATTTATTGTAAACCAATCCATGAATAGCATGAGGTGAGTTTTGCTCATTTTGTTGAAAACGATAGGTATTTCCATTAAATTGTAATATGCCATTCTCAAGTCGATTCACAAAGGGAAACAAAATAGCTGAAGCAAAGCTAGTGCTATAGTCTAATTCTGTACTGTCTTGAATAAGTGGTTGTTGTCTCAGTTTTAACTGAGCCAGCCGACCGCCTTCGTTTAAATGAATCACTGCCTTAGCAAAACCAGAAGATGATTTTAATTGTATAAACTCACAACCTTTATGATTACCTGTACTAAATTGGAACACTTAAGTTCTTGTTTAAGAATTGCTTAATTTAATAAAAATAGGCTTATTTATTACAAAATTGAACGCAATTAGACTTTACCTTCAAACTGGTAACCAATTTGTTCAATTGTTGCTTTAACTTCAGCCTCAGTAATGCTGCCTTCAACTTGTGCTGTTCCTCGCTCTAAGTTAACCGTAACTTCAGCTACTTGATCAAGTTTGCCTAAATTGGTTTCAACATTAGAAACACAGTGGTTACAGCTCATTCCTTTAATTTTGTAGGTGGTCATAGTTGTTGTATTTAAGGGTTTGGGTTGAGGTAAAAATCGAATTATTTCAGCTTGTATAATTAAATAGACTAACAACACCGCGCAAGCTAACATTAACCAGTGCGGTAAAATATGGTGTTGGCTTTCTGTAATGGTAGTTAATGGTATAAAGTAATTGTAAAGCGATTCTGGTAAGGCATAATCTATGAGAAGGCCAAAAATTAACGCTCCACCAATAATAGAACCCAAGTATACAAAGGTTGTTTTTTTACCAATGGTATTCCATAACACCGTAAACGTAGCAATATTTGTAGCAGGACCTGCCATTAAAAACACAATAGCAGCACCTGGTGAAATGCCTTTTAATAGTAAGGCTGCCGCTATGGGAACGCTAGCGGTAGCACAAACGTATAAAGGGATGCTTGCCGCTAATACGATAAGCATATTGAGCCATGCTTGGTCTATGTATTCTGTAAATAATTCATCTGGAACAGTAACCGTAATAAAGGCTGCAAGCGCAAGGCCGAGCACTAAATACCTTGATATATCTTGTAAAAAGGTAACAAAAGCATATTTAAAAATACGGTCAAACCAATGCTTTTTTGTAGCTTGATGAGTGTTGCAAGAACTACAATCATCATCGTTACAATTGGTTGCATTTACTTGTTCACTTACCACATAATTATCGGCGATAAAGCCACCAAAAACACCAGTAATAAACGCAATAATAGGTCTGATTATAGCGTAAGCCCAACCCATCAAGGCATAAGTGATTAAAATACTATCAACTCCAGTTTGTGGAGTTGAAATTAAAAAAGAAGTTGTCGCACCTTTTGAAGCTCCATTTTGGTGAAAAGAAACTCCTGTAGGAATAACGCCGCAAGAACATAACGGAAGCGGTATGCCAAAGAGAGACGCTTTTACAGAAGAGGCAAAACCAGGTTGTCCTAACTTACGTTGAAGCCAATCTTTAGAGAATACACCATTTAATAGCCCGGCAATTAAGAAACCTAATAATAGGTAAGGCGCCATTTCTAAAGTTAAACTCCACAGCGTATCAAAATAGGTGTAGATGTAGTTCATGCTACAAAAATAAATAATTTAGATTTATTCTATGTAACTAATATAATGTTTTATTTTATTTATCATTAGTGCAAAAAGCAACCCCATGAACTAATGTAATTAGAATTAAACCTCTAATTTTGTTAGAATAAATATGAGCTTTTAAAATGATTGATTGTTTGGTGATAGGCGGTGGTGCAAGTGGTTTCTTTTTTGCTGTTAATTATGCGGCTAAATTCCCCGAGCATCAGGTTGTTATTTTAGAAAAATCGAAGCAAGTACTTCAAAAGCTTAAAATTTCTGGAGGTGGTCGGTGTAATGTAACACATGCCGAATTTGTTCCACGCGATTTATCAACCAATTATCCAAGGGGTGAACGTGAGCTAATTGGTCCGTTTCACCAATTTATGACGGGTGATATGATGACTTGGTTAGAGAACCGTGGGGTTCCGCTAAAAATTGAGGAAGATGGTCGTATTTTCCCTGAAAGCGATAGCTCTCAAACTATTATCGACTGCTTTGTAAGTGAAGCGCAAGAGCTAGGAGTAAAGGTGAAAACTGCACAAGGTGTTACGGGCTTTAATTATTTTAAAAACCACTGGACTGTTAAGACTAAAACACAGGAATTTAAGTCAAAAGAGTTAATTATTTCAACAGGTAGTAGTGGTAAAATATGGCAATACTTACATCAATTAGGGCATGAAATTATAGCTCCAGTCCCTTCCTTATTTACGTTCAATATTCAGCATGAGCATTTGACCGCTTTGCAAGGTTTAAGCTTAGAAACAGAAATTAAACTTTACGCTTCAAATTCCGCGAAGCGCCAGTTGTTAGAATCTTCTGGTGCCACTTTAATTACGCATTGGGGGTTAAGTGGTCCTTGTGTGCTTAAGCTTTCAGCTTGGGGAGCAACTCAGCTGAATAATTTGGATTATAAGTTTGCAATTAAAGTCAATTGGTTGCCTGGCTTCAGTTTTGAAGATTTGATCACACAACTCCAGTCTTTAAAAAGTGAGCAACCTAAAAAGCAAGTAAGCAACCAAAACCTGTTTGATTTACCTAAGCGGTTTTGGCTATTTGCCTTAGCTGAAGCTGAGGTTGATTCATTCAAGAATTGGGGTGATCTCTCAAAAATAGAGTTAAGATCAATAGGTCAAGTATTAAATGCTTTTTCAGTTGAAGTAAATGGTAAAAGTACCTTTAAAGAAGAGTTTGTAACGGCTGGAGGTGTTTCGCTTAAAGAAATTGATTTTAAGACTTTTAAAAGTAAAAAATTACCACATCTAAAAATCTTAGGCGAAGCTTTAAATATTGATGCTATTACTGGTGGTTTTAACTTTCAAAATGCATGGACGAGTGCTTACATAGCTGCTCAAAGTTATCAGCGGTAGACTACTTATGAATTTTAAAGAATTAAGCGTTTAAACGCCAAATTTCAAAATTGAGAGCACTTGCAAAGGCCACCCAAATAATGTAGGGAATTAATAAGTAGGCTGCTTTAGGATTAACAATGTTAAACCATTTAAAAGTAATAATTAGTAAGCTTAGGAGACCTATAATCACAAATAACGCAAAAAGCGGTTCTTGCAAGCCAAAAAATATAATAGACCAAAGTGCATTAAGTAGTAGTTGAAAACCAAAGTGATACAGAGCTGTTTTAACCCATATATGATGAAAACCTTTGTGCCAAACTAAAGCAGCTGAGATTCCCATCAGGATGTAAAGAGAAGTCCATACAGGCGCAAACACCCAATTGGGAGGATTAAATACAGGTTTTTGAAGCGTTAAGTACCAATCATTAACACTAGTTTGCGTCGCAATAGAACCAATAAAGCCTATACCTATGCAAACTAAAACACTAATTAAAATTTTATAGCCTAGCTTTATATTCATTTTAAATTTATCAGCCTCCAAAATAGAAATTTAAAATTAAAGTAACAACACCCATAATAAAATGCTTGGTTATATTTGCGTAAAAAATGTATGCAAGCAAGCGACTTTAAGTGTCCCGATTTTCAATTTGACTTTAGCGGTCAAACCATAAGGGCTCAAGCGCCAAGCAATATTGCGTTGGTTAAATATTGGGGTAAATACGGTGAACAATTACCGACAAATGCATCTATAAGCTTCACTTTAAATCACTGTAAAACACAAACAGAAGTTGATGTCTTTCCAAAATCTACCATTGATAAATTTGATTTTGAGGTTTATTTTGAAGGTGAGCTTGCTCCAAATTTTCGACCAAAGATCAATTCATTTTTTCATAAAATAGAAGACTATTGCCCATTTTTGTCCAATTATAAATTTGTGATTAAAACCAATAATACATTTCCACATAGTAGTGGTATAGCATCTTCAGCAAGTGGTATGGCCGCTTTGGCTAAATGTTTAATTCAATTAGAGCAATTAGCGGTTTCTTCTCAAAGCGATGTTTATTGGGAGCAAAAAGCATCATTTTTAGCCCGATTAGGTTCAGGAAGTGCTTGCCGAAGTACACATGGTAATCTAGTGATTTGGGGCGAACACCCAGAGATCCCTCAAAGCTCTAATCTGTTTGGAGTTACTTTTCCTTTTAAAGTGCATGATCACTTTAAGGCTTTTGCCGATACCATATTGCTGGTTGATAAAGGGCAAAAACAAGTCAGCAGCTCCATTGGTCATCAATTAATGCATAACCATCCGTTTTCTGAACAACGCTTTCAACAAGCCCAAGATCATCTCGCACAACTTAAAAAGGTGTTGCAGTCTGGAGATTATGAGGCCTTTTTTAAATTAGTTGAAATGGAGGCGCTTAGTTTACATGCTATGATGATGACAAGCTCACCTTATTTTATTTTAATGCGTCCAAACACACTTCAAATAATAGAAGAAATTTGGACGTTTAGAGCATCAACTCAAATGCCTTTAGGTTTTACATTAGACGCTGGTGCAAATGTGCATTTGCTTTACCCAAAAACTGTAGATCAAGAGGTAAAACAGTTTATAGATAAAACTTTAGCTCGTTATTGTCAAGATGGCGAATATATTCATGATGAAGTTTTTTTAGATTAAAACACTGTTAACAAGTTTCTTAAATCTTTGTGGACGTTTTAAAATTAAGTACATTCGTATAACCTAACCATAGGAATTGCAATATGAAAGGACCCTTATTTTATTCTAAAATTTTACTGTTTGGAGAATATGGCATTATTAAAGACTCCAAAGGCTTATCGATCCCATATAACTTTTATAATGGAGCTTTAAAAATTGATTCTGAATTATCGGTTGAAGCAAAACAGTCTAACAAAGAACTAAAGCGCTTTTCTGATTATTTAGCAGAACTAAGTTTGGGCGATGATGTTGAAGTGAAGTTTGATGTTGAGGCCTTAAGTTCAGACATTAGCAAAGGCCTTTATTTTGACAGCAGTATTCCGCAAGGTTATGGTGTTGGAAGTAGTGGCGCTTTAGTGGCGGCTGTTTACGACAAATATGCGCTTCATAAAATTACAGTTCTTGAAAATTTAGAACGAGAAAAGCTTCAAACTTTAAAGGCCATTTTTGCTCAAATGGAATCTTTTTTTCATGGCAAATCTTCAGGACTTGATCCTTTAAACAGCTACTTAAGCTTGCCAATTCTTATTAAATCGAAGGAAGATTTAGAGCCTGCCGGAATTCCTTCTCAGACCAAGCAAGGGAAAGGGGCTGTATTTTTAATAGATTCTGGTATCGTTGGTGAAACAGCACCTATGGTAAATATTTGTATGGAAAACATGAAGCAAGAAGGCTTCAAAAATATGCTTAAAAATAAATTTATAAAGCATACCGATGCTTGTGTAGATAATTTTTTAAATGGTGATTTTAATACCTTGTTCAAAAATTTAAAATCATTATCTCACACAGTTCTAGATAACTTTAAACCTATGATTCCTGCAAAATTTCACGAATTATGGAAAAAAGGAATTGAAACCAATGACTATTATTTAAAGCTTTGCGGTTCTGGCGGTGGAGGCTATATATTAGGGTTTACAGAAAATCTAGAAAGAGCTAAAAAATCTTTACAAGGTCATAAAATAGAAGTCGTGTATACGTTTTAAACGTAGGTATGGTCACTGAAAATAAAACCATATCACTCAAACTTTTTAGTCTGTTTTCGGCGGTTAGAGGTTATAATTTATTGGTCTTAGCTTTAGCTATTTACTTTGCCTCCGTTTTTATAATGGCGCATGATTTGCCTATAAAAACAGTGTTACTTGATTTAAATTTACATTTATTAGTTTGCTCTAGCTTGCTAGCTATTGCTTCAGGTTATATAATTAATAATTTTTATGATTCTGAAAAAGACTTAATCAACAGACCATCTAAAACTTTACTTGATAACTATGTGAGTCAAAATACCAAGCTTGGGGTTTACTTTCTTTTAAATTTATTGAGTGTAATTGTTGCTAGTTATGTCTCTTTTAAAGCGGTCTTATTTTTCTCAGGATATATTTTTTTACTTTGGATTTACTCGCACAAATTTAAACGTACAACTGTAATATCTACCTTAATGGCAAGCCTATTGGCTGTGCTGCCTTTCTTCATAGTTTTTGTTTACTATAAAAATTTCGATCAGGTTATTTTTGTGCATGCCTTATATTTATTTCTACTTATTAGTATTCGCGAATTAATTAAAGATCTTGAAAATTTACGAGGTGACTTTGCTCAAGAATATCAAACTTTACCTGTAATTTATGGTATTAAGTTTACTAAAAAAATTATAAGCATACTTTGTGTTTCGCTTTTATTCCCTGCGGTTATTTTAATTACCCAATTTGATATTGGGTATATGACTTACTACTTCGGTGCGAGTGTTGTTTTTTTTATCCTAATAATTTTACAGCTCTGGCGTTCACATACTAAAAAACACTATGTTCTACTTCATAACTTGCTAAAGCTAGTTATTGTTATTGGTATTTTTAGTATTGTATTAATTGATTTACAGGAAGTTATTAAGCGTATTTTCTAGTCTAAAAAAGTTTTTTCTCTAATTTTAAACCGTACCTTTGCAAAAAAATTAGAATGCACAATAAATCATCAAATTCAAAACCTAAGTCCAAGTCTACCAAGGCTAAATCTAAGAATTTGAAACAATCTAAAGTCGATCAACAGGTAAAAAACCCTAATGCCGGTATGCGACTTAATAAATATATAGCGAATTCGGGTGTTTGCTCAAGACGTGATGCCGATATTTACATAAAGTCTGGCAATGTTTCAGTCAATGGTGAAGTAGTTACTGAAATGGGTCATAAAGTTAAACTCGATGATAAAGTTAAATTTGATGGCCGTCGTATAAATCCTGAGCCAAAAGTCTATTACCTTCTTAACAAGCCTAAAAGTGTATATTGTACAGGAAGTTATAAAAATAATAACACAACGGTTTTAGATATGGCTGCGCGTGTTACAAAAGCACAAGTTAAGCCAGTTGGTACCTTGGAGAGTTCGGCATTAGGACTCATCTTACTTACCAATGATGGAACTCTAGCCAAGAAATTAGCCAACATGAAATCAGGCATTCACCAATTGTATGACATTGAACTTAAAAAGCCGTTAGATCATGCTCATCTTAGCCAAATTAAGGATGGTATTATTGTTGAAGGTCACAAAGTGTTTGTAGAGGATATTAGTTATGTCGAAAACAAGTCGAAACATAACATTGGTTTAGCTATTAAAAGTCAGCGTCCAAAAATCGTTCAACGGATATTTAAAAAACTCGGTTATGAAATCGTCAAGCTTGACCGCGTTATGTATGGTGATCTTACCAAACGCGATTTACCTCGTGGTCGTATACGTGAACTTAGTAAGCAAGAGGTTATAAATTTAGGTTTACTTTAAGGCTTATCTTTTTTTAAAGTCGCTTATTTCTGGTACATTAGGATTACAATTCAAAATTTATTCTTAATGAAACTTATTTTAAGACTTTTAGTATCGGCCGTTATGGTGGTGGTTTTAGCTAATATTTTACCTGGTGTAAGGGTTAGCGGTTTTACTGAAGCAATTGTGTTAGCCGTTATTTTAGCTCTATTAAACATGTTTGTAAAGCCTATTTTAGTTCTTTTTACTTTGCCAGTTACTCTAGTTACATTTGGTTTATTCTTATTGGTGATCAATGCATTAATCATCCTACTAGCCGATAGTTTAGTTTCTGGTTTTAGTGTAAGTGGTTTTTGGAGCGCGCTTATTTTTAGTTTGCTATTATCCTTTTTACAATCTATTACATTTCAACTTGTTGAGAAAGAAAAAAAATAATGCATAAGTGTAAACTTTTTCTAGCAGCCACGATTACGCTTTTTGTGTTTCCTTTAATTGCAAGTTTAGTAGGCACATTCAGTACTAGTTTTAGTTATTACAATATGTTCCCTTCTGTCTGGTCCCCTATGAATTGGGGTGTTGGGTTAGGTTATGGATTAGTTATTTCAGCTATAGCGGTATTCGTACTTAGGCTTCCTCAGTTTAAAGATTTAACACATCAGTATCAAGTTTTATTTGCAGGTGCTAAAATAGGTTGGGGTGATATTGTTTTTTATGCCTTGTGCGCTGGTATTGGCGAAGAAATTTTTTTTCGAGGAATGCTGCAAGATTTTCTAGGCGTTTGGCCAACGGCCATCTTATTTGTGGCCTTACATGGTTACTTTTCAATAAAATCTAAGCTAAAGCTCATTTACACCATTTTGCTAACTCTCTTTTCTGCAGGGTTTGGTTATTTAGACGTCTACTTCGGAATTTATGCGGCAATGATAGCACATGCTTTTTATGATGTAGTCATGTTTTGGTTGCTATTGAAGCCTAAATACTAGATTTAAAATCACATTTGATATCTGATTTTCAAAAGCTTGCTAAGATGTGAAATAAATTGTATTTTTGCAAATTCAAAAAATGACTTGAGATAATGAATATTACTTTAGAAAATAAAGACGCATTAAATGCAGTTGTAAAAGTTGATATCGCTAAAGAAGATTACAGCGATAAGGTTGATAATGTATTAAGCAATTACCGTAAAACAGCAAATGTACCTGGTTTTAGAAAAGGTAAAGTGCCAAAAGGCTTAATTAAAAAGCAATACGGTCAAGCAGTCTTGGTCGATGAGGTTAATAAAATTTTACAAGAGTCATTAAATAATTACATCACCGAAGAGAAATTAGATATTCTTGGTAACCCGTTACCGAAACCACAAGACAATTTTAACTGGGAAGATGATAATTACAGTTTTGAGTTTGAGCTTGGTTTAGCTCCAGAATTTGAAGTAGATCTTTCGAATAAAAAGGCTATTACCCATTACGTGATTACCGCCGATGAAGAAATGATTGATAATCAAATCAACATGATTCAAAAGCAATATGGTAAGATTGTTTCACAAGATGAAGTCAAAGAAGGCTTTACGATCGAAGGAACTTTTCACAATCCAGAGGAAGACATAGAACATAATGCAAGCTTTAGTGTAGATGAAATTGAAGGCAAAACCAATCAAAAAAAATTAATTGGCGCTAAAACAGGTGAGCAAATCACTTTAAAATCTAACAAACTATTTAAAGACGAAGCAACTTTAGCGAGTAAATTAGGTATCGAAACTGAAAAAGCTAAAGACTTAAAAATAGACTTAAACTTTACCATCAACGAGATTAACGAGCAAGTTCCAGCAGAACTTAATCAAGACTTATTTGATAAATATTTTGGTGAAGGCGAAGTTAACTCTGAAGACGAATTAAGAGAACGCATTAAAGCCGATTCTGAAAAAACCTTTGAACAACAAGGCGATCAACAACTACTTAACGATGTAACTGAACATTTAATCGATAGTACAAGTTTTGAGTTACCAGCTGAATTTCTTCAGAAATGGTTAAAAGTTCAAGGGGAGAAAGAATTAACCGATGAAGAAGCCAAAGAAGAATATGAAAAAAGTGAAAAGGGCTTAAAATATCAGTTAATTGAAGGGAAAATCATTAAAGATAATGATCTTCAAGTTGAAGCAGAGGATTTAAAAGCTATGACAAGAGAGCGTATTAAAGCTCAAATGGCCCAGTTTGGTCAAGCTAATTTACCAGAAGATCAACTTGATGACATCGCCAACCGTGTATTGTCTAATCAAGATGAAGCTAGAAAAATTGCCGAACAAGCGATGAGTCAAAAGCTATTGGAATTTTACAAAGAGAACTTAAACTTAGAGAAAGAAAAACTCACTTATAAAGATTTCATAGATAAGGTTTACAAATAAACCTCTCCAAATTTTGCTATGCTAAAAGGAAACTTTTAGCATAGTTTTTTAATATACCAATACAAATCATTTTATCTTAGCACTTCTTTAATCCAGAACTATGAATATTAATAAAGAGTTTGAGAAATTTGCAATCAAAGATCAAGGCATCAATAGTAACTATTACAATAAAATAGTTTCAAGCATGTACCCGATGGGCATGACGCCAAATATTATTGAGGAGCGCCAAATGAATGCCGTAGCGATGGATGTGTTTTCACGCCTAATGATGGATCGAATTATATTCTTAGGAACACCAATTAACGATCAAGTAGCAAACATTATCCAAGCACAACTTTTGTTTTTAGAAAGTACCGATGCCACAAAAGATATTCAAATTTATATCAATTCACCAGGAGGTAGTGTTTATGCAGGTCTCGGAATTTATGATACCATGCAATTTATTAAGCCAGATGTAGCAACCATAAACACAGGTATTGCAGCCTCAATGGGCGCTGTTTTATTGTGTGCTGGAGCTGAAGGAAAACGCAGTGGTTTACCTCATTCTCGAGTCATGATTCATCAACCGCTGGGTGGTGCGCAAGGTCAAGCTGATGATATTGAAATTACCGCCAAACAAATTTTAATATTAAAAGAAGAATTATATAAAATTATCTCTAAACATTCTGGTAAAACCTACGACCAAGTCTATAAAGACGGCGATCGTGATTTTTGGATGGCTGCTCAAGAGTCTAAAGATTATGGAATGATTGACGAAATTTTAGTACGCGAATAATATGGCTAAGGAAATTTTAGAATGTTCATTCTGTGGACGTAAAAAATCTGAAACTAATCTGCTCATCGCAGGTTTAGATGCTCACATCTGTGACCGTTGTATAGAGCAAGCGCATGGCATTGTTTTAGAAGAAGCAAAACAAGGTGATGATAAAGACCTAAGCTCAGAACTTAAGTTAAGAAAACCAAAAGCTATTAAAGCCTTTCTAGATGAATATGTCATAGGACAAAATGTGACTAAAAAGTTCCTTTCAGTAGCAGTATACAATCATTATAAGCGTTTACTTCAACCAAACTCAAAAGATGATGTAGAGATTCAAAAATCTAACATTATCATGGTAGGCCAAACGGGAACAGGAAAAACCTTAGTTGCCAAAACGATTGCTCGAATGCTTAATGTTCCATTAGCCATTGTTGATGCTACCATCTTAACTGAAGCAGGCTATGTAGGTGAAGATGTTGAAACTATTTTGACCAAGTTATTAGCTGCAGCTGATTATAATGTAGAGAAAGCGCAAAAGGGAATTGTTTTTATTGACGAAATTGATAAGATAGCTCGTAAAAGTGATAACCCATCTATTACGCGTGATGTAAGTGGAGAAGGAGTGCAACAAGCCTTGTTGAAGTTACTAGAAGGATCTACAGTTAATGTTCCGCCAAAAGGCGGCCGAAAACATCCAGACCAAAAGTTTATAGAAGTAGACACCGAAAATATATTATTTATTGCTGGAGGAGCTTTTGATGGCATCGAGCGTAATATTTCTAAGCGCCTCAATATGCAAGCTGTTGGCTACGGCGCTTCAAAGCAAGGAGAACAAATTGATAAAGAGAATTACTTAAAATATATTACGCCTAAAGACTTAAAAGATTTTGGTTTAATTCCCGAAATTATTGGACGTTTGCCAGTTTTAACCCATATGGATCCATTAGATCAATCTACCTTAAGGCAAATACTAACTCAGCCTAAAAATGCTATTATCAAACAGTACCAAAAATTATTTGAAATGGATGGAATTGATTTTAGCATTACCGATGGAGCCTTAGATTTTATTGTTGAAAAAGCTTTAGAATATAAATTAGGAGCTAGAGGTTTAAGAAGTTTATGTGAAACTATTTTAACCGACGCTATGTTTGATTTACCTGAAAGCGATACAACAAGTTTTAAAGTCACCAAATCATATGCAGAGAAGGCATTGAGTAGGTCAAATTTGCAACAGCTAAAAGCAGCGAGTTAGGTTTTTACTTAAATATTGAATTAATAAAATGCGAGTTTTTAACTCGCATTTTTTGTGTAAAAACATGTCTAAAGCCTTGTTGTGTTTAGCTACATTAATTAAACAAGCCTAGCCGATCAACTCAAGCTTGATTTGGCTATTCATATTATTTTGACTTCAATAGTATAAAAATAAATTTTAGTGTACATTAAAGTAAATGAAAATGAACAATATTTATTTAAGTATTGTACACTAAAATTTAATATTGAGATGACTAAAGTTTATTTTAGTACCAACACCTGTCTTGTTTTAATGAGAAAACATTTCTTAATACACATTTACATCACTTGTTAGTTATGTGAAGCGATACCAAAGTTAAGTTAAGGTTATGTTACAAAAATGTAGGTTTACATTGATTTAAACTAATAAAATTATCATTTATTAAAAAAAACGTGATTTTAGTATCTATTTTAAAACCTAAAACATGAAAACACTTTACACAAAATTAAGCCTTGTGGCTATGCTCGTCTTTCTTGGGACACAGCTTAGTTTCGGGCAGACTACCATCTACACGCAGGATTTTGAGACTGTAAATTCTGGTTATACGGCTTCAGCTACCGAAGGTACTCCAGGAAGTGACACTGATATATTTAATAGATCTAATCCTAATATTGGTGGAAATTCAACTTTTATTTGGGCTGTTGAAGACACGGGAGCTACACCTGCTACAATTACTCTAGATCAAATTGATATTACAGGTTATAGTGATTTTACTTTCAGTATTGATTTATTAGCTCACCATTATCTTGATTGGGATAGTACTGATGAAATGAATATTACATATTCTATTGATGGTGGTGCATCTCAAAATCTGCTTTCAGTTCAAAGTACCGTGGTTGGTGATGATTTTAATACACCAGCAGCATTAGATAAAGATTTTGATGGTGAAGGAGATTGTAGTCCAGGGAACATACTGCCAGCTTTAACAACAGGAACTGAAGGTGGATGTACAGTAAGTAGTGATCAGTTTGCAACATTTTCTTCTTCTACAATCCCATTAGCAGGAAACTCTACTTTAGACATCACCATTTCTTTTGAGAATTTGACATCTGGTGACGAAGGAATTTATCTTGATGATATTGAAGTTGTTGGAACATTAGCCACATCAGACACTCAAGTTCAATTCGATTCAGCTTCTACTTCAGTAAATGAAGATGCAGGAACTACTTCAATAGACTTGAGCATTTTAAATGAAGATGCTACGAATGCAACATCAGTAGAAGTAGCGCTTACTTCAGGTAATGCTACAGATATTGATAATTATACTACACAAACCATTACTTTCCCAGCAGGTTCTTCAGCTAATCAAACCTTATCAGTAGATATTACTGATGATATGGTAGATAATGCTGATAAGAATTTAACCTTTACTCTACAAAATGTAGCAGGTGGCAATAATGCACAAATCGGTGCTCAAAGCACATTTGATTTAACCATTGTAGACAACGATTTAGCCGCTCCAATTACGCTTCCTTACAACCAAGATTTCTCAAATTGTGCGACTGCGGAATGGATTACTTTTGACGAAGCAGGGGCTACAGATACTTGGATTTGCGGAGGCGGCGAATACCAAATGAATGGATTTGGCAGTGCGGATGATATTGACTGGTTAGTTTCAGATTTTAGAATTAATTTTGATGATTATTCTTCTGTAGACATTGATGTGACTACACAAGAACGTTTTGGAGATGCAACTAATCAAACAGGTGAGTTTAGGTTAGTTTACTCAACTGACTATGATGGTTTAGGTGACCCTACAGCAGGAACTTGGACAGATTTAACTTTTAGTCCAAATAACACATCATCAGGTAGTTCACTTTCTGCAGCCTCTACAGTTACGGTAGAAGCATCCAGCGTTTCAGGTACGGCTTTTATAGCTTTCATTTATGACCAAGCGCAAGGTGCTGGTGCAGAAGATTGGCGAGTTCAACAAGTTGATATTACAGGAGTGCCAGCAACTTCAAACTCATCAGATTCTGACATTGCCATTACTTCTTTCGATCCAACTGACAATATTGATTATACTTTATATTCAGCTACTTCAACGTTAACGACTACCAATGCTATTAAAGTGGGAGAATTTACAATTAGAGATGGTGGTGCAACAAATTCAGATTCAGATAATCAAAGTACAACTTTAACTGATGTTAGTATTGATATTACTAATTTTGATAATTTAGCAGCTATCGCATTATTCGATGGTACAACAAATATTTCAGAAATAACATCAGTTACAGCATCAAATAGCTTCTCAAGTTTAAACCTTGTAGCAGCTGATGATGCTAATAAAACTTTTGATTTGTATGCAACTTTTGATTCTTCTGTTATAGACAATGCACAGCTTCAATACACAATATCATCTGCAACTGCAGATGTGGCTGGCTCTCTATTTACTGATATTGATGCAGGCGGAGCAGCTACCAGTATTACAGGAGATGATAATAAAATTGAAGTTACTGCAACCGATTTATTATTTAATCAAGATGTTTCAAATGTTGGGGTTGGCAATATTATGTCACCTTCACCAACGGTTGAAGCTTATGATACAAATTTAAATTTAGATTTAGACTTTACAGGAAATGTGGCTTTAAGTCCAACAGGAACTACTTTTGATGGTTCAGCTGCCACGACAGTTGCAGCAGTTGCTGGTGTAGCAGCATTTTCAAATTTAGTGTTTGATGCTACCGCTACGGGTGCAACTTTAGAAGCTTCTAGTGGTGCTTTAACTGCAGATACGAGTTCAGCTTTTGATGTAATTATTGCGCCAATAGTCATTGCACAAGAAGATTTTGATGCTTCTACGCCTAGTTGGGCTTATAGTACCAATATTCCGTTTTTTGGTTCTACATCTAATTTTGGAGATGACTTCTTCGGTATAATAAATATTAATGATGCAAGTCCGATTTCTCAATCAAATTTCTCAAATAATATTTTAGGCGAAAATGATTTAAATTCTCCAAATGGGACTACAGGTTTTGCTACCGTTACTTTTGAAGAAATTTCTGTAGAAAACTTTTCAAATCTGGTATTGAGTTTCGATTGGGAAGTGATAGGCTACAATGCTAATGAAGATGATGCTAAATATGAGATTATTGTAGATGGTGTTTCTAATGGAGACGTTTTTCTTGTAGACGGTGGAGTTGATCCTAATGATGGGTCAGGGACTGTTACTTACAATGTGCCAGCTTCAACATCAACCATAAGTTTATTGATTTCTGTAAGAAATGATGGTGGTTCAGGTTACTCAGGTTTTGATAATTTTAAAATCGAAGGCAATTACGATGGAGACTTAGTTTACTCTGGCGGTACTTGGACGCCAAGTGCGCCAAGTGGTTTAACAGGAACAAATGATGTTTTAGTTCAAGATGGAACTTATACGACTAATGGAGACATAAGTGTAA
>CBFHKB010000038.1:0-17502 GCA_965656295.1 Psychroflexus sp.
AGTCATACCTGGTTTTCTCGGAATACCGCTTGTAATTACTGCTATATCACTATTAGCTGTTTTACTATAATCGTTTGTACTTCCGACTATTTTTGTATCAAACCCATTTAAGGTAGCAGTTTGCATTAGGTCCATTGCTTTTCCTTCAGCATAATCTTCTTTGATATCTAGAATGACTACTTCGGAAGCGAAATCTTTCATCGCAATATATTCGGCACAACTTGCCCCTACTGCTCCTGCTCCAACTACTGTTACTTTCATTTTTATTTGATTTATATTAATATTTATTTTATTCCAAAATTTATTGCGAGACTTGCGGTATTAAATTGCTGAAAACTATATTCTGCATTAATTCTAAAAAAGCCAAGTTTCAGCTTTGCGCCTATTAAAGCTTTTATCGAATCTACTGAAGAAGAAACCTGAAAAGGGTCTTTAAATTGACCTAAATCGATGATGTCTTGTGAAGCATCATTGAATTCATAAGTTCCTTTTAAGGCAGTTGTTGCATCACCTGAAATAAAGCCTAAACTTGAATAAAAGTTGAAAACTTTCCACTTAGTTGATGCAATAGCAGCTAAATGCCAAGAACTAAGCTCAACATCCAAGAGTTGATCATCATATTTAATTACAAACGGGGTAGCATTAGTTAAACTTACTTGACCTTTAAAATTGGTATAACCTACAAAACCAGAAATAGCTAAGGGCAATTCTTTTAAAAAAGGAATCCAATTACTGAACTCGTGTTGTAACCCTAAGCCATAGAGGCTTGAACTAATATCTTCTTCATTAACTTCTGGCAAGAACCTAAACTTTAGTTCTAAATGCAAAGGCAACCCAACAGAAGCTTGAATAAATGCTGATGGCACAAAATCAATACCTTCCGAAGCTAAGCCTTGTGGTAAATCAAACTCTAAATTACCATTAGCTCCATTAACAAGCATTGTAACTTCTGGATTATTTTCACCCAAAACTGTCGCTACCATTTGACTGCTCTGTCCATTCTTAAAACTAATGTTTGAATAATCAGTTGTGCTTAAATTAAAAAATTTATGCTTAGAGGAGGTTAATGATGCATTACCGATAATTGAAATTTCGAAACCTAATGTCTTTTTTACTTGTCCTGAATTATACCAATTACTCGTTAATCCATTAATTAGCGCATCGGTTGATGGTGACATATAATCTTGAGTAAAAGTTTGGGCATCTTCAACACTTGATGCTAAGAAACTAATAACTTCGTCTTGAGCTGAAGTTGTGAAAACCACCGAAATACTTAATAAACAGCTAAAAAATAAAGGTCTCATAATTAAAATTAGGCATCGATATTAGCATAAACAGCATTTTGCTCTATAAATTCTCGCCTAGGTGGAACCTCATCTCCCATCAACATAGAAAAAATTCGATCAGTTTCTGCTGAATTTTCTATAGTTACTTGTCTTAATATACGATTATCAGGATTCATGGTAGTATCCCAAAGCTGCTCAGCATTCATTTCTCCAAGACCTTTGTAACGTTGAACCGAAACACCAGACTTATATTCGCTTTGTATTTCATTACGTTCTTTCTCATTCCATGCATAACGCTTTTTACTTCCTTTTTTAATTAAGTATAATGGTGGTGTGGCAATATAAATGTGACCTGCCTCTATTAACTCTTTCATATAGCGATAGAAAAACGTAAGAATTAATGTAGCAATGTGACTTCCATCAACATCGGCATCACACATGATCACAATTTTATGATAACGTAATTTTGATAAGTTTAAAGCTTTTGCATCATCTTCGGTACCTACAGTGACACCTAAAGCCGTATAAATATTTCTGATTTCTTCGTTTTCAAATACCCGATGCTGCATGGCTTTTTCAACATTTAAAATTTTACCTCTTAAGGGTAAAATAGCCTGAAAGTTTCGATCTCGACCTTGTTTAGCTGTTCCGCCAGCCGAATCACCCTCAACTAAAAACACCTCACATTGTGCTGGATCTTCTTCAGCACAGTCAGACAACTTACCTGGTAACCCACCGCCACTCATCACGGTTTTTCGTTGCACCATTTCTCGTGCTTTTTTAGCAGCATGTCTAGCCTGTGCAGCTAGAATTACTTTTTGCACGATGGTTTTTGCATCGTTAGGATTTTCTTCTAAGTAAATCTCTAACATATCAGATACAGCTTGAGATACCGCTGAAGTCACTTCACGATTACCTAACTTGGTTTTAGTTTGCCCTTCAAATTGAGGGTGTGCAACTTTGACCGAGACGATAGCCGTAAGACCTTCCCTAAAGTCATCACCAGTAATTTCAAACTTCAACTTATCTAATAAACCAGATTGGTCTGCATATTTCTTTAAAGTAGAAGTTAAACCTCTTCTAAATCCAGATAAATGTGTACCACCTTCGTGTGTATTAATATTGTTGACGTAAGAATATAAGTTTTCTGCATATGAATTATTATAAATCATAGCAACTTCAACAGGAATCTCATTTTTTTCGCCTTCCATAGAAATAACGTCACCTATAATAGGCTCACGCGTTTCATCTAAAAATCGAATAAATTCTTTTAAACCTTCATCTGAATAAAAGTCTTTTCTTAAATCTTCGCCATCTTCAGTTTTCTGTCGTTTATCTGTGATACTAATTTTAATCCCTTTATTTAAAAAAGCAAGCTCCCTTAAACGTTTCGATAAGGTTTCAAAATTAAAATCGGTAGTTTCTTGAAAAATTTCAGGATCAGGTCTAAATGTTACTACTGTTCCATTCAGGTTGCTCTCACCTGTTGGCTTAACTGGGTAAAGTGATTTCCCACGCTCATATTCTTGTTCCCAAATTTGACCGTTTTTAAATACTTTGGCATGGGCATGAATAGATAAGGCATTTACAACCGAAACACCAACACCGTGAAGACCACCAGACACTTTATAAGAATCCTTATCAAACTTACCTCCGGCACCAATCTTGGTCATAACAACTTCTAGAGCTGAAACACCTTCTTTTTTATGGATGTCAATAGGTATACCTCTACCATTGTCTTCGGTAGTAACAGATCCATCTTCGTTAATCGTGACATCAATCTTATCACAGTGTCCTGCCATGGCTTCATCTATAGAGTTATCTACAACTTCATAAACAAGATGATGTAAGCCTCGAATGCCAACGTCACCAATATACATTGAAGGTCTCATTCTCACATGCTCCATTCCTTCAAGCGCCTGAATACTATCGGCAGAATAATTGTGTTTCTTTATGTCTTCACTCATAATAATTATTTAAAATGACTCACAAATATAAACAAACCGAATGGTTTAAACGGCTGTTATAAAGCCTTAAATTAATAAATAATTTAGACTTAAGAACAAGGGTTAGCGATTAGTTTTTAACACTTCTTTACTACTGGTATTTTAGAAATTAAACTAATCTTGTAAAAAAAACTTATGAGACAACTAATCACATTATGTATCATATTTATTGGTACATTAGGCAATTTAAACGCACAAGATTTTGGAGATTTAGACAAAAGCCCAATGGACGCTGTAATTGCTAGAAACGATAACAATTCGCCTTTAGCCAGGGTTATATATTCAAGACCACAGAAAAAAGGAAGAGAAATTTTTGGAGAACTTGTACCCTATGGAGAGGTTTGGAGAACTGGCGCTAATGAAGCTACCGAAATCACTTTTTATGATGATGTACGGTTTAATGGCCAAACAGTTGAAGCGGGGACTTATTCCTTGTTTACAATACCTAATAAAGAGCAATGGACCATTATTGTGAATTCAGATATTAATTTGTGGGGCGCCTATAATTACGATGAAAGTAAGAATGTATTAACCACTAAAGTGAAGAGCAATCGTACTGCAGCAACTGTAGAAAATTTTTCAATAACCTTTCGACCAACACCAAAAGGCGCTAATTTACTGATGGGCTGGGATGATACATATATAGAAGTCCCGATTGTAAAATAAAACAAAGATCTTTTAAAAAGACCTCTCTAATGTAGAGGTCTTTTTTTATTTCATTGTTTGTAGAATATCTTCAATGTCTTTTTCTGTTGTATCGGGATTTATAAAACAAAATCTTGCACAGGTCTCGTTAACTTCATTTGTAATCCATTTAGTTGGGGTAACTAAAGCAAAACCATCAGTGTGATTTTTATAGGTCCAATCACGATAATCTTCAGAAGACCACCCAATACGTCTAAACAATACACAAGATAATCCTGGCTCTCTAATTAATTCGACATGCGGCATTAACTTAATTTGTTGCGCTGCGTTTTGAGCTAAACTTAATCCACGTTCAATAGCTTCAGTGTATTTTTTTGTCCCATGCATTGCAAGTGAATACCATAGGGGCAAACCTCTTAAACGACGTGTAAGTTGAATTTGATAATCGGCAGGATTGAAGCCTTGTGCACCTTCGTCTTTAAAAATATCTAGGTAAGCTCCCTTTTGTGAATGTGCATTTTTAGCTAGCTCCATATTCTTGTAGATTACTGCACCACAATCGTAAGGAGAAAACATCCATTTATGAGGGTCTATCGTTATGCTATCGGCACGTTCGATACCTTTGAATTGGTGACGAACAGAAGGAGCCGCCAGGGCTCCACCTCCATAAGCAGCATCGACATGGAACCATACTTTCTCAGTTTCACAAATAGTAGCCACAGGATCTAATTCATCGATAATTCCTGCATTGGTTGTCCCGCCAGTTGCCACAACAGCAAATAAACGCTGACGGTCAAAATCACTTAAATTATGAATAGCATTTTGTAATGCTTCCCCTGTTAATTTATGTTCATTATGATCATCAACGGTAATAATATCAGCATCGATAACTTTAGCCATAGACTTCACTGACGAATGCGCTCCTAGAGAGGTAATTACAAGCGCCTTTAATTTTTTATGATCATCGTGAAGTGTTCGCCAATGTTCTCGAGCTGCAATCATAGCAGATAAGTTAGCCGCTGTACCACCACTAGTAAATACACCGAAAGCGTTTTTAGGTAAACCTGTAAGAGAAACAAGCCATTTCATGGCCTGATTTTCACAAAAAATACCACCACCGCCAGTCATCCAGTAAGCACCATGAATACTTGAGGCCGAAGTGACCAAATCAAACAAAACAGCAGCACGAGTTGGTGCGGCTGGTACAAATGCTAAATGTCGTGGGTGGTCGACTGGAACAGCTGCCTTGACCAAAATATCTTTGAATAATCGAAAGGCTTCTTCACCACCTATTCCTTCTTCAGTTACAGTATCGCCAACTAATTTAAGAAGCTCCTCCTCTTTTTTTGGTTTGTTGAGTTCAGGCGATGTATTAGATATTCTATTAATCGCGTATTTCATGATATCTAGCGTCATTTCGACAGTATCAAGATCTACGGAGTGCATGCTTTTCATTTTGTGCTATTTTAAATATTATCTTTAATAAAACGCAGTTATTTTAAACCATAGATTTCAAGCTCTATGGCATAAAACATTCCACTTAAAGGCTGTAAATTTTCTTTTAAAATTGATATAAATTGATGACCATTGTCAACATAAACTTCACTAAAATTAAGGTGACGTTCTTGCAAACCAGCTTCTGGAAATAGCATTTCTTGAAGCGCTAAGGCTCGCTTGGTATATTCTTTTAACTGACGTTTTTGCGCCTTAAGAAGGCGTTTTTCAAGATGCATTAACCCATTGATTTGCTTTTGTTCTTGAGCAGCAACGGCACCTTCAAATGAAGCATCTGTTCGAAGAGCCACTTGATAAAGGTCTGAAAATTGTTGCTTTAAAAATTTAACTTGCTTAGAAAAATTAATGTCTACAGTAGACTCTCGCTTGACTAATTTTTCTTCCAATGCTAATGGATCTAAAAATAAATCTTTCACTTCAAGATCTAGTTGTTTAAGTTTTTTAGCCGATTTGTCAGAATAAAGTAAAACCGAACTTCGTAGCAGTAACAATGGAAAAACAACCGATTGTTGATCAAAAAAAGACTTAAGCTGAAGCCAATAAGCTAATTCACCACCACCGCCTATATAGCAAAGATTTGGTAATAAGACTTCCTGATACAATGGTCGCGTAATTACGTTAGGAGAAAATTTTTCAGGGTGATCTTCAAGCAACTGAAGTATTTCAGACTCAGAAAAATCAATTTTAGTTTCTAGGACTTGATAACGATTACTCTCTTTAACAATACGCTCTCTTACTCCTCGATCAATATAAAAAAGATTAATATCTCTTGGATTAACTTGTATGTTATAGCCTACTGATTTTAAACGCTTAGACTGCTCTTGTACCGACTGGTAAGACACTTGCTGCAAAAGCTCATTCTTGATATAAGTTTTAAATGCTGACTTAAGAGATTTTTTATTGGCATCTAAGACCAATAAGCCATAATGACCAAACAACTTATTGACTAAGTAAAAATGTGCTTCAGCTAGCGTTTCATGGGCAGTGTAAGCCTCTTGAAACAACTGAATGAGGTCTTGAGCATAATCATGATCACCAAAAGCGGTCTGCAATTGTTCAAGTCTAACCGTTATATCTTTTGTGAAGAACTCTCCAACCGGTCCTTTTTGTGATGATTCCCAGGTGATTTTTTCACGTTTGAAATTAAAAAAATTAATCTCTTCAAAATCATGATCCTCTGAAGCCATCCAATATATAGGAACAAAATTATAGTCTGGATTAAGCAAACTCAACTCTTCACATAAATTTATAGTGGCTATAATTTTATAAAAAAAGTAAAGTGGCCCAGTAAACAAATTAAGCTGGTGGCCAGTTGTAACCGTGAAGGTATTGTTTTGTCGAAGCAGGTTAAGGTGATTTTTTACTTTCTCTGAACCTTCTACACGAGCATAATCTGCCTCGAGAGCTTCTGCAACCAGTAGCCTATTTTGAGAGTGATAATTGGCCGACTTTAATGAAATTTGATGCTTAAACGCTTCAGCATTAGGGAAATCGGTAATAAAATCTTTAAACTCTTCAGATTGCTCAACGTAATTGTAAACTAATTCTGAAAAGTGATGTGTTGCCCTAAATTGAAAACAGTCTACCATAAATCACACGATTGCATAGCTACAAAAATAGGCGAGTTATTGTAAAAAGCTCCTAAATAATCGTTAATTACGAAATGGTCACCGGCTCACCATATAAATCAAAATCTTCGGCTTCAGTTATTTTAATATGCGCAAAATCTCCTACTTTTAAATAGTGTTCTTCAGCATTAACACGAACTTCATTATCAACATCGGGCGAATCAAACTCGGTTCTGCCCACAAAATAATTCCCTTCTTTTCGATCAAATACACATTTAAAAACTTGACCAATTTTAGCCTGGTTAAGCTCCCATGAAATTTGAGATTGAATCTCCATTATTTCATTTGCACGTTGCATTTTAACCTCTTCTGGGATATTATCTTCTAAGTTATAAGCATGTGTGTTTTCTTCATGCGAATAAGTAAAACACCCTAAACGTTCAAAACGCATTTGTTTAACCCACGCTTTAAGCTCTTCAAAATCGGCCTCAGTTTCTCCAGGATAACCTACAATTAAGGTGGTTCTAATCGCCATATTTGGCACTTTTTCACGAAACTTATGTAGCAAATTAGTAGTCTTTTTGTGGGTTGTTCCCCGACGCATAGACTTTAAAATATGATCTGAAATATGCTGAAGCGGAATATCAATGTAATTGCACACCTTTGGTTCTTCCCGAATAACATCTAGTACATCTACCGGAAATCCAGTTGGGAAGGCATAATGTAAACGTATCCACTCAATCCCTTCAACCTTTACGAGGTGCTGAAGTAATTCGGCTAAATTTCTTTTCTTGTAAAGATCTAAACCATAATAGGTTAAATCTTGTGCAATCAAGATCAATTCCTTGACACCATTTGAGGCTAATTTTTTAGCTTCTTCAACAAGTTCTTCAATAGGTTTAGATTTGTGACCACCACGCATTAAAGGAATAGCACAAAACGAGCAAGGCCGATCACAGCCCTCTGCAATTTTTAAAAAAGCATAATTCTTAGGTGTCGTGGTTAAGCGCTCTCCAATTAATTCGTGTTTATAATCGGCTCCTAAAGCTTTGAGTAGAGAAGGTAACTCTGTGGTTCCAAAATATTGATCTACATTTGGGATTTCGGCTTCTAAATCTGGCTTATATCGCTCTGACAAACAACCTGTCACAAATACTTTTTCGACTTCACCAGCTTCTTTTTGCTGCACAAAATCTAAAATGGTATTTATAGATTGTTCTTTGGCATTATCTATAAACCCGCAGGTATTAATCACAACTACATCACCTTCTTTTTCGTGAACTACCTCTTTATTATTGGCACGTAATTGCCCCATAAGGACCTCTGAGTCGTAAATATTTTTACTGCAACCTAAGGTTACGACATTAATTTTATGTTTTTTGAGCGTCTTTGTTCGCATAAATTGTGTTTATAATTGTGTGTTTAACCAAACCACTAATTGTGATTCATAGTAACGCATTGCCGAAATAAGAAGAATAGAAACGATAACAAATAGCCAATTAGTGGCTTTTTTTCGCAGCAATACCCAAGCGATATAGCCTAAAATTAGAATTGGTAAGGCTAATATTAAATTAGGTAATATCCAAGCCCCTTGAATTATCGCACTTAGTTTTAAAACAAAATAAAATAACGCATAAATAGCTGTAATCTTGGTGACAGTTAATTTAAATCGTTCTGCACTAAAAGGTTTAGACTGTTCGTTGAGGTTTTGCATATTTAGGCTTTAAAAAATGAATCAACAAATTCAAACTTATTAAAAATTTGAAGGTCGTTAATTCCCTCACCTACACCAATATATTTAACAGGAACTTTAAACTGATCGCTAATACCGATTACAACACCACCTTTGGCTGTGCCGTCAAGTTTGGTTACAGCTAAAGCGGTAACTTCGGTTGCAGCCGTAAACTGCTTGGCTTGTTCAAAAGCGTTTTGACCTGTAGAGCCATCGAGAACCAATAAAACTTCGTTAGGAACATTGTCAGTTACTTTTTGCATGACACGTTTAATTTTAGACAGCTCGTTCATTAAATTCACTTTGTTGTGTAAGCGACCTGCAGTATCTAAAATAACAACATCTGCATCTTGCTTTATAGCGCTTTGGACAGTATCAAAAGCAACAGAGGCAGGATCACTACCCATTTTTTGTTTAACGATAGGAACTTCTACGCGATCGGCCCAAATTTGAAGTTGATCTATTGCGGCAGCTCGAAATGTATCACCGGCTCCTAAAACTACTTTTTTTCCATTATTCTTAAATTGCTGTGCGAGTTTACCAATAGTTGTTGTTTTACCAACACCGTTTACACCAACAACCATAATCACATAGGGTTTTACACCTTCGGGAATATATAAAGATGAATAATTACCATGCTCTTGTTCACTTAAAAGCGAAGCGATTTCTTCACGTAAAATAGCGTTAAGCTCATCAGTGCCTAAGTACTTATCACGAGCTACACGCTCTTCAATACGTTCTATTATTTTTAAGGTTGTAGCCACACCCACATCACTTGAAATTAAAACTTCTTCAAGATCATCTAAAACCTCATCATCTACTTTAGACTTTCCCGCTACGGCTTTGGACAGTTTACCAAAAAATGAAGATTTTGATTTTTCAAGACCTTCATCTAACTTTTCTTTTTTGTCTTTAGTAAATATATTTTTAAAAAATCCCATATGCCAGGGTTTAAAGCTAAACAGCTGTGGTTATTACAAATAATTTGCAAATATAGTGAAAAAAGAAAAAGCCGTCACTTAATTGTAACGGCTTAGTTATATTGTATTGAGTTAAAATTACTTCGCTTTAAAGTAATCGTTTACATTCTCAGGATTCATTATTTTCTCTTCAAAAACATAAGCGCCAGATTTAGGTGATCTTACCATTCTGATGGCTTTTGTTAAACGTTTGCTACCTGTTTGGATAGATGCGACTGATTTCTTTGCCATAACTACTTAATTTCTTTATGAATTGTCATTTTTTTCATGATAGGATTAAATTTTTTCAATTCTAATCTATCAGGAGTATTTCTTTTATTCTTTGTTGTAATGTAACGAGACGTTCCTGGTAAGCCAGAATTTTTATGCTCGGTGCATTCCATAATCACTTGAACTCTATTTCCTTTCTTTGCCATGACTAATTATTTTTTCAAGAAACCTTTTGCTCTAGCTTCTTTTAAAACAGCTGAAATTCCTTTTTTATTAATTGTTTTTAACGCTGAAGTAGATACTTTAAGCGTTATCCATTTATCTTCTTCAGGGATGTAAAAACGCTTTTTTACCAAATTAACGCTAAACTTTCGTTTCGTTCTATTTAAGGCGTGAGAAACATTATTCCCCGTCATTGCTCTTTTACCAGTAAGTTCACAAACTCTAGACATTCTACTTGTATTTAGGTGTTATTTAAAACAGGATGCAAATTAAATACTTTTTTCTGAAATAGCCAAAACAAAACTTCTTCAAATTTAAATAATTTTAATCTTCTAGTTAAATGATTTTCATTTGCTTAAACAACAAGCTTCCCTTCAACTTCGTGCACTTGTTTTGACCAATAATTCGTCATACATTAATTCTAAAGCCTTATTAACCGCCTTTTGAGTTACACGTTCTCTGTGATTGCCAAAGTTAAAGTCAAATACCTTTGTGGTATGCGGTGTAGCTATAGCGATAAAAACAGTTCCTATTTCGGCATCACTATCGCCTTTTGTAGGTCCTGCGTTACCGGTGGTGGCTATAGCATAATCGGCCTTAAAGAGTTGTTTTGCCTTTTCAGCCATTAATCTTGTAATTGATGCACTGACTACCGAATGCTGTTCGATGACATCTTCTGGGATTTGAAGCACATCATGTTTTGCCGAAGTTGCATAACTTACTATTGATCCCTTATAAAAAGCTGAAGCACCTGGTTTTTCTGTTAAAACTGCTGCCAATCTCCCGCCTGTGCAGCTTTCGGCTGTAACTAAAGTTTGATTTTGCTGTATGAGTTGTTCTGCTATACTCTGTTCAATTGTATTCTCATCTTCAAAACCTTTAATCAAATCGCCTATCAATGGGTAAAGCTTTTCTATGTTTTGATGTATTTCAGACTCTAATTCAGCTTTGTTCGGACCCATTGCCGACAATCTTAAACGAACCCGACCAAGACTTGGCAAATAAGCTAATTTGATACGTTTTGGTAATTGCATCTCCCACTCCTCAATGCGTTGAGCAATGGCACTTTCGCCTAAACCATAGGTTAAAACCGTTTTATGCAAAATATAAGGTGTTTTATATTTTTGTCGAAGCTTAGGTACAGCGTGATCCTTGAAAATTGATTTCATTTCAAAAGGGACACCTGGCATAGATATAAATACTTTTTGCGCCTGTTCAAACCACATCCCAGGCGCGGTCCCAAATTGATTATGCAAAACCTGAGCCTGAGATGGAATTAAAGCCTGGGACCGATTAGCCTCTAAAAGTGGTGTTTTAACGTATTTTTCGAATAAATCTTCAATGTGACGTAAAACCTTTGCGTTTAGCTGAAGCTCATCATTAAAGTACTCACAAAAAGTATGTTTAGTAATGTCGTCTTTAGTTGGTCCTAAACCACCTGTTACAATAATGATATCAGCCCGGTTAGACGCTTCTTCAAGAGCTTCTAAAATATGTAACCGCTCATCCTGAACAGAAGATATTTGAACAACTTTGACACCAATTTTATTAAGTTCTTTAGCCAAAAAGGCAGAATTAGTATCAACAATTTGACCGATTAAAATCTCATCACCAATAGTTATAATTTCGGCGTTCATATGCTATTTAATTCTTAGATCTATTAATTGCTCCCCTTCAAGTTCACCCCGAAGATGGTCATTAGCTTCAACTTGACCCACACCAGCTGGAGTTCCTGTAAAAATAAGATCGCCTATTTTAAGGGTGAAGAACTGAGAGACATAGGCAATAAGCTCATCAATAGTATGCAGCATAAATTTAGTTTGACCTTCCTGAACTATTGTATCATTTTTAAGTAAAGTAAACCGAAGGTTTTGAAGGTCATTAAATGTTGATTTATCTAACCAATGGTCTCCAAGAACCGCAGCACCATCAAAACTTTTAGCTTTTTCCCATGGTAAGCCTTGCTCCTTTAAAGAGATTTGTAAATCTCTAGCAGTAAAGTCTATCCCCAAACCAATTTCTTGGTAATATTTATGTGCAAACTTTGGTTGAATATGTTTGCCAAGACGATTAATTTTAACGACTAGCTCAAGCTCATAATGAATATTTTTAGAGAAACTCGGTAAAAAAAAGGCCTGGTTTTTAGGCAAAATAGCCGAGTCTGGTTTTAGAAATACAACGGGATCCTCGGGCTTTTCATTACCTAATTCTTTAATATGGTCGGCATAATTTCTACCAATGCAAATTATTTTCATAACACCATTATTTAGTCGATAATTTTCTTAGCTTGATTCGTGTTAATACCTTTTTGGTGTACAAAGGGAAATCTGCATTTTGAATCCAGCCAAAATAACCTGGCTCTTTTTCTAACACCTCTTCTACAGACTTGCCTTTATGCTTTCCGAAAGAAAACACTTCTTCCCCTGCTTTATTGTAAATAATAAAGCCTGCTAAATCGGCAAACTTTCGATGCGCACTATAATCTGCCAACCATTTTGTATCATTTTCTAAATCATCATAACGGTCAAGTTGAGACTTAAGCACTTCATAAGTTGCATTGGTATCAGCTTCAGCTGAGTGTGCATTGCTTAAATCTTTATCACAGTAAAACTTATACGCGGCTTCCAAGGTTCTTTTTTCTTTTTTATGAAAAATGGTTTGCACATCTACAGCTTTTACTTTGTCAAAATCAAAATCGATATCTGCTCGTAATAGTTCTTCTGCCAGAAGTGGAATATCAAACCGGTTTGAATTATAACCAGCTAAATCGGCTCCATCTATGAGTTGCTGAATTTTTGGAGCTAAGACAGCAAATGTTGGTTCGTTTTCAACATCAGCATCACTAATACCATGAACAGCTGTAGTTTCCGCTGGGATTGGGATTTCAGGATTAACTCGCCAAGTGTAAGACTCCTTATTATGATTAGGATAAACTTTTAAGATTGATATTTCGACGATGCGGTCTTTAGAAATTTTAATACCCGTTGTTTCAAGATCAAAAAAACAAATGGGTTTATGCAAGTTAAGTTCCATGACTTTATTTTTTACAAAAATAGGATTATTAAAAACTCGGCATGAATTTTAAACGCTTTATATTCTGTAATAGAGTTATTTTTAATATATTTCAGCAAAATCAGTAGCTGGATGAATTTACAATATGTGTCTTACATGAGTGTTCAAACTCAAGTGATGACAAAGCAAGAAGTTGAAAATTTTCTTTTTAAAATTAGAGAAAAAAACAAGCGTCTTGCCATAACAGGAGTTTTGCTTCTCATCCAAGGGAAATTTGTGCAATATATTGAAGGACCTGCAGAAGAAATTGAAGCTGTTTATGCAAAAATTAAAACTGATCCTAGACATAACGAACTTTTGTTATTAGACCAAGGCGACACAAGTACGAGACAATTTAAAAATTGGGACATGGCCTATAAAGAGGTTGAAGACAATCACATTAAAAGTATCATTGGTCATAAAGATTTATACTTAGATCAGTTGTTTTTAAATCCATCTGAAGAAAAAACACATCCCGTTTTAACTGTGCTGTATAACTTTGTCAAAACACTTTCCAGCTAATCAATCCTTAAATCACATAAAAAAACCGCCTTTAGAGACGGTTTTTTTATTAAATATCCTTTTCAAATAAAGCGTTACTTACGTTTAATAACAGCTTTAGCTTTAGCTATAATAGCCTCCGCATTTAAACCATATTTGTCCATTAACTGTGCAGGTGTGCCACTCTCTCCGAAAGTATCTTGAGTCGCAACAAACTCTTGAGGTGTTGGCTGGTGTTGAGCCAAGGTTCGTGCAACACTTTCGCCTAATCCTCCAAGAACATTATGCTCTTCAGCAGTGACCACACATTTTGTTTTTGAAACCGAATTAATTATGGCTTCTTCATCTAAAGGCTTAATGGTGTGAATATTAATCACTTCTACAGAAACTCCGCTCTCATTTAAAGCTTTTGCGGCTTCTAACGCTTCCCATACTAAATGTCCAGTTGCAATAAGTGTAACATCTTGACCTTCGGTTAAAACTTCGGCTTTGCCAATTTTAAATGCTTGATTTTCTGGGGTGAAATTAGCTACTTTTGGGCGGCCAAATCTTAAATACACTGGCCCAGTATGCTCGGCTATTGCGATAGTTGCAGCTTTTGTTTGATTAAAGTCACATGTGTTAATCACTGTCATCCCTGGTAACATCTTCATCAAACCGATATCCTCAAGTATTTGATGGGTCGCACCGTCTTCGCCCAGAGTTAAACCTGCGTGAGAAGCACATATTTTTACATTTTTATCAGAGTAAGCTATCGATTGTCTAATTTGATCATAAACACGCCCTGTTGAGAAATTAGCAAATGTACCCGTGAAAGGAATTTTTCCGCCTATGGTTAATCCCGCTGCGATTCCCATCATGTTTGCTTCAGCTATGCCAATTTGAAAAAAGCGATCAGGATGCTTGTCTTGAAAGTTATTCATTTTTAAAGATCCTGTAAGATCGGCACATAAGGCTACGACATTTTTATTGGTTTCTCCTAAAACATCTAAACCAGCTCCAAATCCTGATCTTGTATCTACGTTACCACTATTTGTATATGTTTCCATGACTGTTGTCTTAATTTAATAATCCCCTAAGGTTTCTGGGTTTTGCGCTAATCCTTTTTCTAAAAGCTCATCATCTGGAGCTTTTCCATGCCAAGCATGAGTTCCCATCATATAATCGACGCCATGACCCATTTCAGTTTCCATCAATATCGCAATAGGCTTAGCGTTGCCCGTTTGGGATTTTGCTTTAACCAGGGTAGACTTGATCGCTTCGATGTTATTTCCGTCTTTTAATTCTAAGACACTCCATCCAAAAGCTTCAAACTTGGCTTTTAAATCTCCTAGAGCTAATACATCGTCTGTAGAACCATCTATTTGCTTTTTGTTATAATCGACCGTTGCAATAATATTATCAACTTTATTTGCTGCTGCATACATGAGAGCTTCCCAATTTTGACCTTCCTGCAATTCGCCATCACCGTGTAACGTGTAAACAATACTCGAATCTTTGTTTAGCTTTTTTGCAAGTGCGGCTCCAATGGCAACCGATAATCCTTGACCTAATGAACCTGAGGCAATTCTTACACCTGGTAAACCTTCATGTGTTGTTGGATGCCCCTGAAGTCGAGAATTAATTTTTCTAAAGGTGTTTAATTCTTCTACCGGAAAAAAACCTGAGCGAGACAGTACACTGTAAAAAACTGGTGAAATATGACCATTGGACAAAAAGAACAAATCCTCTTGCTTTCCGTCCATACTAAAATCAGTCGAGTAGTTCATGATTTCTTGATACAAAACGGTAAAAAATTCAGCACAACCTAGCGAACCTCCTGGATGCCCAGAATTCACTTGATGTACTTGTCTTAAAATGTCACGCCTAACCTGCGTAACAAAATCTTGAAGTTGTTGTGTTGTAGACATTTATTATTAATAATTTAAAGTTGGACAAAAATAGTGTTTTTATAAAAGATTAGCCTACACTTATCACCTGAAATAAGCGTCAAAATTAAATAGTATTTTTACAAAATAAGTGAGCATCCTCTAGAGTTATATATATTTGCAGTCAATTTAATAGAGAATGAAGTTTAATAAACTGAAGGTAGATCCGCAATCTAAAGCTAGGGCTGGAGTAATCACAACCGATCACGGCCAAATAGAAACACCTATTTTTATGCCTGTAGGTACTAGAGCTACTGTTAAAGGGGTGCACCAAAAAGAACTAAAAGAAGCTATTAACCCTGACATTATATTAGGAAACACCTATCATCTCTTTTTAAGACCTGGCACAGGAATTTTAAAAAAAGCTGGTGGTCTTCATAAATTCATGAATTGGGACCGCAATATTTTAACTGATAGTGGAGGCTATCAGGTTTACTCATTGTCAGCCAATCGTAAAATAAAAGAAGAAGGTGTTAAGTTCAAGTCTCATATTGACGGCTCAATGCATTGGTTTACCCCAGAAAATGTGATGGACATCCAACGTGAAATTGGTGCAGACATTATTATGGCTTTTGATGAATGTACACCCTACCCATGTGATTACAACTATGCAAAACGAAGTATGCACATGACGCATAGATGGCTAGAGCGTTGTATTAAGCGAGTTAATGAGACTGAGCCACTTTATGGACATCAACAAACACTATTCCCAATAGTGCAAGGAAGTACGTATAAAGATTTAAGAAAGCAATCGGCTGAATATATTGCAAATGTAGGCGCTGAGGGAAATGCTATAGGAGGCTTATCCGTTGGTGAACCAGATGATGAGATGTATGCAATGACTGAAGTTGTGACTAACATTTTACCTGAAGATAAACCACGCTATTTAATGGGAGTTGGTACTCCAATTAATTTATTAGAAAATATCGCTTTAGGTGTAGATATGTTTGACTGCGTAATGCCAACTCGAAACGCTAGAAATGGCATGTTATTTACCGCAGAAGGCTTTATAAATATTAAAAACAAGAAGTGGGAAGACGATTTCTCACCAGTAGACAGCAATGCTTATACTTGGGTAGACACAGCTTACTCCAAAGCCTATTTAAGGCATTTATTTAGTGTCAAAGAGCTATTAGGCCTGCAAATCGCGAGTATCCACAATCTAGGATTTTACTTATGGCTAGTAAGAGAAGCTCGTCAAAAAATTATAGAAGGGACATTTAGGCCCTGGAAAGATAAAATGGTAAAACAAATGGCAACCCGATTATAATTTGAAAATATTAGACTGGTACATACTTAAACGCTATTTAGGAACATTTGGCGTGCTTATTTTACTGTTTATCCCTATTGGGATCATTATCGATTTATCAGAAAAAATTGATGATATGATCGAAAATGAAGCACCACTCGATGCTATTTTGGCTTATTATTTTGACTTTACGATTTACTTTGCCAATCTTTTGTTCCCCATATTACTCTTCTTATCTGTCATTTGGTTCACTTCGAAGCTAGCTAACAACACAGAGGTTATCGCTTTTTTAAGTTCAGGTGTATCTTTTACTAGATTTCTTAGACCTTATATTATTGGAGCTTCAATTGTATGTAGTATTGCGCTTATATTTAGTCTGTACCTATACCCCAACGCTAGCGAAGGTTACAATGAATTCAAGTATAGTTACTTAAAAAAAGGAAGACAGGTCCGAAAAACACAAGATGTCTACACGCAGGTTAATGACCACGAGTTTATATACGCTACCAATCTGAGAATTGAACCTAAAACTGCTAGAAATTTCACTTTAGAACATTTTGAAGGTAATCAACTGAAGTTTAAAATCAGTGCTCGAAGCTTAAAGTATAA
>CBFHKB010000039.1:0-17434 GCA_965656295.1 Psychroflexus sp.
GGATAGCGTAAGCTTTTTTAACTCCACTAAATCCAAAAGCAATATCTTCAAGATCTTTTAGACGCTTAACATAAGAATCTAAGACTTGACGGCGAGCGCCAGGTCTTGCACCGCTAATAGCATCACAAACCTGTACAATAGGCGATAGTAGTGAGTTCATTTCAATTTCATCGTGGTGAGCTCCAATAGCATTACATACATCTTCTTTTTCACCATATTTTTCAGCCCATTGCATCCCTAAGATAGCATGCGGTAGTTCTGTTTCTGTTTCAGGCACTTTACCTATATCGTGAAGTAATCCAGCTCGCTTAGCTAATTTAGGGTTTAAACCAAGTTCGGCAGCCATTACACCACACAATTTAGCCACTTCTCTGGAGTGTTGTAATAAATTTTGACCGTAAGATGAACGGTATTTCATGCGCCCAACGGCTTTAACCAATTCTGGATGTAAGCCATGAATACCTAGGTCAATAATAGTGCGTTTACCTATTTCGGCAATTTCTTCGTCAATTTGTTTGGTAGTCTTTTTCACCACTTCTTCAATTCGTGCTGGGTGTATTCGACCATCGGTGACTAAGCGGTGAAGCGATAGTCTTGCAATTTCTCGTCTTACCGAATCAAAACATGATAAGATAATGGCTTCAGGTGTATCGTCGACAATAATTTCAACGCCTGTAGCTGCTTCGATAGCTCTAATGTTTCGGCCTTCGCGACCAATAATACGACCTTTGACATCGTCGCTTTCCAAATTAAATACAGAAACGCAGTTATCGATAGCTTCTTCGGTACCGATGCGTTGGATGGTGTTTATAATAATTTTCTTCGCTTCTTGTTGAGCAGTGAGCTTTGCGTCTTCAACCGTGTCTTGAATGAGCGTCATTGCTTCAGACTTGGCTGTTTCTTTAAGCGACTCCATAAGTTGGTCTTTGGCTTCGTCAGCGCTTAAGCCACTAATTACTTCTAGCTGTTGTATTTTCTGATTTAATATTTTATCAATTTCTTCTTGACGTTTTGATAAATATTCGGTGCGGTTGTTATAATCTTCTAATTTCTCGTCTAAGGCTTTATTGGTTTTCTTTTGCTTAGATAATTCATTAGACAATTGCGATTCTTTGTCTTTTGTGCGCTTTTCTGCATCGGCCATTTTCTTATCGCGTGCCATGATGACCTTTTCATGTTCTGCTTTAAGCTCTATAAATTTTTCTTTAGCCTGTAAAATTTTGTCTTTTTTGAGACTTTCGCCTTCTTTTTTGGCGTCTTTTATAATCTGGCTAGCTTCTTTGTTAGCTGATTTAAGTAGGCCAGAAGCGCTGTTTTTTTCAAGTAGTTTAGCAATCAAAAAGCCAAGCCCTAGGCCTGCTACTGCTGCGATAATTATTGTTGTTACTGTTGTATCCATAGTTGTTTAAATATAAAAAGCCTGTATTAGTGTGTTTTGTATAAAACTCCGTTAAAACAGGTTTAGGGCTGTCTGACTGATCAAGGATCCGCTGCACCGAAGTGGCGGCTTGCTTTTACAATCAAAACTTGACCCTTTTTAAATTAAAAGTGTTGAGTTTATCAAAATTTAACGACTAATACAGGCAGTATAGTATTATGTATGTAAAGAACTTAATTTAATTGTTGATTTATTTTTTGTTCAAGATCTTCGAGTTTGAGTTGTGCTTGTTGAACATCTTCAGAGCTGCTAATTTTTTTCTGCTCAGTTTCTGCAGCAAATTGTAATGCGCTCATCGCTAAAACATCCTGTTTGTCTCTTACGGCATAACTTTGCTCAAATTTCTTTATGGTTTCTTCAATCTTTTTAGCCGCTTTTCTTAAACCTTCTTCTTGTTCAGGTTTAATGGTGAGCGGATAAACGCGATCGGCAATAGAAACTTTTATTTTTAAGCGTTCGTTTGACATGTTATTCAGCTAATTGGACAATACATTCATCAATCTCTTTAATCAAACTATTTATCTTGAGTTTTGTTTCTCGTTTGTATTCATTACTGCCTAATAATGCATTTGCTGTTTTTAAATTTTTAGTAGTGAGCTCAAGACTTGAGATTTCAGCTCTCAAGATGGTGATTTCTTGGTCGCGTTTTTCAAGTTGAGCTTTTAACTCTGCTTTATGTTGTTTTAAGATCTTGTTTTGAGTTAAAAGCTTGTTGACTTTTAATTCTATTCTTTCAACAATTTCAGCTAAATTTTTCATTTTAAGCAAAACTACATTAAAGGCAAATTTAATATCATTAATTGAATCTAACAATACTTTAGGCACTAATTACTTCAATAGAGTTTTATTTACCTAGTTTATAAGCATTTTAGATTTTTATGCGGCATCATTAAATGTGTGGTCCAGTTTTTCTTTACATAGATTAAGCTTAAATTTACAACAAATTTACGCGTACATGTTTTCAGCAGAAATTATTTTTTACGGTATTATAGGTCTTATTTTATTCAATTTTATATTCGATTTAGTTTTGTCTAGTTTAAACGTTAATCATTTTAAAGTGCGTTTACCAGAAGAGCTCGATGATATTTACGATCCTAAGACTTACCAGAAATCACAAGATTATAAACAGCAAAAATTTAAATTTTCTTTAGTCACCTCCAGTTTTAGTACGCTACTAATTTTAGCGGTTTTGTTTACAGGCGGTTTTTCTTATTTACATTACCATTTAACAACGCTAGTTAACCCTGGTTTGCTGGTTTCACTTTGTTTTTTTGGTGTTTTATTTGTATTAAACTTTCTGATGAATTTACCTTTTGAAATCTACGGCACATTTGTGATCGAATCTAAATTTGGGTTTAATACAACAACGCTTAAAACATTTGTGTTGGACCAGTTGAAGTCTATTTTATTGAGTATCATAATTGGGGGTTCGCTTTTAACTGCTTTTTATTATTTATGGCAAACGTTTGGTGTTCAATTTTGGTGGTATGCATCTATTTTAGTGGGTTTTATTATGATTTTTATCAACTTATTTTATACCAAGTTTATATTACCACTGTTTAACCAACTTAGTCCGCTACCAAAGGGTGACTTAAGAACATCTATCGAGGCCTATGCCCAACGCGTTAACTTTAATTTAGAGCGTATTTTTGTGATAGATGGTTCTAAGCGAAGTAAAAAAGCTAATGCTTTTTTTTCGGGTTTTGGAGCGCAAAAACAAGTGACTTTGTATGATACTTTAATAACTGATTTATCAACGACCGAAGTTGTTGCAGTTTTAGCACATGAAGTTGGCCATTATAAACATAAACACATTATCTACAATCTTTTATTATCCTTGTTAAGTATCACATTAAGTTTATATCTTTTGGCTTTATTTTTATCCCAGCCCGAAGTAAGTCAAGCGCTTGGGGTGCAGGAAATCAGTTTTCACATAGGTCTCATAGCCTTTGCCTTTATTTACTCGCCTGTAAGTTTTGTATTAGGACTTTTAACCAATGTGATATCTAGAAAATTTGAATATCAAGCCGATGCTTATGCCCGGGTTACCTACAATGCACAGGATTTAATCCAGGCGTTAAAAAAATTAAGTCGAAATAGTTTGTCAAACTTAACGCCACATCCTTGGTACGTGTACTTTAATTATTCGCATCCAACTTTATTACAAAGATTTAGGAATTTAAAATCTAATGATTAATTTAGTCCTAGAAATTGCCCAATGAATCTGACGGAAGAATACCTAGAAGAAGAGAATAAAAAAATAGCAAAACAGTACAAAAAGCTATTAAGCGTGAGTTATCGTAATTTAACTGAAGACGATAAACTCATGATTAGAAAAGCTTTTGAGACTGCTGTTGAAGCTCACAGTGACCAACGTCGTAAATCTGGAGAAGCTTATGTGTTTCATCCCATTGCGGTGGCTAAAATTGTGGCTTCTGAAATAGGTTTGGACGCCACGTCTATTGCAGCGGCATTACTCCATGATGTTGTTGAAGATACTAGCTACACTTTGTCAGATATAGAGCAAATGTTTGGCGAAACCATTGCGCGCATTGTGGATGGCTTAACTAAAATATCTTCCTTAAAAAAAGAAGGAGATATTTCACTGCAGGCCGAAAACTTCCGGAAAATGCTTCTTACGCTTAATGATGATATTCGTGTGATTATCATTAAAATAGCCGATAGATTGCATAATATGCAAACCATGGATGCCATGCGTCCAGATAAACAGGTTAAAATTGCTTCAGAAACACTCTACATTTACGCACCTTTAGCTCATAGAATTGGATTATATAATATAAAAACCGAACTAGAAGACCTAAGCTTAAAATATACAGAACCTGAGGTTTATAAAGATATTTCAGAAAAAATAAAAGCGAGTAAAGAAGATCAAGACAACTACATCATTGATTTTACTGATCGCATTAAAAAAAGTTTAGAGAGTGAGGCTATAAAGTTTCAAATCAAAGGCCGACCAAAATCTATTTATTCGATTCGAAAAAAAATAGCAGCTCAAAATATTAGTTTCGATGAGGTTTATGACAAGTTTGCAATACGAATTATCTATGAATCTGATGTAGCTTCAGAAAAGTTTTTAGCGTGGAAAATATATTCGATTGTAACCGATCATTATCGTCCAAATCCAACCCGCTTAAGGGATTGGATTTCATCACCAAAGTCTACTGGTTATGAAGCTTTACACATTACCGTCATGGGGCCAGAAGGCCAATGGGTTGAAGTGCAAATTAGAAGCGAACGCATGAACGAAATTGCCGAAAAAGGCTATGCAGCGCACTATAAGTACAAGCATGGTGAAAAACAGGTTGAAGACCAAGGGCTTGATATTTGGCTTAATAGATTGCAAGAAGCCTTAGAAAACAATGAGTTAAATGCGGTTGATTTTGTTGAACAATTTAAGCTTAATCTTTATGCTAAAGAAATATTTGTGTTTACACCTCAAGGTGATCTAAAATCTCTACCTAAGGGTGCAACAGCTTTAGATTTCGCTTTTTCGATCCATACTGATATTGGAATGAAAACAAGAGGCGCTAAAGTAAATGGTAAAATTGTGCCACTTAATCGAATTTTAAAAAGCGGAGATCAGGTTGAAATTATTACATCGGTAACTGCCAAACCTACTAAAAACTGGCTTGATTTTACACAAACAGCACGCGCTAAGTCTAAAATTAAATCGGTTCTAAATGGTGAAAAAAAGCAAATAGCCGAAGAGGGTCGAGTAGTCTTAGTTCGAAAATTAAAGTCTCAGCGTATCCAACTTAACGAGCGTACTGTTAATGAAATGGTTAACCATTTTAAGCTTAAAACCAGTAAAGATTTATTTTATCGTGTAGGTATTGGTACTATAGATAATAAGGCAATCAAGGACTATGTCTCTAGTAAAAATAATGCCTTAGTATCTTTTTTTAAAAATAAAATTAAACGCTCGACTAAAACACAAGCTAACCAGAATCAAGACGAAATCACAGATCGTTATGATGCCTTAGTATTTGGTGACGACGATCAAGTTTTAGATTACACTTTAGCGAGTTGTTGTAATCCAATTCCTGGAGACGATGTGTTTGGCTTTACAACTGTAAAAGGGGAGATTAAGGTTCATAAAAAAAACTGCCCAAATGCAATACAATTACAGAGTAACTACGCTTACCGTATTTTAAAAGCTAAATGGGTAGACTCTTCTCAAGAAGAATTTAAAGCAACACTTAGATTAACAGGTCTTGATAATTTGGGTCTTATTAGTGATATTACTAACGAGATTTCTAAAAATCTTCATGTAGATATGCAAAGCCTTTCTTTCGAAAGTCATCATAGCATGTTTGAGGGTAAAATAGTGGTCAAGGTTAAAAATAAAAATGACATTCAGCGGCTATTAGATCGTCTCAAAAAAATTGATGGAATAGATAAGGCAACAAGAGAATAAAATCTTAAATTTGCGACATGGCAAAAAAATCGACAATTAATAATGATCAGGCAGTTGTTAAAAACGTGTTTACCAAGTTTTTAGAAGAAAACGGTCACCGCAAAACACCTGAGCGTTTTGCTATACTTCAAGAGATTTACGATAATCAAGAACACTTTGATATAGAGTCACTTTACATTACCATGAAAAATAAAAATTATCGGGTAAGTAGAGCGACTTTATACAACACTATAGACCTTCTCTTAGATTGTGGCTTGGTTCGTAAACATCAATTTGGAAAAAATCAAGCTCAATACGAAAAATCTTACTTCGATAAGCAACATGATCACGTTATTTTAACCGATACGAGTGAAGTGATTGAGTTTTGTGACCCACGTATAGAATCCATAAAAAAAACCATAGAAGAAGTATTCGATATTACTATCGATAAACATTCGCTGTATTTCTATGGGACAAAAAATAAGACGCAATAAAATAATATAATGGCAATAGACTTATTATTAGGCCTACAATGGGGCGATGAAGGTAAAGGTAAAATCGTCGACTTTCTAACTAAAAAATATAACATTATAGCTCGTTTTCAAGGTGGTCCTAATGCTGGTCACACCCTTGAGTTTGATGGAATAAAACACGTTTTGCATACTATCCCTTCAGGTATATTTCATAAAAATGCTACCAATGTAGTTGGTAACGGAGTGGTTATAGATCCTGTGATTTTTAAAAAAGAGCTTGAAGGACTTGATGCTTATAATGTTAATTATAAATCTTCACTACTTATCTCCAGAAAAGCCCATTTGATATTACCAACGCATCGTTTATTAGATGCTGCTTCTGAAACAGCGAAAGGTAAAGCTAAAATTGGCTCAACTTTAAAAGGGATTGGCCCTACTTACATGGACAAAACTGGTCGAAATGGATTAAGAGTCGGTGATTTAGAGCTTGATAATTGGAAGGAGAAATACCATGCTTTATCTAAAAAGCACCAAGCCATGATTGAATTTTATAATGTAGATGTTCAATATAATCTTGAAGAGTTAGAAGCAGAATTCTTTGAAGCGGTTAAAGTGATTAAAGACTTACAATTTATAGATTCTGAAGAGTATTTATTTCAAGCTCAACAAGCTGATAAACCTATCTTAGCTGAAGGTGCTCAAGGTTCGTTACTGGATATTGATTTTGGTACTTATCCATTTGTAACTTCTTCAAACACAACAGCAGCTGGTGCCTGTACAGGTTTAGGTGTTGCTCCTAACCATATTAAATCTGTTTTTGGTATTTTTAAAGCCTATACAACAAGAGTAGGAAGTGGTCCATTTCCAACTGAATTGTTCGATGAAAATGGTGCTCAAATGGCCAAAGTTGGTCACGAATTTGGCGCAACAACAGGAAGACCAAGACGTTGTGGTTGGTTAGACTTGGTAGCTCTCAGGTATGCAGTTCAAGTCAATGGAGTTACAGAATTGATGATGATGAAGGCAGATGTGTTAAGTGGATTTAAGAACTTAAAGGTATGTACCGGGTATCATTACAAAGGTGAAATTATTTCTCATTTACCTTTTAATATTGAAGAGGATAACGTGAAGCCCGTCTACCAATCCTTTAAAGGTTGGAAAGAAGATATTACAAAGGTTACAGATTTTGATAAGCTTCCTTCTGAACTTAAAGATTATATCGCCTTTATAGAAGAACAAGTTGGTGTTAAAATAAGTATTGTTTCGGTTGGTCCAGATCGTAAAGAAACTATTTTACGCTAGGTTTCAGTTTTAGTGTATAAAGTATTAGAATGTAGCGTTCACGATACTTTTTATTTCTTTCGTTATTAAAATAGTTTCGGTCAAAAACTTCTTTAGACGCTATAGTATATTGAGAAGTAATTTGCTTTTCAAATTCCTGAGCATTTGTGTGTCTAACAACTACTTGAATTTCTTTATGTTTCACATTACTATCAAATAGTACAGACGTCGTATTTAACTCCCAAATGATTTCTGGTTCTATTGTTTTATAATAGTAGACAGGCTTTTGAATTTTCGCTGACGCTAATGTTTTATATTGCTTGTTAACTTTCATGAATTTAATTCCGTAAGTCCCTATACTTGTGATAGCTAATATTAGAAGCAGATTTGTAATGAAAAGTTTTTTAACGTTTAAGGGGTTATAATTAAAAAAAATATATGCTGAAATACTAAAGTTAATGGCAATATAAACATAGTACCATAACCAAAACTCTAGCTTGCTTTGTTCAATTAAAATTGGTGCAGCAACAATTGAAAGCCCAATGATAAAAACAATTATATAGTGAAGTTTTAAAGCATATTTGCTAACTAAATCTAATTTTTTTATCTTAAATTGATAGTGAATAATTTGCGCAATATTTAATGCTAAAGGGAATAGTACGGGCACTAAATAGCGTGACTTTTTCTCTGGTATAATTGACAATAAAATTACAGCAATCATTGTCCAGACCCAACTTAGTTTATATAACTTCTCATTTACAACCCTAGTTTTAAAATAAGGATAAGCTAAACTAATTGCAGCTGGAATTGTCCAAACACCTATTTGTATAACAAAGCTCCAATAATAATAAAAGGGTCTTACATGATAACTAGACCAATTTGATGTTTCTTTGCTAGCAATTTGATTAAAAACTAAAGGGTCAGTCATTCTAACATAGATGTACCAAAGTGAACCAATTAAAGTCCCAAAAACGAAAGTTAAAATACAAATGAGGATTGTTTTTTTATTAGGTTTAAAGCTGATAAAATAAGCAATAAGAAATGGCAGGAAAATAGTATATAAACTAACAGGACCTTTAGATAATACTGAAATAGCAAACAAAGTAATTGCTAATAAGCTATTTAGAACTATATTAAAGTTATCCATTGCTTTCGCTAAAAAAAATAACCCACCAATCATTGCGACATGTGTGTAAGTATCTGATGGTGCTTCAAATCGAATAACAATATAATAGTAGGACGTTGCTAAAATCAAAGCGCCTGTAACTGCTAACTTTTTATGATGCCCAAGTGTCTTAAATAGTGCGTAAGAAAATAAAACACCTAATGTAGCCATTAGACTAGTTGGAAGACGGTAAAGCCAAACAGAACTTAAGTTAAATTGACTAAATAAAGTTGTAAACCAAGCAGGAAAAGGAGGTTTTTCATAACGTGGTATTCCATTCATTGTTGTTAATAGCCAATTTCCTTCGGTTAGCATTTCTCGAGCAACATTGAAATTCCGCGCTTCCATAATCGATACAGGTAATTCAGCTAAATTGAAATAAAACAATAAAATACTTGCTACAATCAAGCTTAATATTGGGTATTTATAAATTTTACTAAGCATTTTCATTTCGTAATAAATAAATATTTCTGCAGTAAATTAGTATTCCGAATGCATGACCTACGATTAAGACTGGATCTTTTCTGAAAATTCCATAGGTAAAAATCAGTAGAGATCCCACTAAACTTAAAGTCCAAAATCCGATGGGTAGTTTAGATAGTTTTTGGCGTTCAGAATATAACCACTGATAAACAAAGCGAAGTGTAAATATAACTTGGCTTGCAATTCCCAACCAAAGCAGTCGGTTTGAAAAGTTTTTATCTATTAAAAGTTGCTGAATATCAAATGTGTTATTATTGAAATAATAAATGATAACCAAAAAAGGAAATAAGAGTAGAAAAATTCTTGAAATGATAGGAAACTTATTCCAGTGATTTTCAAGTTGAATATTCCTTATATAAATGAAGTAAGTTAAAGCTTGACCAAGCATAATGGCAAAATCATTTCGGAAGTAACCATAAATAAATAACAGAACAGATGCTAATAAACTTATTTGCCAAAAAAAACGAGGTGCAATAACCTTTTTATGTTTTTCTGAACTAAGCCATTGATAAAATGTACGGCTTGAAAAGAGCAGCTGAGCTATAAACCCTAAAACATAAACAGGTAATGAAGTTTCTAGCATGACTTCGATTCAACGCTATAATTAATATATTTTTTTTTCATCCATATAAATGCAAAGCAATCGGCTAAAGGACCTAAAATCCTGTTGCTTAAACCAAATTTTGCGGTCCCTGCAATTCTAGGGAAATGTCTTACATCAACCTGTTTAACTTTTCCTTTTTGAAGTAAAATCATTGCGGGTAAAAAACGATGTAAACCCCTAAACATTGGGATTTTTTGGGCATAACTCGTTTTTATTATTTTTAAGGGACAACCTGTATCATCCATGCCATCATTAGTAAAGGCACGTCTAACACTATTAGCGATTCTTGAACTTATATTTTTAATAAACTTGTCTTTTCTATTACGAGCTCGATTTCCGGTTACTAAATCATAATCAGCGATATGTTTTAGCAACAATTCAAAGTCTTCGGGATGTGTTTGTAAGTCAGCATCGATATAACCGGTTAATTCAGATTTACTATAATCAAAACCTGCTTTAATCGCAGCACTAAGCCCGTAATTTTTATTAAAGTTAATGTATTGAAAGGTCTCATTTTGAGTGCAAATTGACTTGATAATCTCTAGACTGTTGTCTTTAGAACCATCATTTACAAATAAAACTTTTATAGAAACTGAAGCTATTTTCAAATAGGCTTCAAATTCATTAGCCACACGATGTAGATTTTCAGCTTCGTTATATACAGGTACAATAACGGTGAGTTTAAAATTCTCCATGACTCTTTATTATTGTTTTATACCATTCAATTTGATGCTGTAAACCGTTTTTTAAACTTGTTTTCGGCAAATAACCAACCAGTTGTTTTGCCTTTGAAATATTAGCGCTTGTTTCTTTTTGGTCTGCATCTCTAGCGGGCTTTATTTCTAAGGAAATATGTTTTTTCAATAATTCTTCAACATATAAAATACCTTGTTCAGTCGACTCTTGTTGTGGGTTGCCTAGATTTATAATTTCTAAATTGGTTTTTTTATGCTTCTTTAAGCACAAAAAAATACCTTTTACTATATCATCAACATAGGTGAAACTTCGTTTATGTAGTTTACTGCCCTCAAAAAGTGGAAACTTCGTATTGTTTAGAGCAGCACTAATAAGTTTAGTGTAAAGTTTATCAGGTCGTTCTCTCGGCCCATAAACTGAATACAGTCTAATTGAACAGGCTTTGATGCATTCTTTCCTAGCTTCAGCTAATACAAGTTGCTCTGCAGCTAATTTTGTAGTTCCGTAAATAGAGGTTGGTGCTGGTAGTGCTGTTTCAGATTTAGTTGCAAAACTTCCATAAACGGAAGAGGTAGAAATATTAATAAATTGAAATAACTCAGTTTGGGTTTTGGAAAATTCAACTAGTTTTTTGGTAGCAATAACGTTGTTTTCTAAGTAGCTTTCAAAGCTACTTTTGTGTGAAATTCCTGGTTGTGCCGCAAAATGAATAATAAAATTATAGTTTGTTTTTAGTTTTTCATAAATAGCATCATATTGCAAGTCACCTTCTAAAATATTGATGTTTTTTTGTTTTAGAATTGAAGCATTTATACGTTTTAATTTAACTGAATAATAGGGGTTAAAGTTATCGACTCCATCAACATTATAACCTTGTTTAGCTAAAAACTCAGCCATGTGTGATCCAATAAAACCTGCGATGCCTGTAATCAATACATTCATGTATAATTACTTTTATTTTTAAATTATTTCTTTTTTAATGATGACTAATCAGCTATAAACGTAAATCCTAACGAGCTTATATTTGCATTAAAATTTTGCGTGGTTCGCTCATAATAGTTATATTCTATTTGTATGCTTTTTAATCCAAAACCACCAATTTTAAATGAATTTAAAGGATCGTAATATTTAAAGCCTAAACCATATTGATTAGCATTATAAGACGCTAAATCGTAATCTGAGGTGTAAAATTCATCGGTTGACGATATGGTATTAAATTCACCAAAATAATCAGTCTGAGTTTGCGTATAATAACGATAGCTAGGATATAAGGTGTAATTTAAACCAAACTTGATGGGTAATTCAACTTTAAATGTGTGTGAATCTATTCCCCAATTATCAGTATAATAGCGGTAGTAACTTCTAATAATAAAATTTTGATTGATATAAAAACTTGATCGGTTACCTATGGCTAATTTTGTTCTTGAATTTGGCAAGCGTTCTACATCATTGGCAAGCATAAAATTTTCTATCATCGAATCTTCAATATCTCCAAAATAAACCCGTTGATGCGGTGTTGAAAGTAAGCCTTCTTGCCAGACAAAATCGGCTAAGAATGAGGTTTGAATTGATTTAGAAAGAATTTGCGAAACACTAGCACCTAAGCTGTAAGAATTTCGATTAAACGCTGTAAATCTAGAAAAATTAGTATTAAAATTTTGGTTTCCTATTATGGTATAATCTGCTAGTTTGAAGTCATCTTCGTCATCATCTTTGGCCAGTACATTTTGATTACTTAAGCTTGCTGTTAATTCGGTAGGATATTGTGGTCCCCATTGATCTAGAAATACATTAGCTTTAAGCTGTACTTCTGTATTTTTTTGATTGAATAATTTGGTGAGACTTCCTCCAAAGCCAAAGGACGTATAATCATATTCGTTCGCAAATGATACATTAGCATTTAAGATGGTGTTTCTGTCATCTGACGAATGTGAGTAAGACGCCGTTAAGCCAAACCATGTGTCTTTTTTAGAAGCACCAGAAGAAGCAACAAAAGGATCGGCTGCTTGATTCCCATCAAAGGGATTTATGTTACTTGATGAAGCTGAGGTATAGGCTGAAACAGTTGCGTCAATTGCTAAAATATCGTCATCATTTAAAGGAATCGCTACGTTTATTGATGGTGCAATATCGCTTAATTCTTCTGTGCCTCGACCACCGGTAACAGCTGCATTTTCGCCGTCTTGTGTGTAATAACTAGACAGTAAATTGACTTCAGTCGATTCTAGGACACGTTTTTTATACTCAGTTTCTTCCTGTGCAAAGCTTGATAAGCTAACTAATGCAATTAGGTTATATAAAATATAATTTTTCATTTTGTTCTATTTAGTTACAACCACAACCTCCACCAGTTTTACCGCCATTGGCGCCTGCTGCTGCTTCACGATAAGACTGAAAGGTCGATTTATATTTGTCTAATTGGCGTTCAGATAAGACCATGTCTGGATCATTGATATTTATTTTCTCATATTCTTTTACCGCTACACAAGACGTAAAGAATAAGCTGATAAGAGATAGTTTTGCAATTGTTTTTATCATTTTGATGTAATATTTATATGGTTTGAAGTGGCTAAATTGCCATCATTTTTAACAATAATAGCCTCGACTTTTGGAAGTTGATTAATAAGGTTTAAACCAACATCGATTCCCATTACAAAGATGGATGTTGCTAAAGCATCTGCCATTTCGGCTTTAGGCGCAAAAACACTAACACTTAAAATGCCTTTTGTTGGTTGACCTGTTCTGGGATCAATAATATGTGAGTAGCGCTCACCGTTAATACGAACATATTTCTCGTAATTTCCTGAGGTGACCACGGCTTGGTTATTAATTTCAAATAGGCCATAGCTTTTGGTTTGTTCCATTGGGTTTGTAATGGCTACTTTCCAAGCATTACCATCGGGTTTCTTACCCCAAGTATTCATGTCGCCAGAGGCATTTATGATCCCGCCTTTAACTCCTTTTTCTATAAGAAGCTTTTTGGCTTTATCAGCTGCATAGCCTTTTCCGATAGCGCCAAACCCAATCTTCATTCCCTTTTTTGAAAGAAATACTGTCGATTTTGATTCATCTAGTTGTATATGCTCATAGCCAATGGCTCCAACCGAAGCCAAAAGTTTAGCTTGATCAGGCATTGTGGTTTCTTGCTTATTAAATTTCCAAATATGATCTATTGAAGCAAAACTGATATCAAAGGCGCCATCAGTAATAGTTGAAAGTTTAATCGACCGTTTTATGAGTTGAAACAATTCATCATCTACTTTTACAGGTTTTATACCCGCATTTCGGTTTATAGCTGAAGTTTGTGAGCTTGGCTTCCAAGATGATATCATAGTCTCAATTCGCTGTATTTCTTCAACAGCCATGTCAATGTAACTATTAGCTTCATTTTGAGAACTAGCAACGACAGTAATATCAAATTGGCAGCCCATGAGTCCCATTTCCCGCTTGAAAATGGATTGACTCTGAACGGTAAGCCCAGTTATAGAGATGACTAATATGATTAATTTATTGACCATAGATGGCTTCGATATACTTCGTTGGCGTTAGATTTTTATACCCAAGTTGATTCATGACTTGACCATTAGCATCAAGTAAAACTACAAATGGAAAGTAGCCGTTAGTGTTGTAAGTTTCGGCTAAAGCTTTGTTTTTATCTTGTTGAATTTTTGGAAGTTGATTTTTTTTCCGCTTTGGAAAATCGGCCTTTAAAAGCACTAAATTTTCTTTTGCGTGATTTTTAAACACTTTGGTTTGCCATATTTGGCGATCTAGCTTGATGCAAGGCGCACACCAATCTGAACCGGAAAAGACAAGTAGGATTTGTTTGTTTTCTTGTTCAGCTAGAATTTTAGCTTCGTTAAAATCATAAACCCAGTTTTGAGCATAAGTAGAAAGGCTTAAAGCCAAACTAATCATTAAAAGTGATAACTTCATGACATTATTATTTACATCAAAATAACATCAAAAAAGCATTCAAAATCTATTTTGCTTTATATCTTAAGTGAATCTTAAGTTTGGCTTTTTTTCGGAATTGTAAGTGTAAAACAGGTGAGTTTATTAGAAGAAACCTCTACTTTTATGTTCAATAATTCTGCAGCTTTCGCTACGATAGCAAGGCCTAAGCCATAGCCTTCTTGTTTTGTTTCGTGATTAGTGTTTCTAAAAAATGGATTGAAGATTTCGTTAATTTCTGCTGGAGGAATTTTAGGCCCTGTATTACAAACTCTTACTTCTAATTGTTTTGCAAGTGGTTTGATTGAAACCTTTATTTCACTTTCATGATCAGCATATTTAATTGCATTAGAAATTAAATTATCAAGAATTAAAGCAAGATAAATTTTATTGCAATTAACAATACTGTTTTTAATATTACTTATAGAAATATTTAATTTATTTTTTAAAATTTGTTGTTTATAGTTTGTCAAAATCTTTTCGATTTGATTATAAATATTGACGTCTTCGGTTTCGATTTTTTGATTAGGATTACTATTTAATCGTGCTAAAATTAGAAGTTTATCAACAGCGTTTGTCATTTCGTCTATTTTTGTGATATTTTTTTCTATCACTTCAATATAACTCTCCGGTTGTCGTTTTTTTCTAATTAAAATTTCTAAGTTTCCTTTCAATACCGCAAGGGGTGTTCTTAATTGATGAGAGGCATCAGCTGTAAATTGTCTTTTTCTTTTAATTGCAACGTCAATTCTGTCTAATAAAGCATTAATGGCATTTGACAAGGTTTCTATCTCGTCTCCATTACCCATCTTAGGAACTCGTTTTGTTAAATCATTTGTGTTAATATCATCTACTGTTTCAGCGATTAATGTAATTGGTTTTATAGTAATTTTAGAGATATAACGTGAGGTGAAAAAAGTAATAATTAGCAATATAGGATAGATAATGAGCAGTGTTCGTTGTAAAGATTCAATGAGTAATTTTGCATCTCCTAAGGGTACTGCAATGCTAATAAAACCATTAATTACGCTGTTTTCTTGAAGTGGTATTTGAATTTGCCGAAATGCTTGTTGGTCTAAACTTATATTTTTAATAATCGGATTAATATTACTGGTAGCCACTTCAAGCGAAAGCGATTTTAAATTTGGCGATTTATCTAGATGATTTCCATCTGCATCAAATAATTGAACAAATAAAGGATAAATCTCTACTTCCATATGTTCACGCTCTAGCCACTCATCCTTGTAAGCAAAATAGATGCTATCTTTAGTTTGAATAATTTCAACAGCATGTTTTTTGGCTTCAAATTCTAGTTTATCGTCAATTTCTTTATAGACAATATTTTTAACGGTAAAAAAAATGGCGATAAATACGACAATAGACAAACTGGCTATACTTAACACAGAGTAAAGAGCAATCCTGTTTTTAATAGAAAGTTTCATCAAGGATCAATTATAAAACCAACACCCCTTACGGTTTTTATTAATTGGTTTTTTTCTAGATTTAGCTTTTTTCTAATAGCATTCATGTAAACATCTAAGACGCCAGTTTCATAAGCAAAGTGAATATCCCAGACTTCTTCAATAATAGATTGCCTTTCACAAACCTTGCCTTTATGACGTAACAAATAAACTATAAAATTATATTCTTTATCAGTTAAATCTACAGAATTATTATTATAAATAACTTCACGTTTACTGGTGTTAACTTTTAAATTTTCTGCTACTAGAATTTCGTCTATTTTAAAATGTAAACGTAAATGTGTTTCTATTCTTGCGAGAAGTTCTTCAAAATTAAATGGTTTTTTAATATAATCATTTGCACCGCTTTTTAAGCCTTCGATTGTATCTTGAATAGTGTCTTTAGCCGTTAAAAAAATAATTGGTGTGTTAATATGATTTGCTCTAAGTTGTTGACAAACCTCTAAGCCCTTCATTTTAGGCATCATCCAATCTAATAAAATTAAATCTATTCGTTTCTGTTTAATAACCTCTAAGGCTTCTAAACCGTTTTTTACAGCGATACATTGATAACCTTCCTCGCTGAGCCCTTGCTTTAAGAATTTTGCTATATCTAACTCGTCTTCAGCAATTAAAATATTGAAATCAGATTTATTCATACTTATTAATGACTATGTCCGCCGCCGCTATTTGTAATTAAATCAAAAACGCCTTTAGTTAAATACTGTGCTTTTAGATCGAGTTCATTAGCGTTTAATATTGGCTTAAAACCATTTTGCGGTGCAAAACTATCTACTTTTAATTTAGAAAATTGATATGTATTAGACGTTGTTTCATCGAGTTGTAAAATAAAGGTTTGATCATCTAGACTTGTAAAAGCTTCTTCCGGCAAAGCAATGATCTTTTTCTCATTAGTTTTAAAACTAGCATTTACAAACATACCAACTTTAAAGTTTACATTCTCATTTATAGGATGCGCATGTACACGTACACGTCTGTTTTGACTAATTTCAGCGCCAATTAATCGCACATAGGCCTCAAACTTTTGGTGAGATACTTCAGGAATTGTAAAGCTTAAGGTGTCACCTTTATTAATGCTTAAAAGATCTTTTTCAAACACGTCTAATTCTAAATGAACATGATCAACATCTAAAATTTCCATAATCATATCAGATTTGGCTATAAATTTCCCTTGAGCCACATTTAGCTTTGAAATTTTACCACTAATAGGCGCTAAAATATTAATTTCTGAAGTGAAATTTCCTTGAGCAATTTGAATTGGACTAAGGTTCATCAACTTAAGTTGCTCTTTTGCTGATGCCAATTGTGCTTTGGCATTTAAAAATTGGTTTTTAGTTGATTGAAATACTTTTTGTGCAATCACATGATCTTCGTAAAGGCTTTGTTTACGGTTAAATTCAGATTTTAAGTAATCTAAATTGCTTAAGGCTTCAACATAGTTT
>CBFHKB010000040.1:0-16627 GCA_965656295.1 Psychroflexus sp.
CATTCGATCGGCATATAAAATAGCGCGGCCTTCTAGGTGTCGTGCAGCACGACCTATCGTTTGGGTAAGTGTGCGGTTACTTCTTAAAAAGCCTTCTTTATCGGCGTCTAAAATGGCCACTAAAGAAACTTCAGGTAAGTCTAAACCTTCACGTAATAAATTAACACCTACTAATACATCAAAAATTCCTTTTCGAAGATCGGCCATAATTTCAACCCGTTCTAAAGTGTCAATATCACTGTGAATGTAGCGCGTTTTAATATCAACTCTCGAGAGGTATTTGGTTAACTCTTCAGCCATTCGTTTGGTTAACGTGGTGACTAATACCCTTTGGTTTTTTTCTACTCTAATATGTATCTCATCAATTAAGTCGTCGATTTGGTTTTCGCTAGGGCGTACTTCAATTTCAGGATCTAATAATCCTGTTGGTCGTATTACTTGTTCGACGTAAATGCCATCACTTTTTTGGAGTTCATAATCGGCAGGTGTAGCGCTTACGTAAACCACTTGGTTTTGGAGCGCTTCAAATTCTTCCAGTTTTAAAGGTCTATTATCGAGGGCTGCGGGAAGTCTAAATCCATATTCGACTAAGTTTTCTTTCCTCGAACGGTCGCCACCATACATCGCGCCCACTTGAGGAATAGTCACGTGACTTTCGTCCACTAACATTAAATAATCGTCTGGGAAATAATCAAGCAAACAAAACGGACGCGTACCAGGACTTCTGCCATCTAAATAGCGTGAATAATTCTCGATACCTGAGCAGTAACCTAACTCTTTTATCATTTCTAAATCAAAGTTAGTCCGTTCTTCAATACGTTTGGCTTCCAGCGGTTTACCAATTTCCTTAAAATACTCAATTTGTTTTCCTAAATCAAGTGCAATTTGATCGATAGCTTGGTTTAAAACTTCAGGTGAGGTCACAAATATATTAGCGGGATAAATATTTAGTTTATCGTATTTAGCTAAAATCTCATTAGTTTGAGGATCAAAGGCTTCAATATCTTCAATTTCGTCTCCAAAAAAATGGATGCGGTAGGCATGGTCGGCATAGCCAGGAAAAATGTCCAAGGTATCGCCTTTAATTCTAAAATTACCACGATTAAATTGTACTTCGGTACGTGAATATAAACTTTGGACTAAACGCTTTAAAAACTCGGTTCGTGAAATTAGTTGATCTAATTCTACCGAAATTACATTCTTTTGAAATTCAGAAGGATTACCAATACCATAAAGACAACTTACAGAGGCAACTACTAAGACATCACGACGGCCAGACAATAGGGAAGAGGTAGTACTTAATCGCAGCTTTTCAATATCTTCATTAATCGATAAATCTTTTTCAATGTAAGTACCTGTGGTAGGAATAAAGGCTTCTGGTTGGTAGTAATCGTAATAGGATACAAAATACTCAATCGCATTATCAGGAAAAAAAGCCTTGAATTCTGCGTATAATTGAGCCGCTAGTGTTTTATTATGGGCTAAAACCAGGGTTGGCTTTTGTACGCTTTCGACCACATTGGCCATGCTAAAGGTTTTGCCAGAACCCGTAACGCCCAAAAGGGTTTGGTAACGATCTTTAGAATTAATACCATTAACCAGTTGCTTAATTGCTTGTGGTTGGTCTCCTTTAGGTTGATATTCCGATTGTAAGTTAAATTTCAAGCCTTAGATTTTTGACTAAATTAACGTAATAAATTCACCTGATTAAATGCTGCTAATTAAATTTAACCCAAAATTAAAACCTTCTAATTAGCGTTTTAAGGTGAAGTGGTCCGTGTAAGATTGCCCATCTCTAAATTCTACTAAAAACCAGTAATCATCACTTGGTAAGTTTTGTCCTTTGTAGGTTCCATCCCAGCTTAATTGGTCTTGAAAAAGGGTGCTTAAGGGTTTGCCATACCTATTAAAAATCTCAATTTTTAAAATCTGAAATTTTTGTTCCGCTGGTCCATCAACACGCCATACATCGTTATAACCATCGTTATTTGGAGTAAAAAATTCAGGGAATTGCATAACTTGAAAATCCAAAGAAGTTAAACCGCAACCATTTTTATCCTGTACGAAAATGGTGTTTTGTGCAGCCGTTACTCGAAACCTATTTTCATCTTGAAATCCAGAGGTATTCAAGGCGTATTCATAATCGCCTTGACCGTTAGCGGTAATCAAAACTTCGTAATTTTCTGGGGTTCCTAAAAGTTCATAAGATATTTCAGCAGTTTCAGAAACTAATACGTTAAAGTTTTGCGTGACCGCACATTGAGAAAAACTTTCAAGATTTGATATTTCAACACTATAATTTCCAGTGCTATTCACATTAATACTAGGAGTTGTTTCGCCTGTACTCCAAACATAGCTAAAGCTAGAAGAATTGTTTTCTAAGTTAGGCGTTAAGTTAATACTAAAGCTTTCGTTTAAGCATAAAAATACCTCAATCTCATCTTCAGTTAAGACTGCTTTTTCAGCTTCAGTTACCGTAAATTCGACTAATGCAGCACAATTTGCATCATTAGCTAACCGAGCAAAAAGGCTTTGGTTTGTAGTAAAGTTGAAGCTACCGGCGGTTAATTCATTAACTTGGTTTGCAGCATCGTCTTGTGTGCTGTGTAAGCTGATCGATGAGCTATTTATGGTCGCGGTTGAAGCTTCTAGTTCTGTTAGTATATCTGTTCGAGACACTATTAAATCACCAGATGCGTCGGCACAGGTTTCTATGTTAATCGGGTTTAAAATAGTGGTGTTAAGATTTAAATTTAAATTGATAAAAGTGCTGCAGCCAGCTTCATTTTGAACCGCTACGTAAACTGTAGCGTCTGTTTGTAGCTCATAGGTTTCCGGGTTTTCAATAGGATCATTTAGCGAATTGGCATCTTGAATACTTTCATAAAACCCATTACTTATTAAGTCAAGGTTTTCAACTTCAGTTAAAACGCTTGTGAGGTCAAACTGACTTACACCTGTTTGGTCTGAACATTGTGTGATAGAGAAGTCATCATAATTTTCAGGACTTATAAATTCCACTTCAAGCTCATCTGTCGCACTACAGCCATTCGCAAGTTCTACACTTACGCCATACGTTCCAGCTCCAAAGTTAGCTTCTGAAATTTCTAAACTTAAATTATTTTGATTGCTTAAAATTTCAGTCCCTTCGTAAAACCAATTAATAATATTTCCTGCTTGACTTGGTGAAAGTTCAATTAAACTATTGCTCCCAGTACAAAGTGCGTTTATCCCTGTTAAATCTTGACCTAAGTCTGCTCCAATATTAAAACTATTAGCTTCAATAAATACTGCCGAATCATACCGATAGTTAGTTTCATCGGCAATCACTAATTTAATTTCATAGGTTTGGTTGGCTACTACATTGGTGGTAGCCGTTAATACAGCAGTTCGTCCGTTAAAGTTCGTAGGTGCTTCAGTAGTGTTAAACTGACCAAAGTAATTTTCATTTTCGGCTGGACACCCATTATTTCCTGGAATTTCAGGATGAACAGAAGTTACTAAAACAGGTGTGTTTGTGCCTGGAACCAAGGCAATATTTTCAAAAGCATTTTGGCTATTTGCTGGTCTTATAAGGAATGCAAATGCATCTGAAAACCGACAAGTATTCGCGTTTCCTTCTTGGTATTCTTCTGAAGCAAAGATATACCTAAAGCTTAAGTTATTGGCTTTTGGAGTAAACTCAAATTGCAAGCTTGTAGCATTTAAAGTTTCACCTGGACTTAAGCCTACTGCAGTTTCAAGGTCGGCATCTCCAACCCAGTTATCGTCGTTACCATCATCACTTAAATTATCGTTTGGTCCATCAACATTACTCAATTGCCCAGTCGATAAAACTAAACCACTCTCAAAAGGAAAGCCTGAATTGTTGGACTCAAAAAAGCCAAAGGTTCTGGAGTTAGCGTAATTACCACTCACAGAGTTGGTCACATTAATATTTTCTACACAATTAGTAGCGCCAAACAAGACCGTTTCTACAAGTTCCTGTTCGGTGTAGAAAAATGGGGAAGTGCTTACATATTGCGCCTGGGTTTCTAAAATGACTAGAAAAAAGCAAAGGCTAAATAGATATTTCAATACAATTTTTTTGGGGTGCAAAGATACTGTTATTTACGACCTTTTTTTAGTTTATAGGATTGATTAACGTTTTAAGGTGAAATTACCTTTTAAAATAAGACCATCACTAAATTTAATTAAATACCAATAGTCATTAGATGGCATAGCTTCTCCATTATAAGTGCCATCCCAACCTAAACTATCTAAGGTGAATTCAGATAAAAGCTTGCCATACCGATCGAATACTTGAATTGACTCTACTCTAAAATCAGCTTTGATGACACCTTCAAGTTGCCAAAAATCATTGGTGCCATCGTTATTAGGTGTAAAAAAATCACGAACACCAAGGAGACCAACTTGCTTTTCTTGAATACCACAGCCATTTTTATCTTTGACAAAAACATCATAAACGCCAGGAGCTAAGCCTTTAAAGACTGGTTCATCTTGAAAGTCAAACGGATACTCGATGGCATATTCATAATCGCCTAAACTTTCTGGAGTTACAATCACCGAAATGCGATTGTTTTCTTGGGTGGTATCTTCCACTTCAAAATCAAAATTGGCGATTCCCGAGTAAATCACTTGAATAGTTTTTGTAATTTCACAACCTGTTTGAATGTTGGCAACACTCACAGTATACGAGCCTTCTAAATTAACCTCTATTTGTTCATTAGATTCTCCAGTACTCCAAATGTATGAGTAGTTGGACTGTTCAGGTTCTGGTATGCCGGTTGATAAAGTAATAGTACTCGGAAAGTCTTCTTCACAATAATATATTAACTCATCGTCATTAACCGTAGGCAATAAGCCACTGATGAGGGTAATTGTTTTATAATTGACACAATCATTTACAACGATACGAGCGGTAATTTCCTGAAAATCTTCAGAACTTAAAAAGTTGTTAGCGTTATTAATTTCTTCAACTTGATTTTCGGCGTCGTCAGAATTTAAATAATAAGCGATATTTATATTATTGGTTGTTAAGTTTGTGCCTTCTATGAATTGAGTTGCAGCTTCGTTTAAATCAAACAGAGCGGTAGTTTCACCCTCAAGTACACATTCTCTTAAAATGGCATTTTCAAATTCGGGTAATTCTGTAAATGTAATTCTGGCAATTCCAAATAGGGGACAAGACCCATCATTTAAATCGACCTCAAGTGAATAAACCTCTTCAAAAGGAAAGGTAACGTCACTAGGGCTACTTACCACTAGTTCTGAAGTTGTAGCTTCTGAGATAACTTCACCTTCAAGCGACCAGGTATAGGTTGCACCTTCAATATCTTCATAATTTAATACGTAAGTTTCATTGTCACAAAGACTTAACTCGGTGCTGAAAAGCTCGCCTTGGTCTATAATATCTATTTTGTCCTCAAATAAAGACTGTATAAAAGGAGGTAACCCTAAAACAGCATTTCTACCTTGGAGATCAATACCGTTTGGAGTTACGTTAATGGATTCAGCTTCAGCTTGTGGATTTTCAATAATTCCAAGGAAAGGTGAATTAAATCGTGAAACATAGATACGGCCATCTGGGCCTAATTGGATAGCTCCAATAAGACCTATGTTTGATGTAATTAGATTTTGGCTTGCAGGAATATTTTCAGCTGTTAAATCCCATTGAAAAATAGCTTGATTATTAGTAACGGCATAGGCTTTTTCACTGTCTGAAGAAAACTCGACCCCATAGGCATTCACATCTGAGATAAGTTCAATAGGGTTGGATACTGTTCCAGACTCGTTATCAAAGTCTAGAAGGAAAACATTGCCATCGCCAGCATCTTGATTACCAGGGACATTTTGATTATAATTGAGAGTATTATTGGCGGTTAAAATTTTAGTACCGTTAGGCGAAGCTTTCATGTAACCTAAAGCCGCACGGCGGTAATTATCTAGGGTTAAACTTGGACCAGTAGTTGATATAACAGGTGTTTCATTAACACCGTTTTCATCAATTTTAAAAGCATAAAATGAGTCAATAAAATGAACAATAATCCAAATTGAAGCACAGTCGGCTCCACGTACAGCTGTAATTTTTTCTGAGGCTTTATACTTTAAATGCTCTGGGTTGGTTTCATCATATGTAACAAGTTGAATGTTTTTATCGGTGGTGACCACATCTCCTAAGCCATTTTCAAGTGTCATGTCGATTAAAGAATAATTAAGACCGTTATTAAAACCATCATCATCTATAGGGACTTCATGTGTACTTACATCGGTGTAATTGTCTATTGGATTACCATTAGGGTCAGCTGGGCCTTGATTAGGGTAAGCGAATGCATTGTTATGATGTGGTTCGTCTAAGGTAAAAACAAAAAACAAATTAGGATTTGTCGGGTGGGGCACAATAAGTCCGCTTGAGGTACTTGAAGGATCACCATTTAAGCCATCAAAGTTAGTAGCAGGGCTATAGTTAGCGTTTGGCATGGGTTGGTGGTTACGATTCCATACGGTTCGACCATCGGTATAAAATAGTAAATCTCCATTAGGAGCCGAAATAGATGAGCAGCCTTCACTAGTTGATAAAGCACCATTTGTTAGTGCTGAAGGTGGATTTGTATTAAAGTTTAGTCCAGCATTATTACCAAAATACCAGTTATTCGCTTCTCCTTGGGAAAAAATAATAACTGGTATTAAGAATAATATTAAACTAAAAAGTGATTTTATGTTGCTCAATGTTTTTGACCAAAGATATAAAAATGCCTATAAATCGCGACTTTTTAGAACACGATAAGAGCCATAAATAAATACTGAGGTCCAGACCAAAACAATAATCACACTAAGAAAAGAAACATCATAATCTTTAACAAATTCTGGATTAACGGTTTGAGCTGTAGATTTAACAATATTTAGCCTAGTAATAGGTTCTTTAATAAGATTGCCCATTGATTCTAATGGCATAAACTGTATGAGAGGTTTTAAAACTTCAACTTGAAAACGTATGACTAAGTTAATAATGCCTTCTAAAACCCATATTAGAAATAAAAATCCAAGCGCAAAAGCAGAACGTTTGACTAAAATCCCTAAGAACATACAAAGCGAGAAAAATCCTAATAATTTTACAAAATAGGCAAGTATGTATTCTAGGTCTGAAAAAATAATACTTAACTCATTAAAGTCTGAAAAGATAAGACCTAATATAAGCGAAACTATAAAGACTAATACAGTAGAAGCAAAGGCATAGAGTAGCACGTTAAGAAACTTGGATAAAATAAATTCCTTTTTACTCAAACCATCAATTAAGTTTTGTTTGAGTGTCCTATTTGTATACTCGCTAGACATCATTGAGACAATGACAATAGCCAAAAGCACCTTTAAAAAGGCTACGACATAGGTGTTAAAATGCCAAATGAAAGGGAAGTTAAAAATGCCTTGGTCTGCAAATCTAAAATCTATTTGACCAAAATTAAACCGAATAGAGGCAAGCAGTGCAATGGCACTAAATAATACAAAATAAAGGATGCTAATTACTTTGGCCGATTTGTTATATTTAAGTTTATGGAATTCTATTAAAAATAATCGTTTCATGGTTTTAAGCTTTTGTTAGTTCTAGGAATTGCTCTTCAAGAGTTTCTTTTCGTTTGATTAATAAATCAACATAAATGCCTTTTTCAACTAAAGATTTATTAATTTCTTTGGCATGGATAGGTTCACTTAAAAAGGCTTTAATGCGATGGTCTTCTTTATTTAACTTCACTTTTTCAATAAAGTTAAATTCAGTTAAAGCGTTTTCAAGTTCTTGCATATTTTCTGCTGAAACTTCAACAAAACCATGGGTTGCATTCATTTGGTCTACACTGCCCGCATAGAGTTTAACACCGTTTCTAATAATAACGACATGTGAACATACTTTTTCAACTTCGTCGAGTAGGTGAGATGCTAATAGTATGGTCATGCCATCTGCTGCAATTTTCCTGATAATTTCTCTAATTTGATGAATGCCTTGTGGGTCCAAGCCATTAGTAGGTTCATCTAAAATTAAAATTTCGGGGTCGTTAAGTAAGGCTGACGCAATAGCTAGACGTTGTTTCATTCCTAGTGAATAGCTTTTAAAGCTATTTTTTTTACGGTCTAAAAGATCTACGATTTCAAGTTTTTCGTCAATCTTATTGTAGTCAACCCCTTTAATTTTACACACTAATTTGAGGTTTTCTTCTGCACTCATATTAGGGTAAAAGTTTGGGTTTTCGATAATTGCACCAACTTTTTTTAGCGCATCATGGGTTTGCATTTGACCGCCAAACCACTCGAAATCACCTGAGGTTTTATTAACTACGTTTAAAATAATACCTAAGGTGGTAGATTTACCGCTACCATTAGGCCCTAAAATCCCGTAAACATTTCCTTTTTCTATTTCAAAGCTTAAATTATTTACAGCGGTAAGCCGCCCAAATTTTTTAGTGAGTTGGTCGAGTTTTAAAATTGTTTCCACAGTGTTTGGTTTTAAGGTAAGTCTCAAATAATTGTAAAATGTTACAGCAATACTACTAATAATTTATGAAGCCGGATTCACTTATAAGTCTAAGTTTGGGCTTAAGCCTCTGATAGTTTCGGGTATAATTTATTAACTTGCCTAGCGTGATAAACCCTATAAGTTTAAACTAATGCAGCAAAAATTAATGTCTAAAAAAAAGCCGAGCTTTCCGATTAATGAAGGGCTAAACAACTATTTAGAACGTTACAATCGAAAGACAAAAATCCCTGTTTCTTATGATGATTTATTGCGCTTTTCGGGATCTATAGTGGTTTACGACCATAACGACGAAGATACACTTTGGGTTCGCTGTTATTATCCCGACTATGAACGTGAAGACATTGATAGTAGTTTGAAAAAAGTTTACCTTATTTTACACTCCGATGGGCGAAGTGCTCAACAAGATTTTTTAAGTGTAGATGCTATAGATTATTGCACTTTTGGTAATTCTAAGCCATTTCGAATTAAAATTAGAAATGTTTTAAACGATAATTTCACCTATTTTTATGTCAAAAAAGCTGATGCTTCACGTATTTATGGTTTAGACTTTGAGCATATTTTATCGCCCCACCGAATTAATTTTTTGGTATTTAAAGACACATTAATCGAAGAACATATTGCTGGTATTCCTGGCGACGTATTTATAAAAGAGCATTTACCAGAATGTGACCATCGGGCAAAAACTCAAATTGCAAAGCAGTTTGTGAAATTTAATGAACGCTGTACTCTTCGCTTATTGGGAGATATGCGGTCATATAATTATGTTGTGATTCCTACTCACGATTTTGATCATGTCGATTATAAGATTAGAGCCATTGATTTTGACCAGCAAAATTTTGAAGGAAAGTTAAAAGTTTACCGCCCGCAGTTTTTTAAAGAAAACTACGTCATGGTAAAGTTGGTTGAAACACACCTAGAAGAGTCTTCTATTTCACAATACCGCAAGGAAGAGCGATCACAGGTGGCCAAACGTTTGATCACTTCTCAAAAGCGATTTAGAACTCTAATTAGGTGTATGATTAAGGATCACATTTCAACCCGTGAAAACGTGATTCAATTGCGCCGCGAATTAGTTGATTACACCAAAGATGTTAAATTTAAACGAGCAAAAACCATGGGCCATATATTAAAAACAGCTTTGGATTTTGTTAAACGTAATTATTTAGAGTACGACGACTAAATTTTGTGAATTTCTTAAAATTTTAAGAGCTCTTGAATGCATATTTTTAGCCAAATTTTAATTTATGCATTACAAACCATTTTTATTTTTCGTAGTACTTTGTTTTAGTCTTAGTTCAGGTTATGCTCAATTGGAGTCTAATCAAAACGAATTTAATGACTTCATGTATAGACAAGGGAACACCTATAGAACTGCTTCAGGGCTTCCAGGTGAACATTATTTTCAAAATGAACCTAACTATTACATTTCTGTTGATTTAGATGATAAAACACATCAAATCTCAGGAACAATAGAAATTGAATATACTAATAACAGCCCGGATCAATTAGACTTTATTTGGTTGTACTTAGAGCAAAACCGTTTTACAGAAACCTCACGTGGAACACTAACTACACCAATTGAAGGTAACCGTTATGTCGGAGACACCGATAAAGGCATGACCGTATCTAACCTCTCAGCTAAAGCTCATGGTCAAACTTCTACAAACTATCGCATTAACGATACGCGTATGCAAGTATTCTTGGACAAACCACTCAAAGCAAATGGTGGAAAAGCTACAATTACTATGGATTTTGAATACGTTGTTCCCGTAGAAGGGATGGACCGTATGGGACGACTCGAAACCAAAAATGGGTGGATTTATGCCATGGCGCAGTGGTTTCCGCAAGTAGCTGTCTATGACGATGTCATAGGTTGGAATGTTGAACCTTACTTAGGTGCAGGCGAATTCTATTACGACTACGGTGAATTTAAAGTTGATATTACAGTACCTCACGATCATATTGTGGTGGCTTCGGGAAGTTTACTTAACCCTAAAGATGTATTGTCTGAAGAAGTTTATGAGCGCTATAAAAAAGCTCAACAAAGCGATAAAACCGTTTATTTAATTAAGCCTGAAGAAATTACTGATGCTGCTTTAAAAGCAAAACAAAGTGGAACTTTAACCTGGAAATTTAAAATTGAAAACTCTAGGGATTTTGCTTTCTCTAGCTCAAAGGCATTTATTTGGGATGCTGCTAAAATAGATTTACCTAGTGGCCGAAAAGCCCTTGCACACTCAGTTTATCCCATAGAAAGTGACGGGCAAGATGCCTGGTCACGTTCAACTGAATACTCTAAAGCTTCAGTCGAGCATTATTCTAACAAATGGTTTGAATATCCCTACAATTCTGCAGTAAATGTGGCTGCTGATATTGGTGGTATGGAGTATCCAGGTTTAAACTTTTGCCGTTACACCAGTAAAGGCGCAAGTCTTTGGGGCGTCACCGATCACGAATTTGGTCATAACTGGTTTCCAATGATTGTAGGCTCTAACGAGCGTCGATATGCATGGATGGACGAAGGCTTTAATACCTTTATTAACTATTACTCTACTTTAGAATTTAATAATGGCGAATATCCAGCCCGACTCAATAAACCTCGAAATTTGGTAAGCTGGTTTAAAAGTGATAATCGCGAAGGGATAGATACCTATCCAGACGTGGCCAATTTACGTAATTTGGGTATGATTGCATATTACAAACCTGCTCTGGGGTTATTGATGTTACGTGAGTATATTTTAGGTCCAGAACGTTTCGATTATGCGTTTAAATCTTACATTAAAACTTGGGCATACAAACACCCACAACCTTCAGACTTTTTTAACCACATGGAAAATTATGCAGGTGAAAATTTAAATTGGTTTTGGAAAAATTGGTTTTACGGAACCGAAAACATCGATTTAGGTATTACTTCAGTTAGACAAGTTAAACCCGATACCTATCAGTTACAATTCGTCAATGAAGGCGATATTCCTATGCCAATTGTTTATGAGGTAACCTTTGCTGACCAAACGACTAAAACTTATCGTTTACCAGTTGAAGTTTGGCAACGAGGTAACACATGGACGCATGAATTTACTGCCAATCAAAAACTAATTAAAGTTGAAATAGATCCTAAAAAATTACTTCCAGACGTTAACCATGGTAATGATACCTGGCCTGTTAATTTATATAAAGATTAAACACTTCAACTAAAAACGAGTCTAAACCCAAAATTAGTCCTATGAAACTGAAACAATTATTGTTTAAACTATGTGTTTTTACCGTTCTTTTTATGTTTTCCGCGCAAGCGCAAGATACGTTTAAAGTCGCTGATTATTATACCAAAAATGAAGTGTACATCGAAATGCGTGACGGTATTAAACTACATACCACTATATATTCTCCTAAAGACACCTCTAAATCTTACCCTATTTTAATGCAACGAACGCCGTATAGTTCACGCCCATATGGCGATGATAAATTTAGACGTTCTATAGGGCCCAACGCTCAATTAATGAAAGAAGGTAACATTATTGTGTACCAAGATGTGCGTGGCCGTTGGATGAGTGAAGGCGTCTATGATAATATGCGCCCTTACATTCCTAACAAAAAAGGAAATGAAATTGATGAGGCTAGTGATACCTATGATACGATTGAGTGGCTAGTTAATAATGTGGCTAATAATAACGGAAATGTTGGAACTTGGGGGATTTCTTACCCAGGATTTTATGCCACTTACAGCGTACTTTCTGAACATCCAGCATTGAAAGCGGCTTCACCGCAAGCACCTATTGGTGATTTTTATTTTGACGATTTTCATCATAATGGTGCTTACTTATTGTCTTACTGGCGAGCTACAGCTTTATTTGGGTATATGAAAGATGAACCTACCGATAAATCTTGGTATCAATTTCCAAATATGGGAACCGAAGACCAATACCAATTTTTTATGGATAACATGCCGTTGTCTAAGTTAGATACCTTTTATGGTGAAGACAATGTGTTTTGGCAGCAATTAAAGCAACATCCTGATTATGATGAGTTTTGGCAAAAGCGAGGGATTATTAAGCATTTAGCCAATATCGATATTAAGCCAGCAGTCATGACGGTTGGAGGATTGTTTGATGCCGAAGATTTATATGGACCGTTTAACACATATAAGACCATTGAAAAGAATAACGATAATTATAATATTGTTGTATTTGGACCTTGGAGTCACGGCGATTGGGCAAGAAATTATAAACGCCAAGTGGTGGGGAATATTCATTTTGGAGATGACTTATCAGAAGAATTTCAAACCAATTATGCGACTAAGTTTTTTAATCATTTCTTAAAAAATGAAGGTGATGTAAGTTCTTTAGCTGAAGCTCATGTTTTTGATACAGGAGCAAAGCATTGGGATAATTATGCGACTTGGCCTCCAGAAAAAACAGAAGCAACCGCCTTTTATTTAGGAGAAAACCAACAATTAAAGCAATCACCATCTGAGGCGTCAACTAGCTTTGTAAGTGATCCTAAAAAACCAGTGCCTTACACAGAAGACATTAAAGTGGTATTTACACCTCGTAAATTTATGACCGACGATCAGCGATTTTCGGCACGAAGACCTGATGTCTTGGTTTTTGAAACTGAAGTTTTGGAAGAGGATTTAAAATTGGCAGGTGAGATTTTAGCAAGCTTAAAGGTTTCAACCACGGGTACAGCAGCCGATTGGATTGTGAAAATTATTGATGTGTACCCATCAGACACCAAAAATACAGATGATGTTCAAGATCATTTAAAATTATCTAATTACCATATGATGGTTAGAAGTGAAGTGTTTAGAGGACGTTACCGTGATGGTTTTGATAATCCAAAACCCTTTAAACCCAACAAGAAAACAAAGGTAGATATTACACTTCAAGATGTCAACCATACCTTTAAAAAAGGACATAAACTACAAATCCAAGTTCAAAGTACCTTTTTTCCGTATATAGATGTGAACCCACAAACTTTTGTAGATAATATTTTTGAAGCTACAATAGACGATTTTAAAGCACAAACCCATACGATTTATGGGGATTCAAAAGTGACATTACCAGTTGTGGATTAATTGATTTTAAGACGTGTAGATTAAAGCCATCAGATGTTTTCTGATGGCTTTTTTTATGAGTGGCCTTATTAATTAATTGTTAATTGAAAATGAAGTCAGTTTTGCCGTATAAATTTGTAAGACCTTTGCACGATGCAGCACGTAGATCCTATTAAAAATACAAGAGAACAAAATATAATCTTATTGGTGTTAGGCACCATGATTGCTATAGGTCCACTTTCTATAGACATGTACTTACCAAGTTTCGAAGCCATCGCCGATGATTTTCAAATCTCAAAATCTTATGTTGGTATTTCGTTAACCAGTTATTTTATTGGGATTGCTTTAGGACAGCTAGTTTACGGACCTATTATGGATAAATACGGTCGTAAAATTCCACTGCTAGTCGGTTTAATTATTTATATAATTTCAGCCTTAAGCTGCTATTATTCTCCAGACATCATGTGGTTAATTGTCTCTCGGTTTTTTCTAGCGATAGGCGCTTCAGCTGGAATGGTCGCTGCAAAAGCTGTAGTGAGAGATATTTTTCCGCCTGAAGAAGTGTCACGAGCAATTTCATTTTTAATGCTTATTATGGGCTCGGCACCAATAATTGCTCCAACTTTAAGTGGGTTTGTTTTAGCACATTATAGTTGGGAAATGATTTTTATGTTCTTAGCCATTTTTGCTGCACTTATGTTCTTGAGTGTACTTTTCTTTTTGCCCGAAAGTATTACGCCCGATAAGACGGTAGAACTAAGATTCAAACAAGTTTTTTTCAAATATAAAGGCATCATGCAAGATAAAGTCTTTCTGAGTTTTTCTTTAGCAGGAAGTTTAACGATAGGCGCCATGTTTGCTTATATATCAAACGCTCCCATACTATTTATGGATCGCTTTCATTTCACTGAAGCTCAATTTGGTTGGATGTTTGGTCTTAATGCCTCAGGCCTTATTTTAGGAAGTCAACTTAACCGGTTCATACTAAAACGGGTAAGAACTTTTGAGTTAACCTATCTGATTTCGTATATTCTACTCGCTTTAGGCGTTATTTTACTAATTAATGCTATATGGTTTAATAGCTTTTATATCACTGTGATTAGTTTGTTTTTTATTTTGTTTTTACTCGGATTTCAAAACCCAAATACCACCGCCTTATCTCTATATCCTTTTACTAAGCGAGCAGGGCGTGCATCTGCCTTAGTTGGGTGTTTAAAAATGTGTTTAGGCGCTATTACTTCCTATGTTATAAGCTTGTTTACAGGAGTAAGCTTGTTACCGATGGCGCTAACTATTTTAGTATGTTTAGTGTTTAGTAATTTATTATTAGTTCGTTTTAAATTAAAAGAACATAAGGCCATGGAATTAATTAACCCTGAGTAAATTTATGTACTCAACCTCAGTTCCTAAACTACAGAAATTGAATTGGCTTTAAAAGATAAAGACAAATTTGAAGTATGAGAATATCACTCACTTTCTTTAAATTTACCTGTAAATAAGTATTTTAATGAATCCTATTTAAAACGAATAATGAAACATCTTAAACTAGCCTTAGATTGGACACCAAATGTAAATCATATTGGATTTTATGTTGCAAAAGCTAAATTATTTTACCAAGCTAAAAACATTACACTTGATTTAATAACACCAGATCAAGACGGTTATGCAGAAACCCCAGCTAAAAAGGTAGAGCTTGGAAAAGCCGATTTTGCTTTGTGTCCAACTGAAAGTTTAATTAGTTATCAAACAAAATCAGAGCCTTTTCCTCTTGTTGGTTTAGCGTCTATATTCCAAAGTGACTTAAGTGCAATTTGTGTGTTGAAATCATCAAGTATCACAAGGCCTCAGCACCTTGATATTAAGCATTATGCCTCATATCATGCGCGCTATGAAGATGGTATTGTAAAAGAATTAATTAAAAACGATGGGGGTCAAGGTAAGCTGAAATTAAGCTATCCTGGTAAATTAGGTATTTGGGAAACACTTATTCAAAATAAATGTGATGCCACATGGATTTTTTATAATTGGGAAGCTTTACAAGCTGAAGCTAAAGGAATCGAGTTAAGGCTGTTTAAATTAGAAGATTTTGATATACCATATTCATATTCTCCTGTAATTGGGGGAAATAAAGCTTTAATTGAATCTCATCGAGATAGTTATGTAGATTTTATCTCGGCAACGCGTGAAGGCTTTTTATACGCTAAACAGCATCCAGTAGAGTGTGCTCAACTATTAGCAGAAGTTGTTCCAGAACAGGATAAGCTTATAGATCTTGAACGAGCAATACAAATAAGCGCTGAAGCTTTTGGGCCTGATGATAAATGGGGGCACGTTAACTATAAAAGTGTTGACACATTTTTAAATTGGTTAAGATCTAAGGATTTAGAGCATTCTAATTTAGGAGCTCAAGATATTTTTGAACCACTCATTTAAATTATACAAAAAAGCCTCTTCATTAAACTGGAAGAGGCTTTAGTTTTAATTCAAACTATTGTTTAAACAATTTCAGCTGAAATGCCAGCTTCTAAAATGGTTAAACAACGGGGTTTCAAATCTTCATAGGCACCAGTTTTTACACTGCATTTACCTTTGTAATGTATAATAATTGTACACTGCTCGGCTTGATTAGGTGAGTGGTCACATGTTTTTATTAAAGTTTCAATGACATGATCAAAAGTGTTAACATCATCATTAAACACTATAATTTCATGTTCAGGTTTAACTTTAGTTTTGGTGACCTGTTGTTCTTTAACCTTTTCTTTAGTGCTATTAAAAATCATGATACTAAATTACGATGTCTTTTCAAATTTTGCGGCACACCAATTATCTTTTAAAAGGTGTTTAACGTAAGTCAAGCCTAAATCATCTGCACGGTTAATTATTTGATCAAAATCTTCTTTGTAAAAACCGCTAAAATAAATAGTACCGCCATTAGTAAGATGTTCGACGTAGGTAGGCATATCTTCTAAAAGAATGTTACGATTAATATTTGCAAATATAAACTCATAGTTTTCTTTAATACTACTCGCATCACCGATATTACATTT
>CBFHKB010000041.1:0-16579 GCA_965656295.1 Psychroflexus sp.
ACCACCAGGAATTTGACAGCGCAAAGCTGTTTTTTCTGTACAGGTGTCAAGCACAGATAAGGATGTTAATGTAGTCTCGGTTTGAAGTCTATAAAACTCAGCCCCCATCACATTAACATCAAAGCCTACATTTTGCCCAACCACAAATTTAGACTGCTCTAAAGCTCTATTAAATCGCTCTAAAACAAAAGCAAGATCTTCACCTTCAGCTTGAGCTAAAGCTGTTGAAATACCATGAATTCGCTCAGAATCATAAGGAATATCAAAGCCGTCTGGCTTAACTAAGTAATCTTCGGCTTCAATTAGCTCACCCCATTGATCATGAACTTGCCAAGCGATTTGTATTGCTCGCGGCCAATTATTAGCATCGGTAATAGGTGCGTCCCATCGCTTAGGTAAGCCAGTGGTTTCAGTATCGAATATGATGTACATAAACTGCTTATTAAATAAAAATGCATTCCTAAAATAGGAAAAATAAAATCAAATTTAGGCTTTTTCTGTGATTGAACTGACCGTTCATTTTATAAATATATAGAGATACTTTCAGAGGCTGTTTATGTTACTTTTAAACACGGTTAACTACAAAGAAAAGCTTAGTTGATGTTTATAAGGTTTAAATTTTTATTTCAGTTATACCTTATAGTTAATCATAAGAACTAAAAAAACAGTTATTAAAAATAACTGTTTTAAATAATTAAAAGCTTAAGCTGGATTTAAAGCAAACCTAGAGGTTAACTAAAAATTCACCTGCGGTCACTTGGATAGAAGATGCAGTGGTAAATTCAAAGGTACCTGATATAGTTGTATCGGTAATCTCAGTAATCACTAAAGTCCCTGACTCAGCAAACTCTACGGTATCACTTTCGGTGTAACCTAATTGAATAGCCATTTCTGTAGAAACATCATAAGTTCCTGCTTCAAGTGTATCAGGAAAAACAACAGTTATAATAGCGCCGTCTACCATTCCAAAAAGCGTATTAACACCATCCATTTGCTCTAAATTTACGGTGGTAGCTTCAAAATTTGTTCCATTAACAGAAGCATTTAAAAAGTTGGAGGTTGGATCGGCTGGATCTTGAGGTTCTTCTAAGCCATCAGCTAAAAGTGGAACATTAAAAAATGAGCCACTACGTATAAAAACCTCTTCGCCATCAGCATTTTTTAAATTAAAGAAAAACGTCCCATCAAAGCCATCTTCATCAACCTGGGTAATTGTAATTTCTCCAACCACATCAGCATGTGCACTCGTATATATTATTCCATTGAAATCTTCATAAGTTGCTGTATTAGGACCGTTCTCGGTTACGATATAAGTGCCTAAGTTAACTGACTCTGTTTTAAAGCTAATCAAAACGGTCGATGAGCTTCGAATAGACAACTCTCCAGTTTCATTTATCGAAGCGGTTGCAGAAACAGCCTTGTAAAAATCATTATTTATTAAACCTTGAACTGTAGCTTCATCCTTAAGGATATCATCTGAACAACCTACAAAAACAAGGGCAATTAAAGCTAAAATGTATAATCTCATTGTCTTAATGTTTTGCTAACAAATGTAGAATAAAAATTGTAAAAACATAAATGATTGTAAATCAAAAATAAAACTTATCTTTGCCGCTTATTAATAATAGGGGTCGAGAACCCCAAAATTTAATTTCATATGCCTACTAAAATTAGATTACAAAGACACGGTAGAAAAGGGAAACCATTTTATTGGATTGTTGCTACCGATAGTCGTGAGAAGCGTGATGGTAAATTCTTAGAAAAATTAGGAATCTATAATCCGACTACTCAACCAGCCATTATCGAGTTAGATGTTGATAATGCTGTAAAATGGCTGCGTAATGGTGCACAACCAACTGACACAGCAAAACGTATTTTATCTTACAAAGGTGCAATGCTTAAGAAACACTTGTTGGCAGGTGTAGACAAAGGTGCTTTGACCGAAGAAGAAGCAAACAAAAAGTTTGAAGCTTGGTTAGAAGAGAAAAATGCTAAAGTTGAAGACGCAACGACTCAAACTCAAAAAGCAAAAGATGAAGCTAAACAAAAAGCTTTAGATGCTGAACGAGAAGTAAACGAAAAGCGTGCAGCTGAAGCAAAAGCGGCTGAAGAAGAAGCTAAAGCTGCCGAAGAGGCAGCAAATGCTGAAGCTACTGAAGAATCTGAAGAAACTGCTGAAGATACAACAGAAGAATCTAGCGAAGAAAAAGCTTAATCTAAACCACTAGCGATGACAAAAGATGAGTGTTTTTATCTTGGAACTATCGTTAGTAAATTTAGTTTTAAAGGTGAAGTTCAAATCAAATTAGATACAGACGAGCCTGAAACTTACAAGAACTTGGAATCAGTTTTGGTTGAAATCAACCAAAAACTGGTTCCTTTTTTTATTGAACGTTCTAATCTGCAACGCAGCAACCTACTTCGCGTTAAGTTTGAAGATGTAGACCTAGAAGAAGATGCCTTGGAGCTGATTAAAAAAGACGTTTATTTACCTCTAAGTGAACTTCCCGATTTAGAACCCGATCAGTTTTATTACCATGAAGTTAATAACTTTAAGGCTATAGATAAAACGAAAGGAAAATTTGGCATTATCTCATCAGTAGATAGCCGTTCACCTCAAGCACTTTTTATTATCGAGCAAGCAGGCAAACAAGTACTAGTCCCTGTAAATGATGCCTTCATAGAGAAAATCGATAAGCAAAACCAAACTATTTACTTCGACTTGCCTGACGGTTTATTGGACTTATACCTCTAAGTTTATGAGTAGCGTGTTTCGGTTTAAAGAGTTTGAAGTTATACAAGACCAAACTGCTATGAAAATTGGCACCGATAGCGTCTTGCTTGGCGCATGGGCACAAATTGAACACGATCCTAAAAGTATTTTAGATATTGGAGCGGGCACAGGTGTTATAGCATTGCAATTGGCACAACGAAGCACAGCAGAACTCATTGATGCGGTCGAGCTTGATACAGGAGCTTTCGAAAATTGCGTTACTAATTTTGAAAATAGCCCTTGGAATGATCGCTTATTTTGTTATCATGCGAGTCTTCAAGAGTTTGCAGCTGAAATTGATGACGTTTATGATTTAATTACCGCCAACCCACCTTATTTTGAACCCCAAAATCAAATAAATGATGCTTCTAGAGCTAAAGCTAGATTTACAGACAGTTTAAGTTATCAAGATTTACTCAAAGCAGTCAAGCAACTTTTAAGTGATCACGGTATTTTTTCAGTGATAATTCCCTTTCAAAGTGAAGCCAAATTTATTAAAATAGCACACCAACACCAACTAGTCCCAACACACATTTTACACCTAAAAGGCAGATCAAACGCCCCTTACAAACGTAGTTTAATTAACTTTTCGTGTAAGTCACCCAAGCCCACTGAAGTCTCAGAACTCGTGATCGAACACGAGCGTCATCACTACACCAAAGACTACATCAATTTAACCAAAGACTTTTATCTAAAATTATAGTCAATGCTTAAAAATTAAAATTTTGATCATTTTAGTTTAAAAAGTCCTAATTTAAAAGCTTTAATTTTACAAATTCAATAAAAATATAACACTTGTGTCTTGACCAATGACATTAGTTTAGTTAATTTTGAATTTCAATTTAATTTTTATGAAACAAGATACTTTTCAAGCACCAGATTATTACAATATAGATGATTTACTTAGCGATGAGCATAAACTCATTAGAGAAGCTGCACGTGACTGGGTTAAACGGGATGTAAGCCCGATAATTGAAGATGCTGCTCAAAAAGCAGAATTCCCAAAATCAATCATAAAAGGTTTGTCAGATATTGGGGCGTTTGGACCATACATTCCAGAAGAATATGGTGGTGCTGGTTTAGATCAAATTTCATACGGACTAATTATGCAGGAAATAGAGCGTGGTGATAGCGGTGTTCGCTCTACTGCTTCTGTTCAATCTTCATTAGTTATGTTTCCTATTTTTGCTTACGGAACTGAGGAGCAAAAGAAAAAATTTCTACCGCGCTTAGCTTCAGGTGAAATGATGGGCTCATTTGGTTTAACCGAACCTAATCATGGTTCTAATCCAGGCGGCATGACCACCAACTTTAAAGATAAAGGTGATTATTACTTATTAAATGGAGCAAAAATGTGGATATCTAATGCGCCATTTTGTGATATCGCTGTGGTATGGGCTAAAAATGAAGAAGGCCGCATTCATGGATTAATTGTAGAACGTGGTATGGAAGGGTTTTCTACACCAGAAACACATAATAAATGGTCATTAAGAGCTTCAGCAACTGGCGAACTTATTTTTGACGATGTAAAAGTACCTAAAGAAAACTTATTAACCGGAAAAAGTGGACTTGGCGCTCCATTATCTTGCTTAGATTCTGCAAGGTACGGTATTGCTTGGGGCGCTATTGGTGCAGCAATGGATTGCTACGATACTGCACTTCGTTATGCAAAAGAACGCATTCAGTTTGATAAACCTATCGCAGCCTATCAACTTCAACAAAAAAAGCTTGCTGAAATGATTACCGAAATCACAAAAGCCCAATTAATGGCCTTAAGGTTAGGCCAATTAAAAAATGAAGGCAAAGCTACCACAGCACAAATATCTATGGCTAAACGCAATAATGTAGATATGGCTATTCAGATTGCTCGAGAAGCTAGGCAAATTCTAGGTGGTATGGGAATTACCGGTGATTACAGCATTATGCGCCATATGATGAATTTAGAAAGCGTAATTACTTATGAAGGAACGCACGATATTCATCTGCTCATCACAGGGATGGATATCACTGGAATTCCTGCTTTCAAATAAGATATTCTTATAATTTTATCCTAATAATTAATCGAAAAAAGCATCCTATTTAGGTTGCTTTTTTACTTTTACAAAAAAAAGATGTCGGTACAAACGTTAAAACAAGCTACTTTAAACGAAAGAGAGAAACTCTTAAATCATAGTCTTTACAAGCATATTGAATCTCCTCAAGACCTTCAAGTCTTTATGCAACATCATGTTTACGCCGTTTGGGATTTTATGTCTCTTCTAAAATCTTTACAGCAACAATTAACCTGTGTTAGTTTGCCTTGGAGACCAGTAGGACTACCAAAACACCGATACCTGATCAATGAAATTGTATTAGCCGAGGAAACTGATCTTAATCAAAATAACGAGAGACAAAGTCATTTTGAAATGTACATAGATGCGATGCTAAAAGCAAAAGCTAACACTACGGAAGTTTTAGATTTTATAGAAAACATAGATCAACACAATTCTATCATTGAACACATAGAAGTTAGCCCATTACCAATTACCATTAAATCATTTCTTAAGTTTACCTTTAAATTAATCTCTGAGGGTAAATCTCATAAAATTGCTGCAGCTTTTACTTTTGGTCGTGAGGAATTAATACCCGACATGTTCACATCAATTATTGAAGAAATACAGAATAAATTTCCGGAAGAAGATTTGCGATTGTTTAAATATTATTTTGACCGCCATATTGAATTAGATGATGATGAACACGGTCCAATGGCTCTAGAGCTGATCACTGAACTTTGTGGTGATAACCAAACTAAGTGGCGAGAAACTGAAGAATGTGCCATAGAAGCTTTGAAATTACGTCAAATATTATGGGATGGTATCGAAAAGGAAATTCTACTTAAAAAAGCTATTGCCTAATTAACAAAAAAAGCCTGCAAGAAATGCAGGCTTTTTTATTAACAGTAATTATATTACTGCATTACATTATCGCTTAAATTAATCGTTGGATAGTCACCAATGTTAACCATTGGTAAAGTAGAACCATATTGAGCATTTATAGCCATTATTGCTTGATTAGCTATATATGCATACCCTCTAGCTGTTAAATGGACACCGTCTAAAGAAAAAGCTCCACCAGTTACAAAATCCGACGTCACTAAACCACCATCAAAAGGAATTCCTTCAGCCACTTGACCAAGTAAACTATCAACATCGACATAAGCTATATTATTGGCTTGTGCTAAAGCTTGGATAGTTGAGTTATAAGCAGTTTGAGCTTGTGAAATAGCCTCTTGCTCATCCATTGTTAGTACATCACTATCGTCAAGGCCATTAATTGCATTTAAAACCAACTGTGCTTGTTGCGGTGTTGGGGTGCCTCCTTGTTGCAACAACCCTAAAACTTGAAGAACATCTGGTGTTAAACTTACAGAACCATAACCTTGAGCTAATGCTGATTGATCTACGGTTAATAAAATTAACTCTTCCTCTGTCATTTGTCTAACACCTAAAGGGTTTTCCTGAGTCACAGGAACGTCAATTAAAAATCGGTTAGGACCTTCAGTAAATGTAAAGGCATATTGCGAAGCAACAACTTGAGCTTGTGATGGAGGAACGCCTTGTGCAATTAATGCTTGAGTGAATATCCCAACTACTGCCTGATAAAAGCCAGTCAAATTTTGAGCAGTTGCAGCATCAAGCACTAAAGCATTATTAGGTACTGTTGTGAAAAATGGAATATTAGTCACATCAGGAATATTAAATACTACACCACCTGAAGCATTGGCGGATAATCCATCAATTAATTGACTATATATAGATGCAAATACATTTGGATCTGTGATATCATTGGAGGCATAAGTCGTTGGGTCTAAGTTGCCTGTTTGGTCAGTACCAACACCTCCAGAGGTCGCGTAACTTAAAATATCATTATTACCGATCCAAAATGAGAAAAAACTTGGATTTTGTGCTACTGCATCATCTAAAACCGTGGCATTTTCAGATGAAGCAAAACGGACAAAATAAGGATTAGCTTGACCACTTAATACTCCTGCAGGATTACCATAGCCAGGTGCTATTAAATGGTAGGACTTCGCTCCTGGAACACCCATATTGTTTACGGGGCCAACATTGTTTGTTATTTCGGTTTGAGGATCGCCTGCTATTGGTGCAGGAGCAGGACTCCCTCCTAAAGCGGTTAACACTAAACGATTACCTGAAATAACTTGCCCATCTAGTTTTAAACCTCCTAAATTATCAGCCATTAGGGGCTGCGTAAAATCTCCACCTCCAACTAAAGCAAATTGTTGTGATAAAATATTTGGAAAGGAATTTTCTTGACCTTGTCTATAAAGTGCATTATCGGCATAACCAGCAGTTAGTGAATTACCTACACTCACAAAATTACTAAAATCGGCTTCTCCAGTTCTATAAACTTCATTTTCTGCAATGGAGTTATCAAATTCTGGTTCACAAGACATAAAAACAGCACAAGCTGTAAGTCCTATATATTTAATATAATTCTTCATAAATAGTTTTTTATAATTTGTAAGTGATTCCTAAACCTGGTAAAAAGGCGTTTGATTTGTAAGTTCCTTCAAACGGAACATTTTGACCATTTTCTTGGTAATAATCGTAAGATGCATCAACCTCTTTAAATCGTAGATATAAGAATGAAGCATCTATAGCAATATTCTGGTTAATTTGGAAAGACAAACCTGCCGTATACCCTTGAGCATCATTTCTTGGGGTTTCTGGTGCGAAATAGGTTGGCCTTACTGGTGTTTCATCATAGTAGTAACCAGCCCTTAATGTAAAATCTGAAGAGGCTATATATTCTGCACCAAATCTATAAACCGAAGAATTTTTATAATTCCTTGGATTAATAGATTCAGACCCATTCCCAAATACAATATCTAGGGCATCATAAACTTCCCAATAGGTTCGGTTATAATCAAAAGCAAATAGCCATTTATCATTAGCCTTCCACGAAGCGCCAATTGTCAATTCTGCTGGCAGAGGCAAAGATGCATTAAAGGTTGTTTCACCATTTTCAGCTGGAACTAAGCCAGAGTTTGGAACACCAGCGAACAATGCTTGACCATCTTCAGCATCTAAAATAATTTCTGAACGGTAATTAAAGCCAATTCTAAAGTCCTCAATTGGTGTTAACGTAAAACTAGCACTCCACCCCCAATTGGTTACACCTGAATCATCTACCGTTACGTTAGACCTGTTTCCTTCCTCATCAGTTAATGTTCGATTAATGTTTCGATTAAAGTTAACGTTACCTGTAACAAATATTGGCCCACCACCAACTGTGAATACATCAGATAATTTAATAGAAACTAGTGGTTGAACAAATATAGCTGCAAGATCTATATTATTAACTAAGTGAGATCCTGCCCAATCTTGTTCCCATTCTACAGTACTACCATAAGGTGTGTAGGCACTAATTCCAGCAGCTAACCATTCATTAATTTTATAAGTCGCATACAAGTAAAATGGTGTCCCCATAGGGTTATCTGTCTGAGCAAATTCACCTGTTGATTGGTTTTGCCATTTCACGTTAGAAAACACGCCTGTTACACCAGCAGAGACATTAAATTTATTCTCTAAAAGAACAATTCCTGAGGGATTAAAAAATGCTGTTTCGGCACTATTGACGACAGCTACCCCTGTATGCCCCATAGCAAGTGCTCGTTGACCTTGAGCAGCCACACGATAACCACCAGCGTATATTGTGGCAGAACACAATAAAAAGGTTGATAATAGTAAGATTTTTTTCATTTTTAAAAATTTACGGTTTATTTATACAAATAGTTTAGCCAAATTTACCATAAATTCACAATTTCACAACAAAAAATTAAAATTGTAATAAAAGCATAATAGCTTTTTTATAAAAACGACTATTCTTAAAGATTAAAAAACTGCTTAGTTAACTCATAAAAACGATGACGTTGCTCTGCATGAACCCAATGGCCCGCATTTTCAATACCTTTAATTTCGGCGTTAGGAAAATGATTATGAATTAAGTTATGATCTTGTTTGGTGATATAATCTGATTTTTTTCCATTAATGAATAAGGTTTTCCCATTAAAAACGTGATAAGAGTCAAGTGCTTTCCCTATTTCATTAATATGATTGGTTAAGGCTCCAAGGTTAATCCTTAACTCGTAGGTATTTTTATCTTTACGATAGAGATTTTTTAGCAGAAACTGCCTAACACCACGATTATTTATAAATTTTGCTAAAAGATCTTCGGCTTCACTTCGGTTTGCAATATTAGCCCCTTTAAGTTTAGTTAATCCCTCTAAAATAGTCTGGTGATGTGGTGCATAGTATTTTGGCGCTATATCTACAATAACTAATTTTTTTACCACTTCAGGGTGCTCACAAGCAAATTGCATGGCAGTTTTACCACCCATAGAATGACCTATAAGATAAATGTGATCGAGATGGTTAGCTGTTACATATTCATTAAGGTCTTTGACCATTAAATCATACGAAAAATGCTCCGAGTGTGGACTTCTCCCGTGATTACGTTGATCAATTAAATGAACTTCATACCCCAATTCTTTATACTGTTTGCCTAGGGTTTTCCAGTTATCACCCATACCTAAAAAGCCATGTAAAATAAGTAATGGCTCACCGGTTCCAAAAACATTTGCGTGTAAATCCATTATTAATTGAGAGCGTTTAAATAATTTTTAATCACCGTTTCTAAGCCATCGTACAGTGCTTCTGAAATTAAGGCATGCCCAATAGAAACTTCGTCTAGAAACGGCATTTGTTGTTTAAAGTAAGTTATATTTTCTAAGGATAAATCGTGTCCTGCATTTACACCAAGTCCTAGTTGACTTGCTTTTTTTGAAGCCTCAACGTAAGGCGCAATGGCTTCAGCTTTATTTTTAGTATAATGAGTTGCGTAAGATTCTGTATACAACTCTATGCGATCTACGCCAGTTTCTTTAGCTCCTTCTATCATTTCTAAAACAGGATCTACAAAAATTGAAGTTCTAATACCTTCAGCTTTAAAACATTTCACCATTTCAGTTAAGTAAGCTTGATGTGTCACGGTATCCCAACCTGCATTTGAGGTTAAAGCGTCAATGGCGTCGGGAACCAAGGTTACTTGAGTGGGCTTATTTTTCATAACCAACTCAATGAATTTAGGATTAGGGTTGCCTTCTATATTAAATTCGGTTGTTACCATAGGTGCTAAATCGCGCACATCTTGATAAGTAATGTGACGCTCATCTGGCCTTGGATGCACGGTTATGCCTTGTGCTCCAAAATTCTCGATATGTTTAGCCGCTTGTAATAAATTAGGAGTTTGCCCGCCTCTTGCGTTGCGTAAGGTCGCTATTTTGTTAATATTAACACTTAATCGAGTCATATCTTAAAAATTATAAATCATCACAAAAATACAAGTAATAATAGGACAAAGACATCTTAAATTATGTAATTTGCAGTTAAAAAAAGAGATGAATTGGTTTTCGGCTATTAATAAACAAGCGCCATCGGTAGATTTGGATCAGCTTCCTGAGACCTTTACCTGTGACTGGTCGCATGTAATTATTACCAAGTCAGGAATTTTTAAAGGTGTGATGCAAGCTGAAGATTTTAATCTTCTAGATCTAACGGAATTAAAATCTCAATTTAGCTTGTACAGTGAATATTTTTGTGGGCATTACCAACAAACCATTCTTGATGTGTTTAGTCTATTTTTAAAACACCAAACTAATTTACTTCCTATTATTAATGAGGATGAAGAGTTAATTGGCAGTTTAGAGCTGGATCAAGTTCTGGATTTACTAACTGAAACAGATTTTATTAGCCAAGAAAGCGATTCAATTTTAATAAAGAAACCTACAAAAGATTTTTCATATTCAGAAATTACTCAATTATTAGAACGTATTAATACACAGATCTTGGGTATGTTTACAACTGAAGTTAATCAGGATAGCATTGAGTTATTACTTAAGTTGAAGCATTACAGCTTGAACGAAATCCTACAAACCCTTAGACGTTATGGGTATGAAATCATGAGTCATCACGAAGATGATGTTTATAAAGACAGTTTAAAAGATAGGTCTGATTATTTGAATAAATATTTAAATATTTAAAATACTGGTTATGAAAGTTGGCATTTACGGACAATCCTATTACCCAGAAACCAAAAAATACCTCAACCAATTATTAGAGGTACTCACTCAAAATTCAGTCGATTTTTTATTTGAAGAAAATTACTTAAAACTTATTATCCAAAAAGGTTTTATTAGTCAAGCTAACAATTACAAAAGCTTTAAAAATCTTGACAAAACCTATCACTTTTTTTTTAGTATTGGTGGTGATGGCACAATTCTTAGCGCAGCAAGGTTTGTACATCAACTTAAGATTCCAATTATTGGAATTAATACAGGTCGGTTAGGGTTTTTAGCTACCTTACATGACAATCAAATTAAACCAAGCATTACCAAAATTTTAAATGGCACTTTTAAAAAATCTCCACGCAGTTTATTAGAGGTCTCTTCACCAAGTTCTAAAAATGCCGATTTTGGCGACTTTAACTACGCCTTAAACGAAGTAGCTATTAGTCGAAAGGATACCACATCGATGATCACTATAGAAGTTTGGTTAGATAATGAGTATTTAAACGCTTACTGGGCCGATGGAATTATTATTTCAACACCAACAGGCTCTACAGGTTATTCACTAAGTTGTGGCGGTCCCATTATATCACCACAGACCAAAAGTTTTGTGATTTCGCCTATCGCACCCCATAATTTAAATGCAAGACCTTTAATCATACCAGACGAAACTAAATTAAAATTAAAAGTATCAGGACGAGAAGATAAGTACTTAATATCACTAGATTCGAGAATTTACAGCCTGGACAACTCCATTGAAATTGAGCTTAAAAAAGCTGACTTCAACATATGTCTAGGCATGCAAACAAATGATAGTTTTATTTCTACCTTAAGAAAAAAATTATTGTGGGGAGAAGATAATCGCAACTAAAACAATAAAAGCCATTTATATTTGTTTTAATTACAAATTTCTAAAATAATGTACTTGACAGTACATTATTTTTATATTTGCAAACTTTTAAATATCATGTATTTGAGACTCATTTTTGCAGTAATCATCTTAACAAGCCTAGGGCTTAAAGCACAAACTTATGAAGCAGGTATTGTTATAGGCGGTACTAATTTTGTAGGTGATGTAGGCTCAAAATCTTTTATAAAACCCAAAGACTACGCCTCTTTTGACAAACTCTCAGCTGGTGTAATATTTAAATGGAACCGAAGTCCTAGACATGCATTTAGGTTTTCTTACATCAAACACCAAACCTTTGGAAAGGATGAATTATCAAACTCTGCTGCAAGAAAACGAAGAGATTTAAGTTTTTTTACAGATATCAACGAGTTTGCGCTTGGGCTAGAGTTTAATTTCTGGGAATGGGATTTGCATAGTAGTCAACGGCCACAAATTGTCCCTTATATTTCTACTGGGGTTAATTTCTTTATCACTGACCATTTTATTCGCAGTGAAGATGAAAATTTACTTCAAAAACAGGGTAAAAACAATAATTTTGCACTTCCTATGGTTATTGGAGTTAAAACTACAATAACCGAAAAACTTATTCTTGCTGCAGAGTTTGGAGCTCGTTACACGTTTAGTGACAACTTAGATGGCAGCAATCCACAAGAATCTATCGAAATTGGCGAAGAAGCTAGTTTTGGTAATCAAAATATGAATGATTGGTATATCTTTGGAGGTTTAACTTTAACTTATACCTTTGGCCGCAAACCATGCTATTGTAATTTTTAATGAATTCTAAAAAAGATATCAACCTAAAAAAATTACCTCAACACATCGCTGTGATTATGGATGGTAATGGACGTTGGGCAAAAAAGCAAGGTTTACTTAGAGTTGCAGGGCACCAAAAAGGAACCGATTCAGTTCGGGAAACTGTAGAAGCATGTGCAGAATTAGGCATTAAGCACTTAACGCTTTATGCTTTTTCTACTGAAAACTGGAACAGACCTAAAATAGAGGTTAAAACCTTAATGAAGATCTTGGTAAGTTCTTTGAGAAAAGAGTTAACTAACTTTGAGAAAAACAACATTAAACTTAATACGATTGGCTGTATTGAAAGTTTACCTGAAAAAGCTCAAGTAGAGCTCAATGAAGTGATTTCTAAAACAGCCAACAATACTGCAATGACCTTAACTCTAGCCTTAAGCTATGGTGCTAGAGAAGAGTTAATACAAACCATGAAAATTATTGCAGAGAAAACAAAAAACAACGAAATTGGTATAGATCAAATTAATGAAGATTTGGTAAACAAACACCTTTACACAGTTAATTTACCAGATGTAGATTTAATGATTAGGACAAGTGGCGAACAACGGATAAGTAATTTTTTGTTATGGCAAATGGCTTATGCTGAATTTTATTTTACACCTACACTTTGGCCTGACTTTAAAAAAGAAGACTTATTTGAAGCTATATTCACCTATCAAAAAAGAGAAAGAAGATTTGGAAAAACGAGTGAACAACTATAAAACTTTGGCTGTAAAAAACGCGTTAGGTATATTTATAATCTTTATTGGTTTATTTACCACAACAAGCCAATCCCAAGATTTACCTATTACCAATGCTAAAAAATACACTTTAGGAGGAGTTACTGTAACTGGTAGTACTAGTTATAACGAAAGCACAGTGATAGCCTTTACAGGACTAAGTGTAGGTGAAGAACTTTACATACCTGGTGAACGCATAAGTAAAGTTCTTAAAAAATTATGGGATCTTGGATTATTTAGCGACATTAACTTTTACCTTACTCGTGTTGAAGATAATAAAGCATTTATAGAGCTTGAAATTGTAGAAGTCCCCAAATTAGAGGCTGTTAAAATTAGAGGTATAAAAGAGCGAAAACGAAAGGACGTTATTAAAGAAAATGAAATTAATCCTGGAACTAAGCTAACCGACAACTTTATTATAAATACTAAAAATAGTATTGAAAAAAAATACCGAGAAAAAGGCTATCTAAACGCTAAAGCTATAATTACAACATCGCCTATTGATGACACCTTAAGTCAAGAGCAAAAACTAAATATGCTTATTAATATCGATAAAGGTGAGAAAGTTAAAATTAGTGATATCAATTTTGTAGGTAACGAAAAAATTAGTAGTCGGAAATTAAGAAAACTATCTAAAATAAAGCAAAAGAATTTTATCCGTTTTTGGAAACGCTCTAAATTTTTAGAAGAAGAATACAAAACAAGTAAAGAAGAAATTATTGACTTCTACAAAGAAAAAGGATATAGAGATGCCCGTATTTTAACAGACTCTATCTACAAAACAAGCAACAATACAATAGCAGTAGATATTAAATTAAATGAAGGTAGTCGCTACTATTTTGGAGATATTAGCTTCTTAGGTAATAGTGTTTACAAGAGTAGGGACTTAAAACAATTACTAGGAATACAAAAGGGAGATCCTTATAATGGTAAAATTTTACAAGAACGTATTGCAAATGTCGAGAAGCCTGACGCTGAAGACATCACAAACTTATACCAAAACAACGGCTATCTATTTTCAACTATTACACCTGTCGAAACAAGAATTTATAATGATACCATAGATTTTGAAATACGTATAAATGAAGGGAAATTAGCCTATTTTGACAATATCTACGTTAAGGGGAACGATAAAACAAATGATAATGTAATTTATCGAAATCTAAGAACTAGACCGGGACAAGTTTACAGTAAGCAAGATGTTGTTAATACCGTAAGAGAATTAGGGCAATTAGGTTTCTTTAACCCTGAAAACCTTCAGCCAGAATTCATGAACGTAAACCCTCAAGCTGGAACCTTAGATTTAGAATATGTTGTCGAAGAACAAGGGAGTAGCCAAATTGAACTTCAAGGAGGTTATGGTGGCGGTGGCTTTATAGGTACGTTAGGTCTTCGCTTTAACAACTTCTCTCTTAGAAATATTTTTAATAAAGATGCTTATAATCCTATCCCAATGGGAGATGGACAATCGCTTTCACTTCGTGCCCAAGCTAGCATATCATTCCAAAACTATAGTTTATCTTTTATTGAACCATGGCTAGGTGGTAAACGCCCTGTACAACTTTCGGTTTCTCTATCTCATACTATTCAATTTTTATTTAACCCGATCACAAGACAAGCAGACCGAAATCAAAGTTTCTCAATTACAGGTATAAATGTAGGTTTTGCTAAACGATTACGTGAACCTGACCAATACTTTACAATTTCAGCAGCTGCAGGATTTCAACATTTTGATCTCAATAACTATAATATTGGACTCTTTAACTTTCCTAACGGAACGTCAGAAAACCTAACATTCACTCTAGGAATTACTAGAGACAATACATTTGTTAATCCAATTTTTCCACTTGGTGGATCAAAATTTGAATTTAGTTTTAAATTCACACCACCTTACTCAGCCTTTAATGGGGTAGATTATGAACAGCTTAATGAAGACCGTCAAATAGCTATTGATGAAGGTGATTCTGATGCACTCTCTGAAATAGATCAACAACGATTTAACTGGCTAGAATTCTATAAAGTCAAATTTTCTGCAGATTGGTATAATAGATTAGTCGATAAGCTAGTCTTAAGATCCCGATTTGAATTTGGATTTTTAGGAGCATACAATAATAATCGCGGAATACCGCCTTTTGAACGTTTTTTCTTAGGTGGTGATGGTTTAGCAGGTTTTGCTTTAGATGGAAGAGAGATTGTAGCGCTTAGAGGTTATCCTAACCAATCAATTATTCCTCAGTCAAGAACAAATACAAGTGAAGAGTCGTTTAATGATGGTGCCACTATATACAACAAATACTCCTTAGAATTGCGTTATCCCATTACTTTAAAACCATCTGCATCTATTTATGCATTAACATTCTTAGAAGGTGGTGCGACTTACGACGATTTCGAAGATTTCTCTCCCTTTGAACTTACCCGTTCAGCTGGGGCTGGAATCAGGATCTTTATGCCTGCATTTGGACTGTTAGGTATTGACTTTGGTTATGGTTTTGATCCAATTCCTGGTACAAATACAGGGGCAAACGGATGGGAAACTCACTTTATTATCGGACAACAATTTTAATTTGGCATGATTTTTTATAGAACATTAATATATTTGGGATTTATCTTAATAACTTTATCAAGTTATGGACAACGTGCAAATAGAATAGGCTACGTAGATTTAGACTATATTCTAGAACAAGTTCCTGAATATAGACAGTCTCTAAGTCGATTAAACCAACGTGTTCAAACTTGGAAAACTGAAATTGAGCAAAAAAGAATTGAGATTGAAGATTTAAAAAACGAATTAAAAGCTGAAAAACCACTATTAACTGAACAGTTAATTGAGGAAAAGGAAGATGAAATCAAATTTTTAGAGGAAAAGTTATTAGCCTATCAAAATTCAAAGTTTGGAGTTGAAGGAGACTATATCACCCAAAAACGTCAGTTAATTCAACCCATCCAAGATCAGGTTTTTAATGCCATCCAAGAAATTGGTAAAACCAGAGAATACGATTTTATTTTTGAAAATTCAGCAGATGCCTTAATGTTATTTTCAGCAAAACGGCATGACTTAAGTGATATTGTTTTAAAAATGATACAAATTAATGCGAGAGGCAACCAAGATACTGAAGAAGTTTTAAAAGAAATAGATCCTTATAAATCTGTTCAAAAAGCTAAACAAGATAAAAAAAAGAAAGCAGCTCAAGACGCAAAATTAGAACAACAAAAAACAGCACGTGAACGCCTAATTGAAG
>CBFHKB010000042.1:0-16465 GCA_965656295.1 Psychroflexus sp.
ACGATATTACTATGGCTTATCAGATGGCTAAAGAAAGTTTGAACGCAGCCCAACAAATGCAAGCTGAAGTTAATGCTCAACTGGGTTACAGCATTATTAAAGCACCATTTAATGGCACCATAACAAATACGTTTGTAGAGGTAGGCAACTTAGCAAAACCCGGCGAGTATTTAGTTGAAATTGAGAATAACCAGCTTTTTGAAGTAAGCACTAGTTTAGCTGAGAGTCAGATAAATAGGATTAACATAAAAACTCCAGTTGAAGTAAATATACAAAGTATTGATGCCAAACTTTCAGGTCAAATTACTGAATTAGCATCATCTGCAACTACTGCAGGACAATATGCTGTGAGCGTTCAATTAAACTCTAGTCCTGAAACCTTGAAATCTGGCATGTACGCTACCGTAGAATTTCAAGTAAATAAAGCTACAACATCTCAACTCTATATCAAGTCAGATGCTATTGTAAACCAAGGCGAATTAAGAGGTGTTTATACCATAAGTTCACAAAACACAGCTGTTTTAAATTGGCTGAAACTTGGTCCTAGAAAAGGTGATTTAATTGAGGTGATTAGTGGTTTATCAGCTAACGAACTCTACATCACTTCAGCTGAAGCTAAATTATATAATGGTGCTCCCATCGAGCAAAAGTAAAGAACTATGAAAGAAGGAATTGCAGGCAAAATTGCCAAAGGATTTATAGATTCAAAACTAACTGTGTTACTTATGATTGTGTTTATGATCATAGGGGTTTACAGTTCGTTTTTAATTCCGCGTGAAGAAGAGCCACAAATAGACGTGCCAATGGCCGATATTTTTGTGGGCTATCCTGGTGCTAACCCAACTGAAGTCGAATCGCGCATTACCAAACCACTTGAAAAAATTATCTCTAATGTTACAGGCGTAAAATACGTGCATTCGTCTTCAATGGCTGGTCAAAGCATGATGATTGTTCAATTTTATGTGGGCGAAGATATTGAGCGCTCGTACGTAAAATTGTATAATGAAATTATGAAGCATTTTAACGAAATGCCTCATGGCGTCACACCGCCATTAATTAAAACACGCTCCATCGACGATGTTCCCGTATTAGGATTAACCTTTTGGAGTGAAACTTATAATGACTACGAACTTAAAAAAATTGCACAACAGGCCAAACAAGAGTTTAAAACCATTACCAATGTATCGTATGCAGATATTATTGGTGGCCGTGATGAAGTTCTAAACGTTCAGCTTCAGCCAGCGCAAATGCAAGCTACTGGTGTCGATGCGTTAAGTATAGTTCAACATATTAAGGCAGCAAATCATCAACTTCAACTGGGGGCAATTAGCCAAGCTAATACGGCGTTTAAATTAAAGACTAATGGCTTCTTCCGTAGCGCAAAGGAGATTGAAAACCTAATGATCGGACAGCAAAACGGGATGCCCATTTATTTACATCAAGTCGCAAATGTTACCCAAGGTCCCGAAAATGCTCACCAATACACAAGCTTTGGCTATGGTGCAGGAGATGCAGAGATGAAATCTAGTTTTCCATCAGAATACCCTTCAATAACCTTAGCCATTTCAAAACGAAAAGGAGCAGATGCAATGAAAATTGCAGACCAAATTTTAGAAAAGGTTGAAACGCTAAAACAAACTACAATTCCAGATCAAGTTAAAGTTGAAGTGACTAGAAATTATGGTGAAACTGCTTCTCAAAAAGTGTCCGAACTACTCTTACACCTGATAGGAGCCATCATAGCAGTTACTATTGTGGTAATGTTAGCCATGGGTTGGCGTGGCGGTTTAGTGGTCTTTTTATCAGTGCCCATTACATTTGCATTAACACTATTAAGTTACTATTTATTAGATTATACATTAAATAGAATTACGCTTTTTGCATTAGTTTTTGTTACGGGAATTGTTGTGGACGACTCTATAATCATCGCCGAAAATATGCACCGGCATTTTAAAATGAAACGTTTACCGTTTAAACAAGCAGCACTTTATGCGATTAATGAAGTTGGTAATCCGACCATTTTAGCCACCTTTACCGTCATTGCTTCGGTATTACCAATGGCCTTTGTAAGTGGTTTAATGGGGCCTTACATGAGCCCAATGCCTATTGGCGCTTCTATTGCAATGATTTTATCTCTTTTTGTTGCATTAACAATTACGCCATACCTCGGGTATTTATTTTTACGGGTTAAATCTAATGAGATTGAAACTATTGAAAAAAACGAATCTGAAGCAACAGGAATTGAGTCGACTAAAATTTACAAACTTTACAACGCGATTGAACGGCCGTTACTTGAAAACAAGAAAAAATCAGCTTTAGCGATTATAGTTACAGCTATCGTCCTTTTTGCTTCAATCGGCTTATTTTTCACAAAAAGTGTTTTGGTAAAAATGCTACCGTTTGATAATAAAAACGAGTTTCAAGTAATTGTTGATTTACCAGAAGGTAGCACATTAGAAGAAACAGCGAAAGCCGTTAAAGACATCTCGCAATATATAGGTCAACAGGATCAAGTCGTAAATTACCAAAGCTATATTGGTGCGGCTTCACCTATTACGTTTAACGGTTTAGTAAGGCATTACGATTTAAGACAAGGCGAAAACATGGCCGATATTCAAGTAAATATCAAAAACAAAGACCATCGGGACCTACAAAGTCATGATATCGCCAAGCTTATGCGACCTGGAATTCAAGAGGTGGCCAAAAAACACAATGCCAACGTAAAAATTGTTGAAGTACCACCAGGACCACCTGTTTTATCAACTATTGTAGCTGAAGTTTACGGGCCAACACAAGAAAAACGTATTGAAATTGCCAAGCAAATAAAGCAGATTTTACTTGAAACACAAGATGTTGTTGATGTTGATTGGCGGGTTGAAGCCCCACAAATTGAATTTACCTATAACATAAATAAAGATAAAGCCTCAAAATCAGGGATTGCCACTCAACAAATTGTTCAAACTCTAGGTTTAGTAGTGGGTGAGCAAGCCATCAGTGCCATTTATGATCCAAATGTTACAGAACAAATTTTAGTAAAGTTAAGTGTTGAAGATGCTGATAGAAACTTACAAGACATTAATCAATTGCACATAACATCCCAAACGGGTGCTATGATCCCAATTGAGTCTTTAGTCACTTTAGAAGAAGGTGAAATTGAAAAAAGTCGTTATCGTAAAAACCAACAAGCCTTGGTTTATATAACAGCAGAAATGGCTGGAGAATTTGAAAGCCCTGTTTATGCTATTTTAGGAATGTCCGAAAAGCTTAAAGATATCAACTTACCTGCTGGTTATGAATTAAGTGAACTTTACCTTGGGCAACCTGAGAATACCGATGACTTTACGGTTAAATGGGATGGTGAATGGCAAGTCACGCTTGAAGTTTTTAGGGACTTAGGCTTAGCTTTTGGTGGTGTAATTATTATTATTTACATGCTAATAGTAGGTTGGTTCCAGAACTTTAAAACACCTATAGTTATGATGGTTGCCATACCTTTATCTATGATAGGTATTATTATTGGGCATTGGATTATGGGTGCTTTTTTCACAGCAACTTCATTTATCGGAATGATTGCCTTAGCGGGAATCATGGTACGTAACTCGGTGTTATTAATCGATTTTGTAGACATCCGATTAAACGAAGGCATTCCGCTTAAACAAGCGGTAATAGAAGCCGGTGCGGTTAGAACAACACCTATTTTATTAACGGCCGGAACAGTTGTTATCGGCGCATTTGTAATCTTGTTTGATCCGATATTTCAAGGCTTAGCCATTTCACTTATGGGCGGCACCATTGGTTCTACATTCTTAACCTTACTTATCGTACCATTAGTCTATTATTTAATAATGAAAAACAAAGTAAAATAACATATCATGAGAGAACGTATTATTAGAGCTATAGCTGGTAGTTTTATACTTATTAGCATTGTCTTAGCGATTTATGTCAATATTAATTGGCTCTGGTTTACTGCTTTTGTAGGCGTAAACCTGTTACAATCGTCAATCACTAAATGGTGTTTGATGGAAGATATATTGAAAAAATTTGGTGTAAAATAAATTGATTCAAAATGAAATTAATGATTTTAACTAGCGTATCTAGCTACGAAAACGAAATTTTAAAATTACTAAAGGCTGCTAATATTGAAGCCTTTAGTAGTTCTGAAATTGATGGTTATAAAACAAATAATCAACTCATTGCAACCCAAAGTTGGTTTCCGATGACTGCAGGTGGCAGTGAATCACTTTTATTTTTCTCGTTTACTAAAACCGAACAACTTAATAAAGTTATTGATTTAGTAAAAGATTTTAATAGTCATCAAGCAGAAAATAATCCTATAAGATTAGCCGTTTTACCCGTTGAAACTTATGTTTAAACGTAGGTCTTAGCTTTTTTGAAGTTTTAACTGCATACCAGGTTGAAGTTTAGACGATGAAAGTTTATTAATCGACTTTAATTCTTCTAAGCTAAGCTCTGGAAATTTATTAGCAATACTCCAAAGCGAATCACCTGATTTGACTGTATAAATCTTATCACTTAATGACCTAGAACTCAACTTTGGTTGAGATGATTTAGGTTTGACTTCAGTTTCAACATAACTAGGGTCTTTAGGGTAAACCCATAAACGCTGTCCTATTTTTAATCGGTTAGAGCGTAAATTATTCCAGCGCTTAATTTGACTTACCCTCACGCCAAATTTATTGGCTATTTTACCTAAATAATCGCCAGATTTTACCTTATAGCGCACGCGATCATTAGCCTTATAATTTTTAGGTAAGGCTTTTTTAGATTGTGCGATTTCAGTTGTAGCATATTGGTAAACTTGATCTTCATTTGCCACAAATAAACCCGAGGCTTTATACGGTAATCTAATGTAGTGTTCTTTATGCTTTTCAAACGGAATAATACCCAACTTATAACTAGGATTTAAAAACTCTAAATAGTCAATATCGGTCTGGGTTACTTCAGCGATGTGATCTAATTTTATAAGCTGTTTAACCCGTATAGTGTCGGTAGCATAATAAAGTTGCGTTGGTTTTTCAACGGCTAATTGGTGTTCTTCGGCATACTCAAATAAGTACATCATAGCTTGAAAAGACGGCACATAGCCTGCCGTTTCACGCGGTAAAAAGCGTCTTAATTCCCAATAATTTGTTTGCCCACCACTACGTCGAATTGCTTTTGAAACATTTCCAGGCCCAGAATTATAAGCTGCTAACGCCAAATCCCAATCATTAAACATCCCATAAAGCTGCTTTAAATATTTTGCAGCAGCATAGGTAGATTTAACGGGGTCCATGCGCTCGTCTACATAACTACTCACCTCTAAATCAAACATTTTCCCTGTGGGGTACATAAATTGCCAAAGACCTGTGGCTCCTACATGCGATTTAGCTTTTGGATTAAGTGCCGATTCGACAATGGCAAGATATTTCATTTCTAACGGAATGTCATAAGCGTCGAAAACCTCTTCAAACATCGGAAAATAAAAGTAACTTAAACTCAACAAACGTTCGGTACTTTGCTGCGCCTGCTGAAGGTAATAGTTAATTACACCTTCTAGGCTCTCATTATATTGAATATTAAAAGGTGTTTTAGCATTTAAAGCGTTTAAGCGCTCTTTTAAAACTTCGGTAGACACCTGTTTAATAGACGAACGATGAATTAAGCTATCGTGAATAGAAGCATAAAGCCTACTAAATAAATCTTGATCACTTAAGGCTTTCTGCCATTTTTGATCTAAGTCTATAGTTTTCATATAGTCTGAAAACACATACTTTACACTATCTTGAATGATTTCGTGAAAATCTTGTTGCTTGAGGCTTGAATCTTGAGATTTTGTAAGAGGTTGGGCAAAACTGAATTGTATTACACACAACAACAATAAACCTGTATACTTCATAGGTGTTGGGGTTTAACACACAAACATACGAGCATTTTAAAGCTTTAAAAAAGAATTTTAACTAAATCTTGAACCTTTGCCACCTTTAAGACCTGAATCCCATAATTAGACTTAGGCAACTTAGACTGTTTTGAAATTAAAACACGTTCAAAACCTAGCTTTTCGGCTTCAACTACACGTTGTTCGACACGGGTCACTGGTCTTATTTCACCAGCTAAACCAACTTCAGCCGCAAAACACATATCAGACGGTATAGGTTCGTCTTCATTAGAGGATAAAATGGCTGCAACAACCGCTAAGTCTATCGCAGGATCTTCAACTGAAATACCACCTGTAATGTTTAAAAACACATCTTTTGCACCGAGTTTAAATCCTGCTCGTTTTTCGAGAACTGCTAAAAGCATGTTCAGCCGTTTAACAGGATAGCCTGTGGTAGAGCGTTGCGGTGTGCCATAAACAGCCGAGCTTACTAAGGCTTGTATTTCGATCATAAGCGGCCGAAGGCCTTCTAGGGTTGAAGCTATGGCCGTCCCACTTAAATGCTCGTCGTTATTTGAAATAAGTAAGTCTGAAGGATTACTCACTTCTTTTAAACCGTAAGCTTGCATCTCAAAAATACCTAATTCGTGGGTTGAGCCGTAGCGATTTTTATGGGCTCTTAAAATGCGATAAACGTAATTTCGGTCGCCTTCAAATTGCAATACAGTATCGACCATGTGCTCAAGAACTTTTGGTCCCGCAATATGGCCTTCTTTATTAATATGACCAATAAGCAGAACAGGCGTATGTGTTTCTTTTGCAAATTTAATAAGTTCTGAAGTACATTCTCGTATTTGCGAAACGCTACCTGGCGAACTCTCAACGTAATCGGTATGTAAGGTTTGTATAGAATCTATAATAAGGACTTCTGGTTCAAGAGCTTCAACTTGTTTAAAAATAGATTGTGTTTTTGTTTCAGCTAAGATAAAGCAGTGATTCGCTTGGTTTGAAATACGTTCGGCACGCAGTTTTATTTGTTGTTGACTTTCTTCGCCTGAAACGTAAAGCACTTTTTGTTGAAATAAAAGTGAAATTTGAAGTAACAAAGTACTTTTCCCTATCCCTGGTTCGCCACCCAGTAAGGTGACGGATCCCGGCACAAGACCACCGCCCAAAACACGGTTAAACTCGCCATTAAATGTAGAGATACGTTCTATTGCAGAAACTTCGATATCTTCTAATTTTCGCGGTTTTGCTTGCCTTTTAGAGGTTGAACTACTAGGCGTTGATTGCCATGACTTAGTATTTTGCTTTTCTAAAATTTCTTCTGAGAGCGTATTCCACTCTTTACATGAATTGCATTGCCCTTGCCATTTGGCATGTTGTGAACCACAATTCTGACAATAAAAGACGGTTTTAACTTTTGCCATAGGGGATTAATAACCGAAAATTTCTTTGAGCCTATCGGCTTTTTGAATCATTAAGTCGTTGGTAATAAAACCTATTTCACGCAAGCCATAACCGCCTCTATAGGTCTTCATTGCTTTTTTAGGTTTGCCTATTTCTTCATAATATCGACCTAAAAAGTAATCTGAAAATAATGTTTCTGGAAGTTCTTTTTTAGCCACTTGGCTAAGGTCTTTAAATTGTTCCCATTTTTCGTTTTCTTCAATCGCATCATGAATGTAAAGGAAATCAGATTCTCGCATATTAACCTCTAAATCATAAAGTTCGGCTATATTATTGTATTTTTCAATCAGATAATCAACATAATGATCTGCTTTTAAGACTTTACTGTTAAATTCAATTTCTGAAATGGGTTTATACGGTGAAAATATATCTTGAAATGCAAAAGATAGGCCTAGGCCAGCATGGGAATGATGATCTTCTTTTTTAAAGTCATTGTAGTAAAAGAAAAAGTTATCGTTTTCTATATTTTTAAATTGCGCGTTAGCAGTTCGAATAGATTCTCGAAGCTGACTGATATCATTTTCGGCGGTACTCATATAATACCATAGCTTTTGATCTGTTGATTCGAACACCGCTTTTAATCGATCTATCTTTTGAGGTGAGTAATCGGGACTTAAATTAATATAACCCCTAAATTCCGGATTGTCTTTCATAAGGAAAAAACTGGCATAATTAGCCATGAAGTCCTGAGCTGTTATTACCCAAAACGGTAATGTTCTGTAATTTTTTGCGGCAAATTCTAACACCTCAAGCGTTATGAAGTCATAGAATAAAGCCCCTGTTTCAACTGGGAGTTCAGACTCAGGGTTAATAAGACCATCCTCTTTTCTATATCCAGCTTGGTTGACCCCTATAACTATAGCCTCAGGAATATATTCCCAATAGCTATAATAATCAATTAAACCAGCTACTGGCTCAAATAAATAATCGCCATCAAATACAAGAATCACAGGATAAGACTTATCTTCATTAGCCTTGTAATTACGAGGAAGTTGGACTTTTATTTGGCGTGTTTGTTTTAAAATTTTAGAATCGACTTCAATGTACTCGGTTTGAGCAGCAGACTGAAGGACTAAAAAGCCACATAAAACTATAATTAAGTTTCTCATTATAAACATATTAATACTAAAGTAAACAAATATATTAACTTTTATTCACTAACGGCAAGAGCATCGCCGATAGGCTCCCCACAACAAGAACTAAAGCTGTTTGTGCAGCCCAAATAATCCAACCGAAAGACTCTCCTGCAATTTCATCTCCACCAAAACTGGCGATTGTGGCTCCGATAGTTAATGGATAAACGCCTATACCTCCATTAGTAACTGACATTGCGAATGATCCAAACACAAACGCCACAAGCAAAACAGGCAATTCAACCTCTGCAGTGCCTGGGATACTGTATTTAACAATAACAAACATTGCTAAATATAAACTCCATATCAAAAAAGTATGCACAATAAACCAAAGGTTATTTTTCATTCTGAGTATGGTTTTCATGCCTTGAGTAATACCAATTAAAAACTGTTTTAGTTTTATAATTAAAGGTTGCTGGGACATTGCTAGTATTTTTACAGCAACAAAGACTAGAATGAAAAAAAGTCCTAAACCTAAAAACGTGTAGAGTGGGTTTATTGATTTTTCTTCAAAGAATGAAAAAATATAATCGGCTTGATAAAGTATGGCAATACCTACTATAAGTAGTAGCATTATAAAATCTATAACCCGTTCAGTTATGATGGTGCCAAATACCTGTTCAAATTTTACATCTTCGTAATTAGATAATGTAACCGCTCTTAAAACTTCCCCAGACCTAGGAACACCAAGGTTAGCCAAGTAGGCAAACATAACCGAAAAAAAAGAATTTTTAAAGGCCGGTTTTAAGCCTAAAGGTTGAAGCAAAAATTGCCATCTGTAAGCCCTAGAAAGATGAGACAAAAGCCCTAAAAACATAGAACAAATAACCCATATAAAATCAGCTTGCTTAATATTGTACCAAATTTGCTCGCGCTCTCCAGCATCAAACCTATAAAGTGAAATAAATACAAAAATCAGCCCTAATAAAATAGGTATACTAATTTTTAATAGCTTTTTGTTACTTAAATTCATTTAGTCCAACCTATTCTCATCGTTTGGAAAAACCAAGCTTGGCTTAAAGGCTTTTGCTTCATCGATGGTCATGATTCCATAGGACATGATAATTAGAATGTCGTCTTTTGCAACTTTCCTTGCAGCAGCACCATTTAAGGTGATTTCACCACTTTTTCTAGGTCCAGGTATTACATAGGTTTCTAAACGCTCCCCGTTAGTATTGTTAACAATTTGTACTTTTTCACCTTCAATAAGATTAGCGGCATCCATTAGATCTTGATCTATTGTAACACTGCCAATATAATTTAAATCGGCTCCTGTGACCTTAACACGGTGAATTTTTGATTTTACAACTTGAATTTGCATGGTCTAATTTAAAGCTAAGTTATCTATTAATCTTACATCTCTAATATATGCTCCAATAAAAGCACGGTAGATTTTATTTTTTTCTTTTACTTCAGCTGGGGTAAGAGTTGAAACGGGAACAATTTCAAAATATTCTAAAGTCAAAGTATCTTGTTGCTCAAACAAAGTTTTAATCTCTTTTTTTATAGCTGAGATAGATTCGGTTTCTAGCATTTGCTTTGCTAAAAGCAAACTTTGATAAATTAATCCAGCTTCATCTAACTCAGCCGGTGTTAGCCTGTAGTTTCGTGAACTTTCAGCTAAACCATTTTCTTTTCTCATAGTAGGACACCCAATTACTTCAACTGGCTGCTGTGTGATTTCAACTAAACGCTTCACTAGTTGGAGTTGTTGAAAATCTTTTTCACCAAAAAAAGCTTTATGAGGTTTTATAATAGTAAAGAGGCGCTTTAAAACAGTACCTACGCCATTAAAATGACCTTGACGGTATTCGCCTTCCATATGGGTAACAATGGTTCCAAAGTCAAAATCTTCAGCTTCAACTTGTTCGCCATAAACATCAGAAACGCAAGGCGTGTAAATTATGGTGTTAGCATTATTTTCATGAAGCAGTTTAATATCTTTGTCAAAATTCCTCGGATATTTCTCTAAGTCGTTTGAATTGTTAAACTGTGTGGGATTTACAAAAATACTTACAATTACGGTATCACAATATTGGTAAGCAAAGTTCACTAAACTTAAATGACCTTGGTGTAAAGCTCCCATGGTTGGTACAAAGCCAATAATCTTAGACTTGGCTTTTTGCTGTTCAACTTCAACTTGAAGCTTTTTATTGTTGGAGATATTCACTTTAAATTTCTAAAGTTAAGCTGCAAAGCTAATATTTTAGCTTTAATCCACATAAAAATTTGTAAATTTGCAACTTTATTAATTCGTATCTCACACATTTATGAAAGATAAACGCATACTTTACGTATCCTCAGAAGTTGTTCCCTATTTGCCTGAAAACGAGATTTCTTCGTTATCTTTTGAAGCTCCTAAAATGATTAATGCTTCTGGAGGTCAAACGAGAATTTTCATGCCACGATTTGGTAATATCAATGAACGTAGGCATCAACTTCATGAAGTGATTCGTTTATCCGGGATGAATTTAGTGATCAATGATTTAGATATGCCCCTTATCATTAAAGTGGCCTCAATCCCAAAAGAGCGAATGCAGGTTTACTTTATTGATAATGAAGATTACTTTAAGCGTAAAGCTACTTTTACTGATGAAGATGGAAACTTATTTGAAGACAATGATGAACGTACCATCTTTTTTGCTAAAGGCGTTATTGAAACCGTTAAAAAACTAAATTGGGCTCCAGATATAATTCATGTAAACGGATGGATGGCTTCGCTTTTACCGCTTTACCTAAGGCATTATTATGGTAACGAACCTTTATTTAAAGAATCTAAGATTGTTACCAGTGTATACCATAATGGTTTTGAAGGTACATTAGATCAAGAAATGCAAAAGAAAGTTCTTTTTGATGGTATTGACGATAAAGTGGTGGAACATTTAGAAACCCCTTCTTACAATAATATCATAAAGGTTGCCGTTGACAATTCAGACGGAATCATTTTTGGCAGCCAAGATGTAAACGACGAATTAACCAGTTACATTAATGCTAAAGATTTGCCTACCTTAGAGCACAAACCTAGAGAGGCTTTTGCTCAAGCCTATCAAAATTTTTATTTAGGTGATATTTTAAACGAAGAAGTTGATTAACATGTACAAACCCTTTTTAATAAATTTTAGCCTATTAGTTTTAATATTAGGCTTTACCTCTTGTAAAGATAACGTAAGTGAGCTTGGCGAAAGCTACATTAACAGCTTAGATTTACCTCCAGCTTATGAAGTTGATGAGATTGTAGCTTACAGCGAAAAGTTAAACGGAATACAAACTAACAACTTAACAAACTATTTACTTGGCAGCTATAACGACCCAATTTACGGTTCAACAGAAACGAGTATTCTTTCTCAACTAACACTAAGCAATACCAATAACGACTTTGGCGAAGAACCAGAATTAGACAGTGTGATTTTGAACATACCACTTTTCCTAACACAAACTGATACTGATGAGTTTGAATTAGATTCTGTAATTGGAGAGGGCAACTTTAGATTAAAACTTTTTGAATCTAACTACTTCTTAAGAAATGTAGATCCAGGTGAAAATGGAGTCTTTGAAAATCCACAGGTTTATTACTCTAATCAATTTGATGATATTTCTCCCTTCATAGAGTCATCGCCCTTTTACGAGTCTGACATTATTAACTTTGAAGAATTAAACAATCAAATTACTTTAATCGATAGTTCTAATCCTGAAGAAATTGACACAACTATTGTAAATCCAAGACTTAGACTCAAACTACCAGTTGATTTTTTTCAAGAAAAAATTATTGACAAGGCAGGCCAAGAAGAATTAATTAGTACTAATAATTTTATTGATTACTTTAGAGGCATTCACATGGTATTAGAACCCACCGCTGATAATTCAGTTTTATTTAATTTTAATCTTAACAGCGAAGAAGCTAACATTACGCTGCACTACAACACTCTTCGACCAGAGCCTACACTTGATCCTGATGAAGTGACCGATCTAGTGACAAACTTTGATGAGTTTAGTTTAGAGTTTGCAGGGGTAAATGTGAATTTATATAACAATCAATTTAATGTTGATCTCGCAGATCAAAACATTGAAGAAGGAGAAGAAAATCTCTATTTAAAAGGAGGTGAAGGATCAGGAAGCATCATAAAACTTTTTACAGGTTTTGATTCGAATAACGACGGCATATCAGATCAACTTGAAGAATTGAGAGACAACAACTGGATTATCAATGAAGCCAATCTTATTTTATATGTCAACGATGATATTGTAACTTCTGAACAAAATGTCGTTAACCGCCTTTTTATTTACGACATAGATAACGGAACTATTTTAGAGGATTACCAACTTGATCCAACACTATCAAGCAATCCACTATCTTCAGCCAGTATTCACTTACCTCCCTTAGAAGAAAGTAATGGTGAGCGGTTTTACAGGTTAAGAATCACAAATCATATTAATAATGTCATTAATAAAGATTCAACCAACGTCAAACTCGGCCTTTCTATTTCGCAAAATGTAAATAACACCAGAGTATTAGAAGTAGACAATCCAGAAGAAAATACGTTTTCGAGTATCCTTGAAAGTTCAGCATCAAGCCCAAGAGGCACTGTTTTACATGGGAATAACTCTCCTGATGTAGAAAAACGACTGAAACTTAGAATAATCTATACCGAAACTGAAAATAACTAATCAACAATCAAAATAATTATGTGTGGAATTGTAGGATATATTGGCCAGAAAAACGCATATGATGTTATCTTAAAAGGCTTAAAAAGACTCGAATACAGAGGTTATGATAGTGCTGGAATTGCTTTGTTTGACAACAATAAACTTAAAATTTGCAAAACAAAAGGAAAAGTTTCAGACTTAAATAACAAATGTCAAATTGAAAAAGTGATACAAGGCAGCATAGGCATTGGTCACACAAGATGGGCAACGCATGGCGAACCTAACGATGTCAATTCACACCCACATGTTTCTAATTCAGGAGATTTAGTTATTATCCATAACGGAATTATTGAAAACTACGAGCCACTAAAAGAAGAACTCACAAACAGAGGTTACACGTTTAAGTCTGAAACAGATACCGAAGTTTTAGTCAACTTAATTGAAGATGTTAAAACAAAAGAAAACGTTAAGCTTGGAAAAGCTGTCCAAATAGCCTTAAACCAAACCATTGGAGCTTACGCTATTGCTGTTTTTGATAAAAACAAACCTAACGAAATTGTAGTGGCACGACTAGGCAGCCCTTTAGCTATTGGAGTTGGTGAAAATGAATTTTTTATCGCCTCAGATGCGTCTCCATTTATAGAATACACTAATAAGTCTATTTACCTTGAAGATGGCGAAATGGGGGTCGTAAGACTTGGCCGCGAGGTTAGGGTAAGAAAGATTAAAAACGACAAGTTAGTCGATCCTTACGTTCAAGAACTTCAGCTCAACTTAGACCAAATTGAAAAGGCAGGTTATGATCATTTTATGCTTAAAGAAATTTATGAGCAACCCGATGCCATAAGAGATACTTATAGAGGTCGAATGTTAGCAGATCAAGGTTTAATTAAAATGTCTGGAATTGACGATAACATTGAGCGATTAACTAACGCTAAACGGATAATTATTGTGGCTTGCGGAACATCTTGGCATGCTGGATTAGTAGCTGAATATGTTTTCGAAGATTTAGCACGTATTCCCGTTGAAGTAGAATACGCCTCAGAATTCAGGTACAGAAATCCTGTAATCTATAAAGAAGATGTTGTGATTGCTATTTCACAAAGTGGTGAAACAGCCGATACAATGGCAGCCATAAAAATCGCTAAAGAAGCTGGCGCTTTTGTTTTTGGTGTTTGCAATGTGGTTGGGTCATCGATTTCAAGAGAAACACATGCTGGGGCATACACACACGCCGGACCTGAAATTGGTGTAGCTTCAACCAAAGCCTTTACAACTCAAATTACCATCTTAACGCTAATCGCGCTAAAATTAGGCAAAAAGAAGGGTGAAATATCTAAATCAGATTTTCACGCCTATTTAAACGAACTCGAATTTATACCTGGAAAAATAGAAGAAACCCTATTAACTAACCAAGAGGTCATAAAAGTTGCCGAAGCCTATAAAGACGCTAAAAACTGTCTATACTTGGGACGTGGTTATAATTTTCCTGTTGCTCTTGAAGGCGCTTTAAAACTTAAAGAAATCTCCTATATCCATGCTGAAGGATATCCTGCTGCAGAAATGAAACACGGGCCTATTGCGCTGATTGATGAAATGATGCCCGTTATTGTTATTGCGACTAAAAAAGGACATTATGAAAAGGTAGTAAGTAATATTCAAGAAATAAAATCGAGAAAAGGTAAAATTGTAGCTATTGTCACCAAAGGCGACACTTCTGTCAAAAACATGGCAGACCATGTATTAGAAGTTCCAGAAACAGCTGAAGCATTTATACCATTGCTCACGACTATTCCACTTCAATTACTTTCTTACCATATTGCCGTTATGCTAGGTAAAAATGTAGACCAACCTCGAAATTTAGCGAAGTCGGTTACAGTGGAGTAAGGTTATGGGGTAAGAAATGTAACTCCGGACTCATATTAGTATATTCCTCTTTATCAACAACTTATACAAAACTATGGGGATCCAATTATTCAGATTACCAACAGTATTTGTACGATAGAATTAAAGGTTTTATTGAGAACTCTATAACCCCTATTTGTTATTGTCGTATTTCAAAAACCTTCAATGATGAGGGTTTAAAAACACCTGGCGGTACTTCATTTACAAAAAGGGATTGATTCGAGAGCAATGAATGAATCGTAAAGATATCGTTGATGTATGCTCTGTTACTATCGAATTGATAATTCACCCAATTTTAGATAGGTTACTTTGTAGTCCCTATGAGAAGAGATCTACCTAAAAATCCTAACCACATTCAATCTCCATAGAGACTATTTTATTGCTTAAAGTCGATCTTCTTGTTAGTAACATATAATTCTGTTTGGTTATTTAACATCTGATTACTTGGCCAAATGCTATTCCCAAGGGTTATAATTCTCTTGATCCATTTTTCCCCGTGGAGCGCGTGATCGAGCAAAATTTTTATTTTTGAAAAGCTTTTCTTTGAACTCTTCGAAGGGCATTGTACTTGTGCTGTCTAATTCCCATCTGTCTGCAGCCGCCATTCGAGCATAACTATTATTGATCATCGTTTCTGACCAAGTGCGCGGATCTTCAGGGTCAATGCCTTTCACTACTGCTAATCTAGCTGCCATTTCTTCTTGAGATCGCTGCTTTTCTTCTTGAATTTCTTTCAAAATCTCAAGCGCTATTTTAGTGTACTCCGTTTCTTCATTTGATTGAGCTGCCTTTATTTCTCTTTTGCAAAACTCCAGGGCAGAATTATCCCTAGTCGAACCTCCTGAGCTAATTGGCGAAACTCCTAACAGCTCACGCTTTCTATTGAGCTTAGCAGTATGTTCTTCACTCCATGGATCATCATCCGAAACAAACATGTAATTGAGTTCTTCATCAAATAGCTCCTTGTATAAGTAATGGGCACCTTTGTATTTTAATATTTCCTTCATTTTTATAAATAAAACGTGTGCTAAAATGTTCCTTTTAGTCCAGATTGAGTTTAAAAAAGTTCAAAATAGAATCCCAGTCTTTGTATTCATTGAACGCTTCTCGTTCATAATCCCACCCAAAATGCAAATGTTTTCCTGAAAATTCAGCAGCACCTCTTGCCGTTCTATCATCAATTAAATAATCCCCTATTAGCAGGTCTTTTCGGTGCGATACAATTAATTTTTTCTCAAATGATGATCCAAACTTATCCGCAATCCATAGCCTCTTGTCGATCCAAGCAGAAGGATTGTCCCAAGGTGCAGTAGTCAAAATAAAGATATCGTATTTATCGCTAGCCAATAACTGATTTACAGCATCAATAGCTCCAGCCATCGGAGGAAGATCTTTGAAAACACCAACAATTTCGTCAGGTTTATTGGTAAAGCTA
>CBFHKB010000043.1:0-16434 GCA_965656295.1 Psychroflexus sp.
TTTATTAATACTGAAAATAGAAGGCACCTGAATTGTTAAAAAAGTCTTGACAAAACACTAAAAATATAACTTTATCGAGTAAATCAGCTGTTTTTACCCTAAAAAGTACGGATTATGCTTACTTTTTTTACGGATTTTGCCTACCGCAAGTTAAAAACAAGTCTCTATTTTAGCCCTATATTAATTTTAAAAACCAATTTTATGAAACTTTTTCAAAATGCAATTATTATGATTTTTCTTTTTGCTTTTTTTGGCTGCGAAGACCAATCGATTTTTTAAAACCTAATGTCTACACTTATAATTTTGAGCCAGTGGTATTAATAAGGAAAGGGCAACAATCTAATTTCACTAAAAATACTAATAAGGAGATTTTGGTTTTAAGTTCTGTTTTAACATCTAACATCAAAATTCCTCAAGACATACTAAATTCTACAAATGAAAGTCAAATTGAAAATTTCTTTCTGAACCATAAAGATATTTTTAATGGAGAACTTACTTTTTACTTTAATGATATTGCTGATAAATCTTTTGAAATCAACTTAAATGGAGAGAATCAAAACGATGCAATTCATCTAAAAAACCCAGAATACCCAGGCAGAGATGAATGTTCATATGAAGGTATAAGGCAGTGTGTTCGATATAATATATATGAAGGAATGAACACAATGGGTAAATTAATATGTGCAGCAGCAGGGATGAATTGTATAGCAGAAGAAGCTGCGCAATGCGCTTCAAAAAATTGTTTAGATAATACACCGCCAAATCAAGCAGAATAAATTTTAATGTGATGAAATATATTTTAAACCCATTTGTAAAAATTATAGATATAAAAGGTCAAGCTTCACAAAAAGAATTTTGGATATATCAAGCTTTTTTTATCTTTTTTATCGGTCCATTAATCGGGTTTCTAAGAGGCCTTGATTCACTAAATGATAATAATGCTTTGATCATCAGGATTATATTTCTTATACCGGGGATTACTTTAGGAATGCGAAGATTAAATGAAACCAAATTTAATAAGTGGTTGTTTTTAATCCCTTTTGTGAATTTAATTTTAGCTTCTTTCCCCGCTGAAAATGAATAATTAAAACCAAGTTCAATTTCATCAAAACAAACAACACAATTTAGCTTTCAATTAGAGCAGGAACTTCACTAAAAGGTTTTTTAAAATGGCATAGCTCAATCACGCCACAATACCGTATTTTTGAATCAAATTATTTTCCGCATGGCAAACTGGGAACAACTTTTATCACTCAAGCGTTTTGGCGACAAGCATAAACGCATCCGTAAAGAACAAGACGATACCCGTTTAGGCTTCGAAGTCGATTACGACCGTATTGTGTTTTCATCAGCTTTTAGAAGCTTGCAAGATAAAACCCAAGTGATTCCGCTATCCGAAACCGATTTTGTACACACCCGATTAACACACAGCCTAGAAGTCTCCGTCGTTGGGCGCTCTTTAGGCCGAAATGTGGGCAAGGCCATCTTAAAAAAATACCCTTATTTAGCAGCCACACACGGCTTTCATTTTAACGATTTTGGCGCCATTGTTGCCGCGGCAGCCATTGCTCATGACATCGGCAACCCGCCATTTGGGCATTCTGGCGAAAATGCTATGAGCGATTATTTTAAAAATGGCGCAGGCCAGCGTTTCCAATCTCAGATTCCAAAACTCGCGTATCAAGACCTCACCCATTTTGAAGGCAATGCCAACGGCTTTAAATTACTCACCGAAACACGCGACGGCTCTATAGGTGGTTTACGCTTATCTTATGCAACCTTAGCTAGTTTTACAAAATACCCCAAGGCGTCTTTGCCCCATAAACCGACCCACCAAATCGCCCATAAAAAATACGGTTACTTTTCCCAGCAAGCTGAATTTTTTGATGAGGTAGCTAGAGACGTCGGATTACCAACCTTAACCCACGAACATAGCCAAAGTTATGCACGTCATCCCTTAGCGTTTCTAGTTGAAGCTGCCGATGATATTTGCTACACTATTATCGATTTTGAAGATGGCATCAACCTCGGTTTAATTCCAGAAGATTACGCCTTAGAATACTTATCCAAACTCATTAATCATAAAATAGATGTCGATAAATACGCTAAACTTAACACCACTAAAAATCGGGTGGCTTATTTGCGTTCCCTAGCCATTGGGACATTAATTCAAGAAACAGTCGACATAGTCATGGCGAATGAAACCGCTATTTTAAATGAAGACTTTCATGTAGACTTATTGTCACAGTCGCGTTATAAGGCCCAAATTAAAGATATTATAAATATTAGTATTAAAAACGTTTACCGCAGCCAAGAGGTTATGGATAAAGAAATTGTAGGCTATAAAGTCTTAACAAGTCTGCTACATGAGTTTACCACCGCCGTAGAGCATCAACTCAACGGTCAATCAACATCTATCGACCGTTTAATTTTAGCGAATTTTTTACCTCATTTTAAGTTTGAGCAATCACCCACCGAAGATTGGCTGATAGCTATTAGCTCTCACATTGCCGCCATGACCGATAGCGAAGCTTTACGCACCTATAAAAAACTTACAGGCATGGCTTTATAGCTGTTGCAACTGCTGTACAGCATCGCTAACCTTTGTGACCGGTTGTTGGCAGGTTTGGTCTACACACACATAAATATGATTCGTGCCAGTTTTGGCTTTCATAAGTGCTAAATCTTCCGTTGTACCGGCCATAAAAATGGCATTAGGTAAATAATGCTGGAGTAACTGCTTTTGATGCACGGCATGTTCACTTCCACCAGAAACCACTTCAGCAAAACCATGGGATAAATAACCTACCACTATAGCCCAATTAGCTAAATAAGGGCCAGACTTGTAAAGTTTAGGGCTTACTTTAGAGAGCATCCGCTTTACCAGGCTTAAGTAATGGGTGTTCGTGTAAAATTTAGATAATTTGTATAAAGCTTGAAGCATCACCGAATTTGAAGCGGGAATTACATTATCATTCACTTCCATCTTACGCGCTATAAGCTGTTCACCTTGTGCAGAAGTAAAATAAAACAGGCCTACATCTTCGTTAAAGTAGTGTGCAATAGCCGTATCGACAAGAGATTTAGATAACTCTAAATACTTTAGTTTAGAGGTGCATTCATATAAACTAATTAAAGCCAAACTTAACCACGCATAATCTTCTAAAAAGGCAGTGATGCTAGCCGTTCCATCTTTATAATTACGCCATAATTTCCCTTGGTGATCAAAAAAATGAGCCTGTAAAAAGTCCGCATTTTTTATAGCACAATCAAGATAATATGGATCACCAAAAGCTTGGTAAGCATCAGTGTAGGCTTTTAGCATCATGGCGTTCCAACTGCATAGCACTTTACTATCAACCTCTGGTTGAGGTCGTTTAAGAGCATAGGCTTTAATCTTGGTTCGAATATTGTTTAACTGCTGTTCTATAAGGCTTACAGGTATATTTAAGTCTTCGCTTAGCTTTTTAGCAGGTATCGCTTCGGCTAAAATATTTTGATTCTCCTCCCAATTTCCTTGAGGTGTTAGTCCAAAATAAAGCTTGGCAAGCTTAAAATCCTCAGGATTTAATAAGGTTTCTAAGTCTTGGTAAGTAAAGGTGTAAAACGCCCCTTCACGACCTTCAGAATCGGCATCAACTGCCGAGTAAAAACCGTGTTCTGGGCTGGTTAACCAATTTTCAACAAAGTCAAGACTTTGCTTAATCGCTGTTTTATAGCTTGGCTTTTGGGTAATTTTATAAGCATTAGCCAGTAAGCTTATAAGCTGTGCATTATCGTACAGCATTTTTTCAAAATGCGGGGCAAACCAGCGTTCATCGACAGAATAACGCGCAAAGCCTCCATGAATTTGATCGTAAATGCCCCCGGTAATCATGTGATCTAGCAAGTTGGTTGTTTGGGCTAAAGCCTCTTGATTGCCTGTAAGAAAATGGTATTGTAATAAAAATTCCCAGCTACTAGGCATGGCAAATTTTGGAGCGCCTTTAAATCCGCCATAATCTTGATCAAAATAGCGCTGCCAACTTCCTAGTAAATCGTGATAGTCGGTTTTGGTAAACGCAATTGTTTGGTCGTGATCTGAAATGTCTAATTGGTCCATGTCAGAAATCCCTTGGGTTAACTTTTCGGCGGTATCTTGAAGTTGTTCTCGCTGGCTAGAGTAAGCCTTAGCTACATTTTCAAGCACTTTTAGCCAATTTTCTTTAGGAAAATAAGTGGCCGCATAAAATGGCTGACCGTTTGGAAATGCAAAGGCGTTAAGTGGCCAACCCCCACGACCGGTTAAGATTTGGGCCGCATCCATGTAAATTTGATCGACATCAGGCCGCTCCTCTCGATCTACTTTCACACATATAAAATGGGTATTCATCAGCTCTGCGACAGCTTCATCTTCAAAAGATTCATGGGCCATCACGTGGCACCAATGGCAGGCTGCATAGCCAATACTTATGAGTAGTGGTTTATCTTCTTTTTGGGCTAATGCCAAGGTGTCTGCATTCCATTCACGCCAATGTACAGGGTTTGTTTTATGCTGTAGTAAATACGGACTAGAGGCTTTGTGAAGTAAATTCAAGGTTAATGTTGATTTAAGAGTTCTGTAATTTCATCTAGTTTTGGTGTTAAAACAACTTCAATACGTCTGTTTTTGGCTTTACCTTGTGTGGTTGTATTTGGAGCAATGGGTGCAAATTCTCCTCGACCAGCTGCGGTTAAACGTTCGGGCTCTATGTCCTGATTGTTTAGTAATAGCTTTAGGACTTCGGTGGCACGTTTGGTCGATAAATCCCAATTGTCTTTTAATGGTCCACTCCCGTTGTACGGATCGTTATCGGTGTGTCCTTCAATGAGCACGGCAATATCTGGATTATCGGCTAATACTTTTCCGAGTTCATTCACAGCGGCTCGGCCTTCGGTACCTACAGCCCAACTTCCCGATTTAAACAAAAGTTTATTTTCCATCGAGACGTATACTTTACCATTGCGTTGCTCTACACTTAAGCCTCGCCCTTCAAAATTAATCAAGGCGTCAGAGAGCTTATTTTTTAAGGCGTTCATTTTTTCTTCATTAGCAACCACCATTTGTTCTAGGTCGTTAATGCGTTTAGCTCTAAAGTCTAAGTCTTTTTGTAGTTGTTCCAAGCGCTGGCGTTCCTCAGCTAAAGCCTTCTTTTTAGCTTCAAGTTCTTTTAAAAGACGTCTGTTTTGTTGCGCATTTTCAGCTAAAACTTTGCTGCTATTAGCTTCTAATGCTTTGTAAGATGCTTCAAGCTGTTGGTAATCGTTTTGTTGATTTGCTAAATCTTGTTCAAGTGTTGCTTTAGCATTTCTTATGCGATTTAGTTGGTCTTGTAAATCTGCTTGGGTACTTTGGAGTTGCTCAACCGTATCTTCGCAATTGTTAAGTTCGGCGGTTTGCGTCACATAATCGGCTTGTAAATCGTCAAATTGACGTGTTAAACCATCAAACTTTTTTTTACTTACACAAGCGGTAAGGCATAAGCTGGCTAAGCTTACTATAACTATTTTTTTCATAGGTATTTTTTAAGTGGTTAACTCTACTAAAACGGGACAATGGTCACTATGTTTTGCCTCTTGCAAAATTAATGCCCTTTTAAGTTGTTGTTCAAGCGGTTTAGTAATTAAATGGTAATCTAAGCGCCAGCCTTTATTTCTTGCTCTGGCATTCGCACGGTAACTCCACCAGGAGTATTCTTCTTTTTCGGGATGTAAATAGCGAAACGAATCAATAAGACCTAATTCAAGAAAGTTGGTAAGCCATTCGCGTTCTACCGGTAAAAAGCCTGACACATTTTTAAGCCGAACGGGATCATGAATATCTATAGGTTCGTGGCATATATTATAATCGCCACAAATCACTAACTTAGGTACTTCTTGAGTAAGTTGATGAATATAGGTTTTAAAATCGGCCATGTAATTTAGTTTAAACTCCAGCCGTTCTGTATTGGTTCCTGATGGCAGGTATAAACTCATAACAGAGAGTTCATCAAAATCGACACGTAAGTTTCGGCCTTCACGATCCATATAATCTATCCCAGTACCGTAGGTCACCTGCTTAGGCTCATGTTTAGAAATAATACCTACGCTACTATAGCCTTTTTTTTCGGCAGAAAACCAGTAGCAATACTTAAAACCGAGCGCTTCGAATAAGCTGTCATCTATTTGTTCGGGTTGGGCTTTGGTTTCTTGAAAGCAAACCACATCGGCATCGGTGGCAGAAAGCCAATCGACCAGTCCTTTTTTTAAAGCCGCTCTAATACCATTTACGTTGTAAGATATAATTTTCATGAACTAAAATTTGATCATTTCAAAGTTATTAATTTGATTGAAGCAACTGGCTTAAAAGTTTTAAAACTCCTTGTATTTCTTTAGCTGAATTAAAGGCGTGTAAGCAAAATCGCAAGCGTTCTTCACCCTTGGGAACGGTAGGCGATAAAATAGGCTTAACATTGTATGCATTTGCTTTTAAGGCTTCAGCAGTGCGCTTGCATTTGGCATTATCGGGTATTACACAAGATTGAATTGCCGTAGAGCTAGGGATAAAATAGCGATTTAAATTAAGCCTAGTAATTTCACTTTTAAACGTAGAAATGGCGGTTTGTAAAGCTGAAATTTGAGATGTTGAAGATTTAAGCTGCAGATGTGCGCTCCAGATGAGAGCTACTTGACGTTCGGCCATAGCGGTGGTATAAATTAAACTACGGCTGAAGTTGAGAAGATAGGTTTTTAGTGCTTTGCTACCAATAACCACGGCCCCATGTTGAGCAAAGCTTTTACCAAAGGTGACTACTTTGGCAAAACATTGCAGGTTTTGATGCGGCAAGCCATCCTGGTTTAATACCCCAATCGCATGGGCTTGGTCCAAGATAAAATAAGCCTGATGATCTTGGCATAGCCATGCGATGTCCAGCGCCGGTGCCTGGTCACCATCCATCGAAAATACACTTTCGGTAATGACAAATACAGTGGTGTCTTTTGAGCTATGTTTTATTAGTTTCGAACCAAGGTCTTCGAGGCTGTTATGCTTAAATTTATAAGTCTTAGCAAGGCTTAAGCGAATACCATCTCGGATAGAAGCATGGACTAATTCATCATATAAAATAATGCTATTTCGAAGTCCTATAGCTGAAATTAAGCCAAGATTAGCATCGTAACCCGAATTAAACAATACACTGCTTTGTGCATTGTAAAATTGAGCTAAAAAGGCCTCGCAATCTTCATGGATTGGGCTATTTCCTGAAAGTAGACGGGATCCCGGTTTAGCGTGTTTGGTGTAAGAGGCTTGAATTTGCTTCGCCGAAACTTCAACCGATTCTAAGTTACTAAAGCCAAGGTAATCATTAGAAGCAAAATCGATTAATGAGGGTGCAGGGCGTTGTAATTCGCGAAGACTGTTATTCCGTTGGCGTTCTTCAATTTTAGCTTGTAATGCCTTAGGAAGCTGAGTCATTAGTGGTAGTGTTTTCAGCGATATCTGTTTTGGTTTCCTTGGGATCACTATCTAATTCGTGGGTCGATTTATTGTAGCGCCCTTTTAAATCGTCTATGACCGAGCCATCCCACAAATTATTACCTAAAAAGTAAGATGTTCGTGCAATTAGATGTGCTCCAACAGGAGCTGTGAGGAGTATAAAAATAACAATAGCTTGGACTCGTGTGGTGACCGAAAAATCGTAAAAATAAACAGCAGCTGCACCAAGGAGTAGGCCTACGCCTAATGTAGCTGCTTTGGTATTGACAGATATTCTAAGGTAAGTATCTGGCATTCGAATAAGTCCAACGGCCGCTAGTAAAGCGAAAATGGTTCCAAGGGTGGCGCATATGTAAATAAATAGTTCAGTCATTTTTATTTCGTTTTTCAAGGTAGTATGAGAAAGCAACCGTGCTTAAAAATGCGATAAGTGCTAAAATCATAGCAATATCTAAAAAGGTGGGTTGATTGTTTATGATACTATAAATAGCAATAATACCAATCCCGATGGTGATAAGTAAATCTAAGGCTACCACACGATCTATAATGCTTGGTCCCTTTACGAATCTTATAAACACTAAGATTTCTGCCAAGGAAAGCAAGGGTAAAATTACGTAGTATAGATAGTCGTTTAATGTCATCTTAAAATATCTAATAAGCGCTTTTCAAAGCCATTTTTAATGTCGTCTATAAATTCTTGTTTGTCGTGTACATACATGCTATGAACGTAAAGTACACTTCTGTCGGTCGAAACATCAAGGCTTAAGGTGCCAGGTGTTAATGTGATTAGGTTAGCTAAAAAAGTAATTTCTACATCGGTTTTAGCGTCTAGAGGCACACTTACAATACCAGGTTTCATATTGTGAGTTGGAGTGATCACTTCAATGGCGACTTGAATGTTAGCTTTAATCATTTCCCATAAAAAGAAAAATAAAAAACCAACAATACGCGGTAGTATCCTAAAGTATTTGTTTTTACCTGATTTTCGAGCTATAATCCATAAAATCAAGAAACTAAACACAAAACCAAAACTAAAGTTTTCTATAGAGTAACTCCCTGTAAGAAATACCCAAATAAGCATTAATAGTATGTTCGACAAAAATTGCGTTCTCATGTTTTATGGTTTTAAAACAGCATTAATATACGATTGATTATTGACAATTTCGCCAGCTATACGCTGTGAGAGTTCCTGAATGTGATCGGCTCCAAAACCAATGTATAAGGTTACAAGGGTTAAAAACACAATGGGCGCCAAAAACTGTAATTTTTGAAATCCCCGGAGTTGATAAAAGTAAATAAATTTACGTTGGCGTTTAAACTCGGGTTGGTTTTTCCAGAAGGCATTTGCCCATAGTTTTGCTATGACAAACAACGTGATAAAGCTACCAAATATAACAGCCCCAAAGTACCAATATTCGGCAGCGTTGAAACTCGCTAAAATTAAAGATAGTTTTGGCCAAAAGCCTGATAAAGGAGGAATACCAACTAAAGAAAATAAAGGGATAGCAAAGAGTAAACTTAATTTGGGATAATTCGCATATAAACCGCCAATTTTATTCATATTAGTGCTGGCCTTGATGCGATAAATAACCCCAGCTATTAAAAAAATGTTTGTTTTTACAATGATATCGTGAATTAAATAAAAGATGACGCCAGCAAGTGCTATTTCGGTAAACAAACCTAAACCGCCAATCATAAATCCAATATGGCAAATAATTAAATATGAAAAGACTTTTCGAATATTGGTTTGTACCATTGCTCCTAAAGCACCCGAGAAGATGGTTAAAATACCTAAGGTGATGAGTAAGGATTGTAAAAATATATCTACTTCAAAAATCATAGAAAAAACACGAATCAATGCATACACGCCAACTTTGGTTAACAAACCAGCAAATATCGCAGAAACGGCTGAGGGTGGTGTATGGTAAGAAGCAGGTAACCAGAAATACAACGGAAAAATAGCTGACTTGATCCCAAAACCTACTAAAAATAAAACGGCACAAACATCAACTAAAGTTCGGTTGTTAATATCACCTACCTTAGCCGCTAAATCTGCCATATTTAATGTTCCTGCCAGCCCATAAAGCACGCCTAAAGCGGTTAAAAATATCATAGAGGCGAAAAAATTTAATGCAAAGTATTTGACTGCACCTTCAAGCTGATTTTTCTCACCACCAATACTAATTAATACGAAAGAGCTGATAATAATAATTTCAAACCAAACATATAAGTTAAATATGTCACCTGTTAAGAAAGCACCATTTAAGCCTAATAATAAAAAGTGAAATACACTAAAATAGCCAAAACGTAATCGTGCGTTAATCACCGATATGGTAGAAAAAATAGAGACAGCTAAACCACTAATAGCGGTTAATAAGACTAAGGTTGCCGCTAACATATCGCCTACAAATACAATTCCAAAAGGTGCTTTCCAGTTTCCAGCTTCAACCACTTGTGTCCCCTCTTGATACACACTTGTAAACACCCAAATAGCCACGCCTAACCCAATAAGGTTGCCAATAACACTCACTAATTTTTGGAAATTAATGTTCTTCCAGAAAAACATTAAGATAATGCTAAACAGCAAGTTTACAATTAAGGGTAATATGATAATGTGGTTGCTCATGAATCTTCGTCTGTCGTGTTAAGTTGATCTAAATCGTCTGTTTTTAATACTTTATAAGCTCGTTTTACTAAAATAATAGCAAAGGATTGTAACCCAAAACTAATTACAATGGCTGTTAAGATTAAAGCTTGCGGAATGGGATCTGCAAAGACACCCTCAAGTAATTTTTCATTATCGGCAATTATTGGAGGTTCTCCTTTGGTAATTCGACCAAGTAAAAAAATAAGTAAGTTAACACCGTTACCTAACAGGACAATACCTAAAATAAGTTTTACAATACTTCGGCGCATGATCATGTAAATGCCTGCTGCATATAATAAACCTGTGATGATGGCTAAAAGTAATTCCATATTAAGCCGATTCTGAAATAGTGAAAATTATGGTTAATGAGGCGCCAATCACAACTAAGTAGACACCGGTATCAAAAAATAAAGCCGATCCGATCGTGCCCAGTACAGGAATAGGCTCGTGAGCCCAAAGTCCTGTCATAATGGGAAGATCAGCAAATACTATGGGTGAAATAGCACTTAAAAATGCTAATAACAACCCCACCGGCATAAAAAAGCCAGGATGTATTTTTAACACTTGTTTTGTGTTTTGTAAGCCATTAGCAAAGGCATCTAATACAAATGCAATTGCCGCGACCAGACCACCTACAAAGCCGCCACCTGGTAAATAATGTCCTCGTAATAATATAAATACCGAGAACAGTAATAATACTGGCAGTAAGTAATTAGACGCTGTTTTTAATATAATGGTTTTCACGTAAGTTTATTTTTTGTCTTTGGTTTTTAAACGTAATTTCAAGAGCCCAAATACACCTAAAGCAGCTACAATAAGTACCGAGATCTCAATCATCGTATCTATTCCTCTAAAATCTACTAAAATTACATTTACAATATTTTTACCGTGCGCTAGCTCGTACGCATTTTTAGCATAAAAGTCGCTCACCTCAGTATTTTTCGGTTCATTAAGCACTTTTAAGATCAGAATAGTAATTAAACCTCCTAAAGTTACCGACAAGATACCGTGTTTGATTCTGATTTTATCGTTAGTTAACTTTAAATAGGTTGGCAACTTGTATAATACTAATACAAATAGGATAACTGTTAAGGTATCGACCGAGAATTGAGTCATCGCTAAATCTGGTGCTGAATAAAATAAAAAGAAAATACTAAAGGCAAAACCTACAACACCCATTGAAGCTACAGCCGCAAGCCTTGACTTTGTGAAAACGGTAAACATTATAGCGATAATAAGCATTAATACAATGGCTATTTCATAAACAGTAATTTGGGCTAAACTTGCATAATCTATCGTTAAATTGAAATCATAAATCAATAAGTAACCCATCAATAGGATAATAAAGCCTACGATAATAGACAAGTAATGCCTCAAATAACCGTTTTGAAACCAATTGGTCCAAACTCCACTAAACCACTGGAAGGTTTCTGAAAATCTAAGGGTTAAAGTCTTTGGGGCAATTCCTTCAAAGCTTTCAATAAAACTTTCTTTTTTATGGGAGGGCTTTATTATAAAATATAGGCAAATACCAACACCCATTGTAAGAGCACTTAATCCTAAAATAAGATTAAACCCATGCCATAATTTTAAGTGAAATTCTTTTGGGGCATCTATCATTTGATCTACAATTGGCTGTGCAAACCCTGTTTCGATTAATTGTGGAAAAAGACCAAACACTATACCTGCAGTAACCATTAAAAGTGGAGGCCCCCACATTAATGGACTTGGTAAATGTATGGTTTTAAAACCATCAGGAAGCTTACCCATAAATGGTTTCACACCGGCCACAAAGCCACCATAAAATAATAATATATTTGTTGCGATTGCAAGTGCGGTTAACCCTATGGCTTGCGGCGTATGTAATGTTGCCTCGTAAATTAAATCTTTACCAACAAAACCTATGCTAGGCGGTACGCCACCACTAATTAAGGCCGCCAGAAAACCAGCGATAGCCACTGGCATTAATACCTTTCTAAGCCCGGCTAATTTGGTAATATCACGTGTACCTGTTTCATGATCTATAATGCCTGTAATTAAAAAGAGAGAGGCTTTATATAAGGCATGAACTATAATAAAAACAGTAGCTGCAATTAAAGCCGCTTGGGTTCCAATCCCAATTAAAAAAACTAAAATACCTAAGGCAGAAATGGTAGAATAAGCTAAAATCCCTTTCAAGTCTGTTCTAAACACTATGTGTATAGCCGAGTAAAGCATCGTAATTGCCCCGACACAAATTAAAGTTGTGTGCCAAAGTTCAGTATCTCCCAAGACAGGTGAAAAACGAAACAATAAATAAATGCCAGCCTTAACCATGGTGGCAGAATGTAAATACGTTGACACAGGAGTTGGCGCCTTCATTGCACCAGGCAACCAAAAGTGAAATGGAAACTGAGCAGATTTTGTAAATGCTGCACCGAAAATTAAAATAACAGCCAAGACATAATACGGGTGTTGATGGATCAAGTCTTGTTGATTTAGCATCTCTGAAATTTCATAAGTACCCGAAATGTGACCAAGCAAAATAGCACCACCTAATAATAAAAGGCCACCTAAGCCTGTTATGCCCAGAGCAATTAACGCAGATTTCCGAGAATCTTTAGCCTCATTATTAAAGCCGATTAAGAAAAAAGATGAAATACTTGTTAACTCCCAGAATACGAACATCGACATTAAGTTGTCAGATAAGACCAAGCCTAACATCGCAGCCATAAATAAACTTAAATAGCCATAAAATCGATCTAAGTATCGATGGTTTTTAAGGTAAGCCGCCGTGTATAAAAACACCAAGCTTCCAATACCTGTAATCATCAAGCTGAACAGGAGCGATAAGCCATCCAGTTTAAAGCTAAGATTAACGTCAAAGTTTGGTATCCAGTTATAAGTTTCATAGCCTATTTCTCCGGCTGAAATTAAACCAATTTGTGATAAAAAGTAGATAAATAAGCCAACAGGAAGCAAGGCTGAAGCAACCGCAAACTTCCCTCTAAAAAATGATCCTGTAAAGACCATAAGTAGAGCAAATACAAATCCTACTAAAACCGCTTCTAACATGCTTGAAATTTAAAATCTACAAATATAAAGTTTATTTTACAGCCATTAGGCTTAGCATAACTATGACGCCCATCTTTAATCATAGTTTAACACACTCGCTATAATTTCAACTTTCAGTTATTGTAAAACAATAATTAATTGTAGATTTGTTATTGTAAAACAATAATTTTGAAACATGACTACTATTATTTCACTTTTAAAAATTGTCGTGCAAATCTTAAGATTAATACTGAGTGCCTTGATTGTATTTGGGGTCTACATGTTTTTCTCCGATTTAAAAGCTGTTATTGAACGGCGAATAGAGTTTTTCCTTTTACTATTACCGCTTTTTATTTTTTGGGTACTCGCATTCACAGCCTTAAACGGAATTGTCACTGTACTAAAACACTTTGAAGATGGTGATTTTTTTGCAAAAAACAATGCAAAATCAATTGCTTTTTTAGGATATATTCTAGTGGCTTATGGAATTGGTAAGCCTATTTTAGAATTCGCTTCTAAACTAATGGAGCAAGGCCAGTTTAAACCAAGCTTGGCCGTAGAGTTAGACAAGGGCTTTGTAAGCGAACTTGCCTTTGGTCTAGTTTTACTGCTGGCTGCTAAAGTAATTAAGCGAGGGACAGACCTTCAAGAAGATCAACATTTAACCATTTAAAACCACGACTTATGTTTAAAAAAGCGAGCTTTAAACTTGTTTTCGATATTCTTTTTTACATCGCAGTACTAAACGGTATTTCTACCTTACTATTTTTTTCACTAGGTGGCTTTAGTCCAGATTTTTCTAATTCGATTTATGAGACTAAAACACCATTTCTAAAACACAATTATTGGCCTGTAGTTACTGAATTAGCTTATTATATAGTATTTCTAACACTAGCTTATCAATTAAGAAAACTTGCTCAACTCTTTCTCGTTAATCGTGAATTTAAGTCCAATGCTGTATGTAAACGTCTTTATTATAGTGGCTGGTCTTTAATCGCGCTAAGCTTGTCTTTAATTCTAAAAAAAGTATTCTTGTCGTATTATTTTGAAATTACAAACCATTTTTTGGAAACCAAATCTGGCTTATATTTTCTTATACTTGTTTTAGGCTTGAGTTTTATTCGTCTTAGTAAAATACTCCGATTATCAATTCAAGCGAAACAAGACCAAGATTTAACCATTTAATTATGCCTATAAAAATTAAGTTAGACCAACTTTTAGAAGAACGTGGTATGCAGTCTGTAGAATTAGCCAGAGCCATAGGTATTACTAAAGCCAATTTATCGATTTTAAAAACAGGTAAAGCACGTGCAATTCGGTTTTCAACACTTCAACATATATGTCAGGTTTTAAACTGCCAACCTGGAGACTTATTGGAGTATGTAGAAGAAACTTAGTCCTTATACATTTTAACCACCAATTTACCTTGAGCATTCATAGAAGCACGATACATGCCAGAGGTATTAAACTCCATGCTAACTTCTCCAGACTGGTCTATGGCAATAATTCCACCATTTCCGCCTAGTGCTGGTAATTTTTCTTGAATGACCTTTCGGCTAGATTCTTTTAAGCTTTCTTGAGCATATTCCATTCGCGCTGCTATGTCGTAAGCTACGACGCCACGCATAAAATATTCGCCCCAACCAGTTGCTGAAACAGCGCAGGTTGTATTGTTAGCATAGGTACCTGCACCAATAATAGGCGAATCACCGATGCGTCCCCATTTTTTGTTAGTCATGCCGCCTGTTGAAGTTCCAGCAGCTAAATTCCCATTTTGATCTAGAGCCACACAGCCCACAGTTCCAAACTTTGTATCATCTATAAAGCTATCGGTATAAGCTGTTTTTTCTCTATTCTTCACGCGTTGTAACACATCAAAACGGTCTTGAGTAAAAAAGTAACTTGGATCAACTAGTTCTAAACCTTGATTAGCTGCAAACTGCTCAGCACCTTTACCAGACAAAAGCACATGTGGCGAATGCTCCATGACTTCATAAGCAAGTTTAATGGGATTTTTAATGGTTTCAACCCCAGCAATAGCTCCCGCATTTTTAGTGTTCCCATCCATAATGGAGGCATCAAGAGAATTCTTCCCATCATTAGTAAACACAGCGCCTTTAGCCGAATTAAATAAAGGAGAATTTTCCATGATCACAATACTTGCTTGAACAGCTTCAATAGCTGTTCCGCCATTTTCTAAAATTTGATGGCCAGCAGTAATAGCTTCAGTTAGCTTAGCTTCGTAAACCGCTTGTAATGAATCGCTCATGTTTTCACGTGTAATGGTTCCCGCACCACCATGTATGGCAATTCCAAATTTTGCGATAGTGTCGCTTTCTTCTGGAGCTGAATTTAACTTCGTTTCGTTGTGTTCTAAGGTGTTAGAGTTTTGACAGCTCGTTAAGTAGAAGCCTAATAGGATAAGTAGTAGTTTCCAGTTGAAGTTGTGCCGCAGAAGTATCATGATTTCGTTTTTTGCTTAGATTATAATTCAAGTAAATAGTTTAAGGCCGTTTCATCAATGTTAATTAATTCGGCATCTGGCAAGCGTTTTAGGAGGGTTTGCCAGTTTTTATCGATATTAAAAATACGCTCGAACATGGGCACGGCCTTTTTAAGTTCGCCCGCATTGGTTAAGGCTACCGCTTTCCAGAATTTCATTTCTAGGTTGGTAGGTTCTAAGGCTTCAGCTTTAGAATAAGCCTCTAAAGCTTTGGCGATATTATTTTCTTCCATTGCAAGGTCACCTTCATTCATAAATTCATAGGCGCGTTGCACTTTAAGTAAGCGACCTAATTCTTTGATAGGTTGCTTGTGATCGTCTACCCGTAAGTCGATTAACTTGTCATCCCACGGTTGTTGTGGTGGTTTTGGTCCCACTACCATTAAAGCAGCCGATTGTTTGCCGCGAATATCACCGCCAGCATCTTGTGCTGCTTGCAAGGTAGCTAAAACACGTTCGGCTAAAGCTAAATTATTATGTTCTAGGTACGCGTTGTACATGCTGCCAATTACCTTATCATTAAGCATCATATTAGCTTGTACAGCAAAGTTATTACCAATCTTGTATTGAGCAACTTCAATACATTTTTTACCCGTATGCACCGCAACCTCACCTTTGTTATTAAGCATAGCCACTTGTCTAAATGCTGAAGCTTTATCGTTTTGTACTAAACGATTTAGAGCCTTTTCAGGCGAATAGCCTTTTTCTAAAAGTTGTAAACCTTCATAACCATAAGCTTGATTTACAAATGATTGAGTG
>CBFHKB010000044.1:0-16252 GCA_965656295.1 Psychroflexus sp.
TCCGCTCGACACCTCAAAACTTAAAAGCCTAACTTTTATTAAGTTAGGCTTTTTTATTGTTAGTTCTCAAAACTTATAACTTCAGCTTTGTTTTATTATACTCGTAATTCATTTTTGCAATGTTTAAAACTGAAATTTCTTGAGGACACTCCACTTCACAAGCTTCGGTGTTGGTACAATGACCAAAATCTAACTCCTCCATACGGTCTACCATTTTAAGCGTTCGTTTTTCACTCTCTTTTTGACCTTGTGGTAGTTGAGCCAAGTGTGAAATTTTTGCTGAAGTAAATAAAGCTGCACTTGCATTTTTACAAGTTGCCACACAAGCACCACATCCTATACAAGCGGCCGAATCAAAGGCTGCTTCAGCTTGATTGTGAGTGACCATAATACTATTAGCTTCAGGCGCTTGGCCAGTGTTTACAGATACGTAGCCGCCTGCCGCGATAATGGCGTCAAAAGAAGACCGGTCTACTTTTAAGTCACGAATTACAGGAAAAGCTTTGGCTTTAAAGGGTTCTATGTAAATTGTATCACCATCTTTAAAAGATCGCATATGTAATTGACAAGTTGTTGTGTTTTTTAAAGGACCATGAGCAATCCCATTAATCATCACACCGCATTGCCCACAAATACCTTCCCGACAATCATGATCAAACTCGATAGGGCGTTCGCCTTGTTTAGCCAGTTTCAGGTTCAATGTATCTAACATTTCTAAAAAAGACATTTCAGGGTCAACTTCATCTAAGCTGTATTTCACAAGTGCTCCTTTACTGTCTTTATGCTTTTGTCGCCAAACGTTTAAATGTATTTTCATAATCCTTATTTGTAGCTTCGTTGTGTGGGTTTCACAAACTCAAACACTAATTCTTCTTTATTTAATTGAGGTTCTGATGGGTTTCCTGTCCATTCCCAGGCTGAAGTGTAAGCATAGTCTTGATCATTACGAAGTGCCTCACCGTCTGGCGTTTGAAATTCTTCTCTAAAATGCGCTCCACACGATTCTTCACGACTTAAAGCGTCTTTACACATTAACTCCGCTAGCTCCATATAATCATTCACGCGGCCAGCCTTCTCTAGCTCACTATTAATATCTTGAACCTCACCAGGTACTAGTAAATTTTCCTTAAATTCAACACGTAATTCTTGTATTGATTTTATGGCCTGTGTTAAGCCTGATTTTGATCGGGATAAACCGCATTTGTCATAGAGTATTTTTCCTAATTCTTTATGGAATTCTTCAGCTGTTTTGGTCCCTTTGCAATTTACAAAGTGTTCTAATTGTTTAAGCGCACGTGATTCAGCTTCATCAAAAGCAGAATGATAGATATCTGTTTTTGGGGTATTAATCTCATCAGCTAAATAATTTTGAATTGTATAAGGTGCAATATAATAACCATCTACACAGGCTTGTAATAAAGAGTTGGCCCCAAGCCGATTTGCCCCATGGTCTGAAAAGTTGGACTCACCAATAGCAAACAAACCTGGAATGTTTGTCATCAGATCATAATCTACCCAAAGCCCACCCATTGAAAAGTGTGCAGAAGGTGAAATTTTCATCGGTTCTTTATAGGCATTAATCGCTGTGATTTTTTCATACATTGTAAATAAGTTTCCGTACCGTTGTTCAATGACGTCTTTACCAACCTCAGCTATGGCATGTGCAAAATCTAAATAAACAGCATTTTGCAATGGGCCAACTCCTTTTCCTGCATCAATTTGTTCTTTAGCCGATCTTGAAGCAATATCACGTGGTGCTAAATTTCCAAACGATGGATATTTACGCTCTAAATAATAATCTCTTTCATCTTCAGGAATTTGGTTCGGAGGGCGTTGATCGTTTTTAGCTTTAGGCACCCAAATGCGACCATCATTACGAAGCGATTCTGACATTAAAGTTAATTTAGATTGGTAAGGACCACTTTGCGGTAAACTTGTAGGGTGAATTTGAGTCCAACTAGGATTAGCCATGTAAGCTCCTTTTTTATGAACTCGCCATATAGCTGAAGCATTACAGCCCATGGCTAAAGTTGATAAGTAATAAATTTTACCAAATCCGCCTGTTGCAAGTACGACTATATGGGCTCCGTGGCGCTCTATTTTACCCGTATCGAGATTTCGAGCGATAATACCTTTGGCCTTACCATCTATTAGCACCAAATCTAACATTTCATGACGGGTATACAATGTCACTTTCCCAGTTTCAGTTTGACGCATTAAGGCTTGATAAGCCCCTAAAAGCAACTGTTGTCCTGTTTGCCCACGGGCATAAAAAGTACGAGAGACTTGCACACCTCCAAAAGACCGGTTTTTTAAATAACCGCTATACTCCCGACCAAATGGTACGCCTTGAGCTACAGCTTGATCTATTAAGTTAGCTGAACATTCTGCCAAGCGATATGTATTAGCCTCACGCGATCTAAAATCGCCACCTTTTAACGTATCATAAAACATGCGGTAAACGCTATCACCATCATTTTGATAGTTCTTCATGGCATTAACACCGCCTTGTGCAGCCACCGAATGCGCCCGTCTTGGAGAGTCTTGAAAACAAAAACTTTTTACATTATAGCCCATTTCTGCTAAAGACGCCGCTGCCGAAGCTCCTGCCAAACCAGTTCCCACAACTATAACCTCTAGTTTTTTACGATTGTTGGGGCTCACTAACTTAGCTTGTGCTTTATAGTTTTCCCACTTTTCACTTAAATCTCCTGCTGGTATGTTGGCGTTGATTGTTTTTTCCATGCTTAGTTATTTAAAAAAAGATAAATTGGAATAACAAGGTAACCTAAGCATAAAGCTATTCCAAAAGCTAAGCTTAGTGTTTTTATGAGTTTTGTATAAGTTGGATGATATACACCTAAACTTCTTGTAGCGCTAAACAGACCATGAATTAAATGAAACCCCAAAGCAAGAATAGCCACACTATATAAAACAACATACCACCAATCTTTAAAAGCTAGGATTACAAGACTGTATAAGTCTTTTTGGCCATCAGCGTCTAGGCCTACTTCGCCAAATTTATAAGGATACCAAAAATCTTTAAAATGAATAATTAAAAAAGCAAATACGATAACCCCCAACAGCATCATATGTCTAGCATACCATGGACTAGCTCGGCGACGTCTATCTATAGCGTATCGGCTGGAAAGTTTTCGAGCTTTTAAGCTTAAGTACAAAGCATCTAAAGCATGTATAAGAATACTCGCATAAAGACCGTAGGAGACTATTTTGATAAATAAACTTCCTGAGAGCAACTCGCTATACCAGTTATACTGAAGTTGAGCTTCTTTAGCGGGTAATAGCAATTGAAGATTACCGACTAAATGTATAATAAGAAAAAAACTTAAAAAAAGCCCCGTTAAAGCCATAAGATTTTTTCGAGTCAAAGCGTTTTTAGTGTACCACAAAATGTTAATATTTTTAACGAAATTAGGTAAAACAGCTTTGAAATAAAAATCAAAAACAGGCTTCTATGACTTTAGTCATTTAAAGTTGAAATTACGGTCATGTTTGGTTTTTCAAACTGGTTTTCAAATTTTTGAGCATTGTCGGGAAACAAACCTCTAAGAACAAGTACCACTCCAAAAATAAGCATGATGAGACTTATTATTTTTTTTACAATAACAACCCGTTTTGGAGTTAAAGACTTATTTAAGCGTTTTGCTAAGAGTATTTTTAAAATATCTACCACTAGGTAAGTTACAAGAACTGTGGTGAAAAACGTCATCATTCGTGTAGGATCCATATTAAGACTTGGACCAAAAATGATCAACAAGCCCAGCCAAAATCCAAGTACCCCAATATTTATGAAATTAAGTAAAAACCCTTTGATAAAAATTCCAATATAATCTTTACGTTTCAATTTTTGAGCATGGAAATCGGCTATAGAATAGTTAGCACGTTTAATCTTCACGTAGCTAATTACGGCATAAACCACTAAAACGGTACCACCAAATATAAATAAAGCTGGATCGTCTTTAATGCTTTTAAGCAACTGTGACGTACTAAAATAAGCGATACACAAAAACACAATATCAGCAAGAATAACACCAAGATCAAAGGTTAACGCCGCCCTAAAACCCCTTAACGCTGCTGTTTCTAGGAGAACAAAAAACACTGGTCCTACCATAAAAGCTAAAAATACTCCTAATGGTAAAGCTGAAAAAATATCTTCTAACATGAAATTTCGTTGTTAGGTCAAAGTTAATAATTATAGGCTGAAATGCTTATTGAGGTCTTATATCTTTGAGATTTAACTGAAGACGCTGGGTGTTATTCCACTCGTTAACTTCAACTGTAAATACGGCTTCAAGCAGTCCACTCGATTGGAGTTCAGCTAATTTCGGTCCTAGATTAAAGCCTATACTATCTATAGCAATTTCAGCTTGTATTAGTTGACATTTTAAGTGGCTCGCGTCGGCACCAACGGTTTTGGCTTTGGGATCGAGTTGAAGGTTTTTAGCCTTGAATGTGGGCTTCATATTTTGAGGCCCAAAAGGTGCAAATTGTTGGATGATGCGGTATAGTTTAGGCGTAATTTGGTGAAAGTCAACTTCAATCTCGTAGGGAATTTCGGGGATAAGTAGATCTTTATTGATACTTTTTTTGACGACATCTTCAAATTTATGCTTGAAAGGCTCATAATTATCAGGATCTAAGGTGAGACCTGCAGCATATTTATGCCCTCCAAATTGTTCGATAAGCTCACTGCATTGCTCCAAAGCATTGTAGACATCAAAGCCTTTAACACTTCGTGCTGAGGCAGCCAATTTATGACCGCTCTTGGTAAATACTAAGGTTGGCCTGTAGTAGGTTTCGGTTAAGCGAGAGGCGACGATACCAATAACTCCTTTGTGCCAATGGTCTTTATACACCACGCTTGTATAGTGCTTGGTTTCTTGATTAGTTTCAATTTGAGCTAAGGCTTCAATGGTCGTTTTACGGTCTTCTTGCTGGCGGCTAGAATTAAAATTTTCAATTTGTAGCGCTTTCGCTTGTGCTGCTTCTGCCTCAATTTCAGATAATAATTTAACCGCATATAAACCATGCTCCATTCGGCCTGCTGCATTAATTCTTGGACCTACACCAAATACGAGATCTGTAATTGAAAACTTCTTTTTATTGGTTTGACCAAGCAATGCGTTAATACCAGGTCGTTTCCGGGCATTAACTAATTTAAGGCCATAAAAACACAAGATTCTATTTTCCCCAATTATGGGAACAATGTCTGAACCAATAGCGATGGCTACTAAATCTAAGTACTTATAAATTTTACGCTGACTTTTACCTCGCTTGACTTGAAGTGCTTGTATAAGCTTAAACCCTACTCCACAACCGCAAAGCTCGTCAAAGGGATAATTACAATTGTCTTGTTTGGGATCTAAAACGGCTACAGCTTGTGGAATTTGAGGCCCCGGTCGATGGTGATCACAAATTATAAAGTCTATGCCTTTTTGTTTAGCATAAGCGACTTTATCAACGGCTTTAATACCACAATCTAAAGCAATAATTAAAGTAACACCTTTATCAGCGGCTTCATCAATCCCTTGGTAAGACACACCATAACCTTCTTTATACCTGTCCGGAATGTAAGGCGTGACATGGGTATGGCTTTCGTTAAGGTATGAATACATTAAAGTGACGGCAGTTGTGCCATCAACATCATAATCGCCATAAACTAATATATGTTCCTCACGTTGGATTGCTAACTGAATACGCTCTACAGCCTTAGACATATCCTTCATTAAAAACGGATCGTGTAATTGAGTTAGGTCTGGTCTAAAAAATGCTTTTGCTTGATCGTAGGTACAAATGCTTCGATTAACTAAAAGTTGTGATACCTCGGTAGAAATACCTAACGAATCCTTCAAGGCCTTGACCTTATCCTGATCATCTACTTTATTTAATTTCCAACGCTTCGCCATTTAAACTTCTTTTTCTAAAAAGGGTATATCTGGGTTTATAATTTCTAACAGTAGGGATTGTAACTCTTTTTTAAAATCGTTTAAAATAGATTGGTCTATTTGTTGAGTACTAATTTTTTTACCCACACCTTGTTGGAAATTAAGATAGCCTTGATTTAAATTTTTAAATGAAATAATGCCTGCTTGACAGGGAAATTGAAGATCTTCTTCAGCAAGTAACGTGTAAAAAAGGACCTGAAAAGCCTTACTATATTTATAATCTGAAGTAAAATCAAGCCAATCTGGGTGAACCTTGAGTTGGCTTTGTAGGACATTTCCTGTTTTATAATCAACAATACGGTAAGTCGAGTTTACTTGATCTATACGATCTACCTTTCCTTTGAGAGTAACGTTTAAGCCTGGTTGGAGCTCAAAGCTTCGTTGGTTGGTTTTTTCAAGCTGCACGAGTTTTAAAGTTTGGTGCTTTAAGCCTTTCAATTCTTGGTCTAACAATCGCTTGATCTGGTGTTTTGCGATTTCAAATACCAGTTTATTTTGGCCAAATTTAATAGCGGAAGCATCAAAGGAATTAGCAAATTCTTGGCGTAAAAGTGGCTCTACCTGAGTTTTCATTTGTTGTATAGCTCCTGCTGAAATGTCTTCGTTTAAATAGGGTTGATACAACTTTTCTAATGTATCGTGAATTATAATACCTTGAATTCGGTAATTGACTTCATCCTCGATTTGATCTTGATCGCGAATGCCTAACACGTAACGCTTATAGAAGTCTAAGGGATTTCTAATATAAGTTGTTAGCGCCGAAGGTGAAATTCCGTTCGTGAATAATCGCTTGATTTGCGCAATCATTTCGGGGGTTTTATGTATCTCCTGCAGTTGATTTTTCTCTATAGAAACTTCAGCAGCCACTGCGTAGTGTTTTATATGATGTCTTGGGCGCTTAAAAACTTCAAGTTGAGTGATAAATCGACTTTTTTCAGCTTTTTGCATCCCTTCAGTATCTGTATTATAAAGCAAATGTATTGTTTGTGAGCGCTGTAAAAGTCTAAAAAAATGATAAGCATAAACGCTATCTTTTTCAGTGTAGGTAGGCAAGCCGTAATGAAGTTTTAGATCGTATGGTATGTACGAGTTTTGAGTTTTTCCGGAAGGTAAAACACCCTCGTTAACTCCTGTCATGATTAAGTTTTTAAAATCGAGCACACGGGTTTCTAGCATACCTAATATTTGAAACCCATGTTTAGCAGAACCTTTAAAGTCTATAGTTTCAGTAGATATTGCTGTTTGGTATAGCGATTTAAATGTTTTAAAGTTAAGCTTGAATTTATAGGCAGTTAACAAATGCTCTAAATCGCTAAATAGGCTTATAAACCTGTGTATTAAAAATTTAAGATTCGGAGACAGAACATCACTTTCTTTGTACATTTCTAAATACGTTAGGACCCGAGCAATAAAAATATCTACAGATGTATTTATTACTAAAAGTTGTTGTATAAACTGCTTAAATTCAACCGATACCTTAAGCTCCTCGAACGTATGATGAAGATCTATAAAAAGAATATGATGTTTGGTGAGGTGGTGTTCTAACGCCTTCACTTCTGTTGGAAAAAGTTGATTAGCAAAGTCATGCTTTACAAACTTTAAAACGTCTTTATAATATAAACGTTGGGGTTGAGAAATATTTAAATCTATTATGTGCTCAATCCAGGTAGCCAAACTTGTGTTTGACATTGGCATTCCCATGGTAATATTAGCAGCTTTTACTTCTGCTGGCAAGGCATTTACAATAGGGTTTAAAAGTGCTTCATCACCCAAAATTAAAGCGGTGTTTGAGAGCTCTTTGGAATCAAGCCTTTGTAGGATTTGACCTACAGTTTTAGCTTGGCCGACCTGCCTTGAAACTTGATAAATTGAAATTTCTTTAGAATCACTATATTGAGAAGTCGAGGCTTGAATTGGTTTACTTTGGTAGTATGACCACGATGAATTGTAAGACCGAATGAACTCTGCTGATTTATGGTTTTGAAGCAGATATTCATCGATATCCCAAAAAGCCTTAGCACGACCTGCATCTAGCATTTTTTGAAATAGTTGTATCTCACAGGTGTTTAAGGCATTAAAACCCACCAAATAAAAATTTAGCTTAGTTTGCGCTAAATAGTGAGTAATATTTTCTAAAGCTAGTTTGTAAGCCAAGCCTTGATAAGCCTTAGACTGTTTAGTTAAATGAGTTGTAAAGGCCTGGTAATAATCCGGTAAACTATTCCAAAATTTAAGGTAGTTTTTAACTAATGTTGTTTTCTCAGTAGCATTAGACCAATGCTCTATATCTTTAATATCGCTTAAATGATTAAATAGCTCTGCTGCTTCTACATTATAACGATCTATTTCATTAAAGTCTTGTATTAATGTCTCGGCCCAAGAATAGAATGTATCAAAACTTTCTTGCTCTTTTTGTGGTATTAATTTAGAGTAGGCTTGATAGAATTGAAAAACACTTTCAGAATGGGTAATTATTTTTGTCTCTGCAAGACGTTCTATAAAGTTCTCAATACTAATAAGCTCAGGTAGTATTTGGGCTTTTTTAGATTGTGCAACCCACTTTTCACGAAATAAGTTAGCTGCTCGTTTACTAGGAAATATAACACAAGATTGACTTGCGGTGTCATGATTAATGTGTTTAAGGACGTGATCCAAAAATGTATGCATAATTTAATAATCCTAAGTAGTAGTTCTAATAAACAGTGGAGAAAAATCTAAATCTAATGAATTTTCTGAAAACAGCTTTGCTTTTTTTACATAAAAAAACCACCTCTTAAAGAGGTGGTTTTTATAAAATTTATGGTGGGAATTACTTCACTAAGTTAATTTCAACTCTTCTGTTATCAGCTCTCCCACTTCTTGTATTGTTTGAAGAAATTGGCTGAGTTTCTCCATATCCTTGAGAAGATAATCTAAACTCGTCTACACCATTTTCAACTAAATAAGTCTTAACTGAAAGTGCGCGAGCTTCAGAAAGCTTCATGTTATTTTTAGCACTACCAACGCTATCAGTATGGCCTTCTACCGTAAACTTAGCATTAGGATATTCTTCTAAAATAGCTAAGATTGCTGTTAAAGCTTCTTCTGATTGCTTTGTAATAGTAGTTTTACCAGTATTAAAGTTAATAGTTTTTGCGTAATCATTAAGTTCTTTCTGAACTTCTTCTGTTACTTCAGGGCAACCATTATTAGAGGCAATACCTTCAACTTCTGGACACATGTCATCTTTATCTAACACACCATCACCATCAGTATCTGGCCAAGGGCATCCATTGTTTGCTTTTGGTCCTTTTTCGTTTGGACACTCGTCGTCTTTATCAGCGATCATATCACCATCAGCATCTGGGCAACCATTTAAAGCTTCAGAACCTGCAGCATTAGGACACTCATCCATCGGGTCAGCAATGCCGTCACCATCAGAATCTGCACAACCGTTAAATTCGGCTACACCTGGGGTATTAGGACACTTGTCGTCTTTATCTTGAATACCATCAGCATCAGAATCTGGGCAACCATTAAATTCTTTTAAACCTGGAGTGTTTGGACACTCATCATACTTGTCGTAAATACCGTCTTCATCTGCATCAGAACCACCAAACGCTATTTTCACACCCACAGAGTGTTGAAAGAAATCCATTCCTGAATTTTCAAAAGCGGTTTGGTACATAGTTTCAGCAGTAATCGCCACTTTGTCTGAAACCCAAAAATTTGTTCCGACACCAGTATTAAAAGTAGCCTCACCAGTACCGTCTAACCAATAATAGCCAACTCCAAGTCCTAAATAAGGATCAAACCAATCGTTACCACTAATGATCTCTTTAAAGCTATATTGCACATTACCATTAAATGCTATGAATGATAAATCGTCTGCAGGAACATCACCAATCTTATCGATTTGGTTAATGCTACCATTTAATTCAAGAATGAAACCATCACCTAAGTATTTTCCTACCGATAATTTAGAAAAGGAAGGAATATAGTTCCAATGGTCTGTCAAGTTGTACATCTCATCTAAAAAGTTTTCACTAGACATAGTTCCTTCACCCATACCGTTTCCTGTTGGATAAAAGTCTACAGCGTTAGTAGCAATACCAATCGCCCATGGATTATCTTTAGTTTGTGCGTAAGTCGTAACACCAACAGCAAGTAAAAGTATTAGTGCTAGTTTGTTTAAGTGTTTCATAATTTGTATTTATATTAGTGTTTAGTTTTGCAAATGTAGGTTAATACTGCATATTAACAAATTTTATTCTACACAAAGAACTATTTAATTAATTTATAACATTAAGTTGCTTCCCTACTTTAATAAATGCCTGAATCGCTTTATCTAAGTGATTTTTTTCATGAGCAGCCGACAGTTGCACTCTTATTCTGGCTTTGTCTTTAGGAACCACAGGATAAAAGAATCCTATTACGTAAATGCCTTCTTCAAGTAAACGTTTTGCCATTTCTTGAGATAGCTTGGCATCATAAAGCATAACCGGAACAATAGCAGACTCCCCATCAATCACATCAAAACCAGCCTCTTGGAGTTGTTGTTTAAAATATTGGGTGTTGTCGGTCAATTTATTTTTTAAACTATGATCATTCTCTAGCAAGTCAAATACCTTAATCGAGGCTCCTACAATAGCTGGAGCTAACGAGTTAGAAAATAAATAAGGCCTTGAACGCTGACGTAGAAGTTCGATGATTTCTTTTTTACCTGTGGTATAACCACCCATAGCGCCTCCAAGAGATTTACCAAGTGTGCCAGTGATAATGTCTATACGATCTAAAACGCCCTTTTCTTCTAGAGTGCCTATTCCGTTTTCACCTATAAATCCTGTAGCGTGACATTCATCTATCATCACTAAGGCTTCATACTTATCAGCTAAATCGCAAACGTGATCAAGGGGAGCAACTAAGCCATCCATAGAAAACACACCATCGGTTACAATTAAAATATTACGCGCCCCATTTTCTTTAGCAGCTTTAAGTTGCTCTTCTAAATCAGCCATATCACCATTTTGATAGCGGTAACGAGCTGCTTTACATAAACGAACGCCATCAATAATAGACGCATGGTTTAGGGAGTCTGAAACAATAGCATCTTCTTTTCCTAATAAAGGTTCAAAAATGCCTCCGTTAGCATCAAAACAAGCGGCATAGAGAATAGTATCTTCAGTTGAATAAAACTTAGCAATACGCGCTTCTAACTCTTTATGTATATCTTGAGTACCACAAATAAATCGAACGCTAGACATCCCAAAGCCATGAGAATCTAAGGTGTCTTTAGCGGCTTTAATCACTTCTGGATGCGACGAAAGCCCTAAATAATTGTTCGCACAAAAATTTAAAACGCGTTGCCCAGTATTGAGGGTGATTTCTGGACCTTGAGGCGAGGTAATAATACGCTCTTCTTTAAATAATCCTTCTTCTTTTATAGATTCAATTTCTTGTTCTAATTGTGCTTGGAGTTGTTTTGAATACATACTATCAATTTTTTACAAATTTACACATTTATAACGTCAATTTGATCTGATATATAAACTAAGATCATCGCCTTTACGGTATAACCCACTGCTTCAAGCGCTTGCCCATAAGCTTTAATTTGATGTTGGTGGCTTAGATTTTTTTCGCCAGTTTTATAATCAATCACAACAGCTGTATTTTCTTTAATACAAAATTTATCTGGTCTCAAGACATCACCTTTATAGGTAATATCACGCTCATTAAATATTTGCCATTCGGCGGAAAAAAAGGCAGATAACTCGTCATGAGAAACCACTGCATTTAAACGGTCTTTGATCAATGAGACATCAAGTTGACTGGCGTCTAAAGCTGAAGTGACCCGTGTAATATCGTCTAAGGTATAGATTTTGGCTAACAAATCGTGAATAAGAACGCCATATAAAGCCTCATCGGTTTGAGGCTGGGTGAGTTCATCAACCATTTCAAGGGCCAATAGTTCTTCAGTCGAGAAGGCTAAATTGTAAACCTGATCGGTAACTTCAACCGAATTTGGGCATACAGGCTGGCCAATTTCATAATAATTGCTTTCCCCTTGAATGTGATTGGCTTCTACAAATTGCTTCAACAACGTAGACCAGCGAGATGAATTTGGTTTAGCGTCAAGTTTAGATATAATATGAAGTTCACTTTCAGCACGCGTAAACGCCACATACAAAACATTAAATTGATCTATTTCCTCTTGGTACAACTGCTCTATATAAGCTTCATGATAGCGCTTTTGACTTTCTAAAGCTTTAAGATTAGGCACAAATGCATGCGGTAAACTAAAGTTTTGATCTAATGAATACCAAAGATGTGAGCGCTGAAGATCATGAAAATTTTGATTAACAAAAGGATAAATTACGACTGGAAATTCGAGGCCTTTGCTTTTATGTACGGTCATAATACTTACAGCGTTAAAACCGGTTGCCAAAGAAATGCTTTTGGTATCGCCTTTTTCTTCCCAATAACTCATAAAGTCTTTTAGGCTATTGGTTTTATTTTGACTAAACTGAAAAACTTCATCTAAAAAAAATTGTAAAAAGGCATTGCCGTTTAATTGCAAGCATTGTAGTGCATATTCTACCGCAGCATAAACCCCTAAACGTTTTATTTTTTCGGGATTTACTTTAATATTAAAGTTTTCAAGATCGCCAATAAAAGCATCAAATGGCTTGGCAATTAACGCTTTGAGACTTGCATAGTCTAAAGCTATAGACTGGTGCTGGCAATGGAGGCTTAAAAACTGGTATTTAGCGTCTAAATCAAGAGGATCTAGCAGGTATTTTAAAAAGCTGGTAAGCTGAATAACCTTTGGGTTTGTATTAATAAGCAAAGTTTCTGAAGATATAATTTTAATACCTTGAGATTGAAGATAATTGGCCAAAATTATACCCTGAGCCTTTGTTCTCACTAATACACAAATATCTTTAAGTTGAAAGCCTTGCGCTATAGTTTTAGTAATTCGCTTATGCACTTCAACTGAATAAAGGTTGTTTTCCTCAGTTTTATTTTGAGCTTTAATAAAGCTTATACTTACTAATCCTTGCTTTTGATTAACTGGTTGTTGACCTAGCTTTTCTTTTTTATAAATATCTTTAATCAAAGGACTTTTCATTTGTGCAGCAGCCATCTCAAAAAACTGATTGTTGAAATTCACAATGGTCTCACGACTTCGAAAGTTAGATCCTAGATTAAGAATTGTAGGCTTGACTGGCAAATCGGTCTGGGCATTAATCAGTTGAGTAAATTGTTGGACGTCGCCACCACGCCAAGCATAAATAGATTGTTTGGGATCGCCAACTAAAGTTGCTGTTCCTGAAGTCCCATTATAACTACTTCCCAAGGCGTTTTCTATTAAAGGCTTTAGGTTTTCCCATTGCAAGGTTGATGTATCTTGAAACTCATCTATAAAATAATGCCTAAACTTTTCACCAAGACGCTCGTAAATAAAAGGCGTTGGCTGATGCTTTATTTCTTGATTAATCTTTTGATTAAAATCTGAAATTAAAAGTATATTTTTTTCTTCTTTAATCGCTTCAAGCTCTTGTTTTACTAGTTGCACAACAGAAAGCTGCGTGATGTTGTCATGAATTTTTGTGTAAAGTTCTTGCGCTTCATGTAATTCTATAACAGCGGTATAGGATTTTACAATTTGAGGCGATAATGCTTCTAAGGTTCCAATCACTTGAGCAGATGCTTTCTTAGAATAATACGTTGAAGGGTCTTCGATGTTTTGTGCCCATTTAGCTGAAGACAGCTTTATATCAACTGGATTTTCAATTATTTTTTTAAAGAAATTAGGAATTGAATTTCTGGTAAATTGGTCGCTTACTTGATGAGATTCTAAAGCCTCTAATAAAGATTGAGCCACTTGAACTTTATGCTCGTTACAGGTTTTAATTTTAGACTTTAACTGTTTTTTGGTATCGACATAATCTTGTAAAGAGCATCCCGATAACGCATCTAAATAAGGTAAATCAGCTTCGTTTAAAATTAATTGGGCAACATTAAAAATATCGGCTTTTATATCGCCGCTTTTGTCGTCATTAATTTTACTTATACTAAACTCGATAAGTACATTAGAGAGTTCTTGATCTTCACCGACCTTATTAATCACTCGATCAACAGCTTCTTCTAAGACTTCTTTAGCCTCAAGCTCTACATCAAAATTAAGCGACAATTTTAAATCCTTAGCAAATGTTCTTATTACTTTATGGGTAAAAGCATCAATAGTAGAAACTTCAAAGGCTGCATAATTATCCAGTAGAAATTTTAAAATTGCCTTAGATTTTTGATTGATTTGTACCTCATCCAACCCTGTTTGTTCACGAACAGCTATAAACATTTCAGATGGTGATTGGCCTATTTCAAACGAAGAAAACTCTTCAAGCGTACCCAAGATTCTTGACTTCATTTCACCGACTGCTTTGTTGGTAAACGTAATAGCTAAAATATGCCTAAATGCAAATAAGCCATCGTCAAGCAGTAGTTTTGACAAGTAGTTTTTGGTTAAAGTAAATGTTTTTCCAGAGCCGGCAGAAGCACTGTAAATTTTAAATTGAGAAGGTAAATTCATAGGTCTAAAATACAGAAAAAATTGAGTTTTTTGTGATATTAAAAGTCATCTATATCAATTCATTTTAAGTAATTTATAACATGAAAATATTTTTGAAGCCGTCTAAACTGTGTACTTTTGATTCAATTTAATTAAAAAACAGAATATTATGGCTTTTGAATTACCAAAACTAGACTATGCTCATGACGCACTTGAGCCACATATTGATGCAAAAACTATGGAAATTCACCATGGAAAACATCATAATGGGTACACAACTAAATTAAATAATGCTATAGAAGGAACCGATTTAGACGGTAAATCTATTGAAGATATACTTCATAACTTAGATGTTTCTAATACAGCTGTTCGAAATAATGGTGGTGGTTTTTACAACCATAGCTTGTTTTGGAAAGTAATGTCTCCTAATGGCGGTGGAACACCAACCGGCAGTTTAGCTAATGCTATTGATAAAGCATTTGGTAGCTTTGATGGTTTTAAGGATGCCTTTTCTAAAGCAGCAGCCACTCAGTTTGGTTCAGGCTGGGCTTGGTTATGTGTGCACGAAGGTGGTGCAGTTGAAGTGTGTTCAACTCCAAATCAAGATAATCCACTGATGCCAAATGTAGGTTGTGCAGGAACACCAATACTAGGCTTAGACGTTTGGGAACATGCGTATTATCTAAACTACCAAAACAGAAGACCTGATTATATTGAAGCCTTCTTTAATGTAATTAATTGGGACGAAGTTTCTAAACGCTACGAAGACAACAAATAAACAAATAGTTTTAAACAACTATTAAAACAAAAGCCGCTAAAATTTTAGCGGCTTTTCTTATAAACAGGCTTTAATAAGTTGAGCAGAAATTGAATGCGGAGGTATACTCTTGGCAACATCTTCGTAACCACTAATCATTTTATTTCCGTAGACAGACAACGGTAACAACGGATACTTCTCTAGGTCTGGTAAAAATTGCTGGTGTTTAACTTGTCCAAAAGGTGCAAAACCCAATTGCGGTAAAGTCGTGATCCAAATGGTGAATACTTTAACGCCAAACATGGCTGCTAAATGACCGTTGCCACTATCCATAGCTAGCATTAAGTTTAAGTTAGAGATTAGGTTTAGCTCTTCTTCAAACTTCAATTTTCCTGCTGTGTTAAAACAATTTGAATGCTTATTTTCAAGTTTAGTTAATTCCTTGATTTCTTCAGGACCGCCGCCAAATAAAAGCACCTTGATTTGATGTTGTTCTAAATCCCTTATAACTTTAGCTATGAAGTCTAGTGGATATTGTTTGGCTTGGTGAGCAGCAAATGGAGCAATACCAATAATAGTTTCTGTGTTAAAATCAAACGGAATGATATCAAGAACTGCACTTGACAATGGCCGTTTTTGCTTTAAATCCAGGCGATTTAAATCAACTGATAGCTGATAACGTCTCGCCACTGAAGCATAACGTTCTGGAGTTGACTTTAAAGATTTTAATGACTGAGGACGAAGTCGAATAAGTCGCTTTTTTTGCTTTCGCCCTTTTTTAAAACGTTTATAGTCGTAACCATGAAGTTTTATAAACCCACAAAGCAAATACGACCTCATTACACTATGTAAATCTATGACATAGTCGGGTTTTAATTGACTAACCTCTTTGGCTAATCGCCATAAGCCTGCTATGCCTTTATGTTGATCGTTCACGTGCGCCTCAACAACCTGCACTTCTGGTAGGTGCAAAAAAAGCTT
>CBFHKB010000045.1:0-16198 GCA_965656295.1 Psychroflexus sp.
CCAACCGGCACAATATGAATTTTATTTTGGAAACACAGGTTTAATAGATGTGTTTAAACCCGAAGCTAAAGAATGGTTTTGGTCTATTTATAAAGACTTATCTAACCTAGGCGTTAATGGTATTTGGGGCGATTTAGGCGAGCCTGAAGTTCATCCAGATTACCTCAAGCACCACAATGCTAATGCTTATGAAGTTCATAATATTTATGGCCACCAATGGGCAAAACTTATTTATGAAAATTATAGAATTGATTTTCCGGATCAGCGCCCCTTTATTCTGATGCGTGCCGGATATTCAGGTTCCCAAAAATACGGTATGATTCCCTGGTCTGGCGATGTAAGTCGAAGCTGGGGTGGCTTAGCTTCTCAGCCAGAAATCGCTTTGCAAATGGGATTACAAGGTATGGCCTATATGCATTCTGATTTAGGTGGTTTTGCAGGTAATTTACGCGATGATCGATTGTATGTTCGTTGGTTACAATATGGGGTGTTTCAACCTATTTTTAGACCTCATGCACAAGAAGATGTTGCTTCAGAACCTGTATTTAGAAGCAGTTTTGCTCGAGAGCATGCTAAAACTGCCATTGAGTTACGTTATAAACTATTACCTTATAATTACCAGTTGGCTTTTGAAAATAGCCAGACTGGAATGCCTTTAATGCGTCCTTTATTTTTTGAAGAGCCTAATAACTTTAGGCTATATTCAAAAGCTAATACTTATTTGTGGGGTAAAGATTTTTTAATCTCTCCTGTTTTAGATGAATTAGCGACGTCTCAATTTATATATTTTCCTAAAACTTCAAACTGGATCGATTTTTATAGTAATCGCGTTTATAAAGCAGGAACTACAGCTGAAGTTAAGCTGACACAAGATCATATTCCTAGTTTTGTAAGAGCAGGGAGTTTTATTGTCACAGCACCAGTGGTTCAAACCACAAAAGACTATCAGTTTAATAATTTAGATGTTCAACTTTATTATGATCCAGATGTTAAAGCGTTTAGCCGTTTATTTTATAATGATGATGGTGAGTTAATGCAAGCTTACAGTAAAGAGGCTTACGAACAACTTCAGCTAGACTTTAAAAAAGAAACCAATAGCCAGTTTATGGTTCGCCTTAACCACAAAATAGGTCAGAACTTTTCTTCGAAATTTAAAACGTTTAATTTTCATATAAATGGCTTAAATAAAGCGCCTCAGTCGGTTTTAATTAACGGTAAGAAAGTACGTTTTACGTATTATAAAACACAACGAAAATTAAGTATTAACACGATTCAATTTCAAAATAAGCAAATCAAAATAACAATTAATAAATCCTGAAACAAATGAAAAACATTAGTTTATTTTTAGCTGCTATTACCTTGTTAGTAGCTTGTCAATCTAACACTAGTCAAGAAAAGACCGCAGAAGATTCTAATACAACAGTGTCAAAATTTACACCGATTTCCAACGAAATTTTAGCAAATTCAGTCATTTATGAAGCTAATATTAGACAGTATTCACCAGAAGGAACCTTTGATGCGTTTACAAAAGATATTCCTGAACTAAAACAGCTTGGAGTTAAAGTAATTTGGCTTATGCCCATTTATCCAATTTCTATGAAAAATAGAAAAGCGACCGGCGATTTATCGATTGAGGATATCAAAGACCCTGAAGAGAAGAAAAAATATTTAGGTAGCTATTATGCGATTTCAGACTATACAGCTGTTAACCCAGATTATGGAACCAAAGAAGACTTTGATGAATTGATCCAGACCGCTCACGATAATGGCATGTATGTCATTTTAGACTGGGTGGCTAATCATACCGGTTGGGACCATAAATGGATTGAAGAACATCCAGAGTTTTATCATAAAGATGCCGATGGTAATGTAACAGATCCTATTAATCCTGATACAGGTGAAACTTGGGGGTGGACAGATGTTGCACATTTAAATTACGACAATAAAGCGCTTTGGGATGCGATGAATAATGAAATGTTATACTGGGTAAAAGAGCACCAAATTGATGGCTTTAGATGTGATGTTGCTGGAAATGTAACCACTGATTATTGGAATCAAATTGTTCCGAAACTTAAACAGATTAAGCCTGTATTTATGTTAGCCGAAAGTGAAGACAAAGATTTATTCTACAAAGCCTTTGATATGGGCTACAACTGGGAAGGTCACCATATTATTAATGAAATTGCTCAAGGCCACAAAACAGTAGCCGATTGGGATGCGTATATGGCCAAAATTGATACGACTTATCAAAGCGATGATTATTTGATGAATTTCATAACTAATCACGATGAAAATTCATGGAACGGAACCGTTAATGAACGTCTTGGTGATGCTTCTGAAACCATGTTAGCGTTTACCTATGCTTTACCAGGTATGCCGCTCATTTATAGTGGTCAAGAATACGACATGAATAAACGCTTACGTTTTTTTGAAAAAGACACCATTCCTAATCAAAAGGGAAAAGTTTGGCCAGTTTTAGAAAAACTAGGACAGCTTAAAAATTCTAACGATGCTTTAGACGGCGCTAAAAAAGCTGCTGGCTATAAACGGTTAATTACAGGAAATGATAATCACATCATAGCCTTTACAAGAGTAAAAAATAATCAAGAAATTCTTTTTATTGCAAATATGAGTAAACAATCTCAAAGTTTTAATCTAACAATTCAAGGACAGTACAAAGATGTTATGACCAATGAAGTAGTTGACTTAAACACTGAGGATATGATGAATTTTAAGCCATGGGAGTACAAGATTTTAGTAAAATCGTAGTAAGCGTTCAAAATTTTGAGAAATTATTAAAGAGTTATTAACCGCAAACGTTTAAGGCAGCATTTACGTTAGGTTTTTAACTTAACATGCCCTAAATTTGATGTAATGAATAAAAAAATAAATAAAGTCGCTGTTTTAACTTCTGGTGGTGACTCCCCAGGAATGAATGCAGCTATTCGAGCAGTTGTTAGAAATACCACCTATCAAAATCTTGAATGTATTGGTGTTTATCGTGGTTATCAAGGTTTAATTGATAATGATTTTGAAAACCTTGATGCAAGATCGGTTAAAAATATTATTAATCGTGGGGGTACGTTTTTAAAATCAGCTCGTTCTAAAGATTTTCGAACTAAAGAAGGTCGCCAAAAAGCATACGAAAATCTTAAAACTCAAAACGTTGATGCTTTGGTGGTGATTGGCGGAGATGGTACTTTCACTGGAGCAGCAATTTTTAGTCAGGAATTTGATATCCCAGTAATTGGTGTTCCAGGCACTATCGATAACGATATTAATGGGACCGATTACACCATTGGTTACGATACAGCCTTAAATACCGTTGTTGAAGCCATTGATAAAATTAGAGACACAGCAAGTTCACATGACCGTTTATTTTTAGTTGAAGTCATGGGTAGAGATGCAGGTGATATTGCTTTAAATAGTGGTATTGGAGCTGGAGCTGAAGAAATTTTAATTCCTGAAGAAGATTTGGGGACCGACAGGTTAATAGAATCTCTACAACGTAGCCGTAAATCAGGAAAAACATCAAGTATAGTTGTAGTTTCTGAAGGCGACCAAATAGGAAAAAATATTACGAAATTGGCAGATTTTATCCAAGAAAACTTGCCAGAATATGAAGTTAAAGTAACCGTTTTAGGGCATACACAACGTGGTGGTTCACCAAGTTGTTACGATCGTGTCCTAGCCAGTCGCCTAGGTGTTGCTGCTATAGATGCATTGCTTGGAGGTCATAGCAACATCATGGTAGGGGTTAGTCACAAAAAAGTAGTTTATGTGCCATTTGAAACTGCAATAAACGGCGAAAAAACAATAGATAACGATTTATTAAGAGTAGCTGATATTGTTTCGTCGTAGAAACTTATTAAAGCTTACAAAAACAAAAAAATTATGAAGAGAAAAATTGGAATTAATGGATTTGGAAGAATTGGACGCTTAGCGTTTAGAATTGCTTCTGAAAATGAAAACATTGAAATAGTAGGGATTAACGATTTGCTAGATGTAGATCATCTGGCTTATATGCTTAAATATGACTCAGTTCATGGTAAATTTAAAGGGTCTGTTGATGTTAAAGATGGCCATTTAGTAGTTAATGGGAAAACCATTAGAGTTACAGCAGAGAAAAACCCAGCCGATTTAAAATGGGATGTCGTAGGTGCTGAAATAGTTTTAGAGTGTACAGGTATTTTTACTGACAAAGACAATGCTTCAGCACATATTGACGCAGGGGCTAAAAAGGTCGTTATTTCAGCTCCATCCAAAACAGCACCAATGTTTGTTATGGGTGTAAATCATAAAGATGCTAAAGCTGAAGATACCGTTGTTTCTAATGCCTCATGTACCACAAACTGTTTAGCGCCTATCGCTAAAGTTGTAAATGACGAGTTTGGTATAGTAGAAGGTTTAATGACAACCATTCACGCAGCTACATCAACTCAATATACTGTAGATTCTCCTTCACGTAAAAATTACCGTTTAGGTCGTAGTGCAATCAATAATATTATACCTACAAGTACAGGTGCGGCAGTTGCAGTTGGTAAAGTGATTAAAGAAGTTGATGGTAAATTAACTGGGATGGCTTTTCGTGTGCCAACGGTCGATGTATCAGTGGTTGATTTAACCGTGCGTACTGAAAAATCAGTCACTTATGAAGAGCTTAAGGCTGTGATGAAAAAGGCGGCTGATGGTCCTTTAAAAGGGGTGCTTAACTATGTTGATGATGAAGTAGTTTCACAAGACTTTGTATCTGAAGAGGCTACATCAAATTTTGATGCCAACGCAGGTATCGCATTAAATGATAACTTTTTTAAGTTAATTTCTTGGTATGATAACGAGTATGGTTATTCTAGCAAATTAGTTGACTTAGCGATGCATGTTGCTAACCTTTAATAATAACTGACTTTAAAGCCTATTTGTGAAATCAAATAGGCTTTTTTAATACCTTATACTTATGATTTTAATTGCAGATGGCGGTTCAACAAAGTGTGATTGGATTTTACTTGATCAAAATGCCGAAGTTGTTTTAAAAACAAGAACAAAAGGCCTAAATCCAGCCGTGTTTAAACCTCATATTCTTAAAGAGCGTCTTCATGAAAATAATGAGCTTAAAGCAGTAATTAATAAAGTTGATCGTGTTGATTTTTTCGGAGCGGGATGTGGGACCAGCTCTCCCAAGCAAAACTTACAAAAAATATTAGTTGACTTTTTTAAAGCGGCTGATGAAGTTAATGTAGATGAAGATATGGTCGCTGCAGCTTTAGCAGCAACTAATCAGCCTGGAATTGTTTGTATTTTAGGTACAGGCTCTAACTCATGTTACTTTGATGGGAAACACGTACACATGGAAGTTGAGTCTTTAGGTTACGTCCTTATGGATGAAGCAAGCGGTAACTATTTTGGTAAACGTTTAATTCGTAATTACTATTATAAAACTATGCCAATCGAGTTGGCAGTAGAGTTCGAGAAGCGATACGATTTAAATGCCGATGTAATAAAAAATAATGTGTACAAGGAAGAAAATCCTAATACATATCTAGCTTCATTTGCAGAATTTATTTTTACGGCTGAAGAACGAAATGGCTACTTTTATAAATTAATTTATGAAGGAATGGAGAAGTTTATTGAACGCCGAGTCATGTGTTTTAAGCAAGCCCAAAATGTCCCTATTCATTTCATCGGTTCTATTGCCTTTTTCTCAGAAGATATCATAAGAGATGTTGCCAAGCGTTACCACTTAAATATTGGTAACATTATTAGACGGCCAATTGATGGGCTCATTGCTCATTATAAAAACAATGTTATAAAACCGCAATAAATGCCTTTAAAAAATATAAACCCTACAACATTAGAAGCTTGGGCTAAACTTAAAGAGTTAGCTAAAACTCATCAAAATGATCAAATCTTAGATTATTTTTCAGAAGATGCTCATCGATTTTCTAAATACCATATTAAGCAAGATGATTTTCTATTTGATTATTCAAAGCATCTCATTAATGATGAAGTTTTGTCCGAGTTACTAAAACTTGCCGAACAATCAGAACTCAAAGATGCGATCAAGGCTTATTTTAGTGGCGACCAAATTAATCAAACTGAACATAGAGCTGTTCTTCATACAGCTTTGAGGGCTTCAGACGATACGCCGGTTGAGGTTGATGGAGAAAACATTAAGCCTAAAATAGTTTCTGTTTTAAATAAAATGGAAATTTTTGTTAACAAAGTTCATTCTGGAGAATGGAAGTCTTACGCCGGTAAACCTATTACCGATGTGGTTAATATTGGTATTGGAGGCTCAGATTTAGGCCCTCAAATGGTCACTGAAGCTTTAGATTATTATCAACAGGGCTTGACGATGCATTTTATCTCCAATGTAGAAGGTGACCACGTTCATCAAACCTTAAAAAAACTAAACCCAGAGACGACTTTATTTTTAATTGTTTCTAAATCGTTTACTACTCAAGAAACTTTAACTAATGCGAATACAGTTAGAAATTGGTTTTTAAAACACACAACAGAAAAAAGTATTCAGCACAATTTCATAGCGGTTTCGACTAATCTTCCTGCGGTAAAAGCATTTGGGATTTCAGTAGACAACATCTATCCAATGTATGATTGGGTAGGCGGTCGTTATTCATTGTGGTCTTCCGCTGGATTATCTATAGCCTTAGCTGTCGGGTTTAAACATTTTAGAGCTTTATTAAACGGGGCTGAAGCGATGGATGAGCACTTTAAAACTTCAGTGTTTTCGAAAAATATTCCTGTGATTTCGGCTTTAATAAGTATATGGTATAATAACTTTTTAGAAGCTGAGAGTGAGGCTATTATTCCTTATACGCAGTATCTTCAAAAACTAGCGCCGTATTTGCAACAAGCTTCGATGGAAAGTAATGGTAAAGGTGTCGATCGTGAGGGTCAACCAGTGACATACCAAACAGGTAATATTGTTTGGGGCGAACCTGGAACGAATGCACAGCATGCATTTTTTCAATTATTACATCAGGGTACAAAATTAATTCCAGCCGATTTCATCGCATTTAGAGATTCGTTGTTTGGAGACCAAACCCATCAAGATATTTTGATGGCTAATTTTATGGCACAAACGGAAGCATTGCTGAAAGGTAAGACAGAACGTGAAGTAAAAGATGAGTTAAAGTCAAAAGGCTTATCGGAAACCGAAATCAAGTCACTTTTACCCTTTAAAATTTTTACAGGAAATAGACCAACGACGTCGTTGTTAATACAAAAACTAACACCTAAAAGCCTAGGATCATTAATTGCTATGTATGAACATAAAATATTTGTTCAAGGCGTAATTTGGAATATTTTTAGCTTTGATCAATGGGGAGTGCAATTAGGAAAAGAATTGGCTACTTCAATTTTAAATGAACTTCATGATGGTTCTTCAAGTAGTCATGATCAATCTACAGAACATCTAATGAGAATTTATACATCTACCTAGACAACATATTTGATTTTATAAAAGCTCTTCATTTATCTATGAAGGGCTTTTTTTATATGCTAACTTTCTGTAAATCATAAATTAATTATATTTATAAGCCAAACTAATTTAAACTAACGCTTGTATTATGTTAATTAAAGTATTCGGGAGTGCTGTATTTGGGGTAGAAGCTACAACAATTACGATTGAAATCAATATGGAAAGGGGCATAGGTTACCATTTAGTAGGTTTGCCTGATAATGCAATTAGAGAAAGCAGTTACCGTATTCAAGCGGCTTTAAAAAACAATGGCTTTAAATTTCCAGGTAAAAAAATAATCATTAATATGGCTCCAGCCGACTTGCGCAAAGAAGGTTCAGCTTATGATTTGCCTCTAGCGTTAGGGATCTTAGCGGCATCAAATCAAATTAAATCTGATGCTATTTCTAACTATGTTATTATGGGTGAATTGTCTTTAGATGGGAGTTTGCAGCCTATAAAAGGCGCCTTGCCAATTGCAATTAAAGCCAAAGAAGAAGGCTTTAAAGGCTTTATATTACCGAAACAAAATGCTAAAGAAGCTGCAATTGTTAGTGGTTTAGAAGTTTATGGAGTTGAAAATATCGCCGAAGTGATTACTTATTTTGATCAAGGAAAACCACTAGAGCAAATTAGAATCGATACAAGAGCTGTATTTCAAGAAAGTTTAGAGTTACCAAAATATGATTTTTCAGAGGTAAAAGGTCAAGAGTCTATAAAACGATGTATGGAAATAGCGGCGGCAGGTGGTCACAATATTATTATGATTGGTCCACCAGGATCAGGGAAAACAATGCTTGCTAAACGATTACCGAGTATTCTACCTCCGATGTCACTTCATGAGGCTTTAGAAACTACTAAGATTCACTCAGTGGTTGGACGTACAAATCATCAGGTTGGTTTAATGGCTGAGCGACCTTTTAGAAGTCCACATCATACTATTTCTGATGTTGCCTTAGTTGGTGGTGGTGCTTATCCACAGCCAGGAGAAATTTCATTATCACACAATGGTGTTTTGTTTTTAGATGAGCTTCCTGAATTTAAACGAACCGTTCTTGAGGTTATGAGACAACCTTTGGAAGATCGTGAAGTAACCATTTCGCGTGCCAAATTTACAGTTACTTACCCTTCAAGCTTTATGTTGGTAGCTAGTATGAATCCTAGTCCTGGTGGCTATTTTAACGATCCTGATGCCCCAGTCACGTCTTCACCTGCGGAAATGCAACGTTATTTAAGTAAAATTAGTGGTCCTTTATTGGATCGAATAGATATTCATATAGAGGTCACGCCAGTCCCCTTTGAGAAACTGAGTGACCAGCAGCCTGCCGAATCTAGTCTTGAGATCCGAAAGAGAGTTACCGCTGCGCGTGAATTACAAACCAACCGGTTTAAAGAAATAGGCCACATCCACTATAATGCACAAATGGGAGTAAAAGAAATCAAGGCGTTTTGTGAATTAGATGAAGCCTCTAATGCCTTGCTTAAAACTGCTATGGAGCGTTTAAATTTGTCGGCACGTGCTTATGATCGTATTCTTAAAGTAGCTAGAACTATAGCAGATTTAGATAATACCTTAAAGGTTAACGGCACGCACATTAGCGAAGCTATACAGTACAGAAGTCTTGACCGTGAAGGTTGGTTAGGTAAAAAAAGCCGATGTTAAAATAATCGGCTTTTAAACTGAACTTAATGTGATAATTAAGTTTTATTTGACGCGTTTAAAAATATAGCGGGTAATAAAAATTCCTTTTCCATCACCTTTTCCTGCGTCACTTTCAACAGCACTTGTTACAAATGCTAAATCCCAACCATCAATAATCATTTCATTAATTTTTGCTGAAATTAAGGCATCGTTAGCAGCGATATTTTGAAAGCGAATTCCCCCAAGATTAAAAAAGTTTAAAAGCTTTGTTTCATCAAAATTATCAACTCTGATATCTTTACGTTTTGACTTGTTTCTTGTCTTATCATCTTCAGTTTGTGTGGTGGTGAATTCACTAACATCTCGCTTTTCATTAGAAGAGATAATCCTAGAACGTCCTAATCCATTGGGTACAATAGATTCTACACTGGTAATAACTTTAAATTCAACTTGCTGAGCTTCAGCAAAAAGGCTAGTCGCGACTAGCGCTAAGCATACGATTAAATATTTCATTTTATATTAATTTATTTTTACAATTATAGGCTAAAAAATGATTTAATTGCTCATATTGATTTGTTTATCTTTTGGATATTTAACTTGATAGCTATAGGTTTTTATAGTCTTACTTTTAGTGTCAAGATTTAATTCCCATTGTAAATAGCCTAATTTTTTATCGTAATTACTAGCATCATGTTCGAGTTCGTCAACTTTTATGTCTTCTTGAACTGAAATAGGAATGCGTTCTTCTAAGAGGACTGAAATTGGAGATGATTTATTATTTCTTATTTCAATCTCGTAAGATTTATTAATTATTTTATTACCGCCTAAAAAACTAGTTTGTTGTTCTTGCTTTAAATCTTTTCTATTCACTACAATTTGATCGTCCTTACCTAAAGAAATTACCAATTCTTTTTTTGTGGTGTTGAGGTTTAGATTGGTTTTGCCTACATAAGAATTATTAAAATAAATCTTAGCGTCACCGCTAATTAAATTAAGGTCTTGCCAGTTACTAATTTTAGCAATTAAAAAAGCAGCGGCGTTATATTCAGAAGAAACATAATAGGTGTATTCGGTTTCGAGTTGGTAGGTGTTTATTTTAAAACTGGAATCGTTATAGTTACTAGGTAAGGATACTTCAGAAGGAAATGTAAAGCTAAAGCTATTAACATCATCATTCACTTTGGGTTTATTAGTTGCTTCAGCTAATTCAGAAGTTACGTCTCGATTTCTGTTTTTTGCTTTAGAATAGCCAGTGACAACCACTTCATCTAAACTAGATGCATCTGTTTTCATGTTAAAGGTAATCGTAGAGCTATAAACTGGAATTTCAGCAGTTATAAATCCTAAATATTTAAAAATTAAACTTTTAGCACCATCAACTTTTATGCTGTAGCGTCCATCAAAATCGGTTTGTGTTCCATTATTACTGCCTTTTGCTTTCACATTCACGCCAGGTAAAGGCATGCCGTTTTGGTCTCTAACAATACCACTTACGGTTCTAACACCGCTATTATAGGTTAAGTGGCTAAAATTGTAAGCTGTGCTGTTATAAGGTGAGTAAGGCGTGTGATAATTGACGTAAAACGGAGTTAATTCAGGCATTCGTGAGTCATATTGTGGATTAGCCGTTGAAAGGCTTAACTCTATATTTTTCCAATCTAAACCTGAATTTTGGTGTACTTTTGCGTTATAGTCCAATTGAATTGAGCTAGAGATATCGCCACTGCTGAGATCATAGCTAGGAAACCATCCTGCATCGTAAATAAAGTAACTTACTTTAATTTTCTTAGAAGAAGCTTGCTTAACGTCAAGATGAAGCTTAATTGTACCGCGATTTTTTTTGTTGCGTCTATCAAATTTGTAGATTTCTTGTTCTAAGCTAAGACGTTGCTCATTCAGTTCTTCTAAATCAATAGAGATGTTATAGTCTTGATTTTTTATATCCTCGATTTTGTTGCGGTAATATTCTGCATAAGCATTCATTTTAGCTACACTAAGTCCATTTGAGTCAGAATTCAAATTTTGATTTTTTTGAAGTAACTCTAACTCTTTTGATAGGGCATAGCTTTTATTTTGTTTTTTGGCGATCTGTTGGTTGAGTGACTTCAACTGGTCTTTGAGTTGCTCTAATTGTTTCGAGTTTTTACCTGAGGTTAAATAATCGGTTTCGAAGGTGAAATAATTAAGGCTTATGCCGTCTAAGCCTTCTACGCGAATACTATTTTCGTCTATGCGTGGTGAGAGATTTTCTAATTTCACCAAGGCTTGACCTTTGTTAAGGTAAACTTGCTGCTGCGTGCTTACCTTAGCACCGCTTCTATAAACAGTTGCTTTTGTAATTTTAGGTGTAAAATTGAGTTCTTGTTGCCCAAATACAGTGAAGCTGAAAAGTGTTAAAAGTAAAAAGCTGATTGACCGCATAATTTTAAATTTTAGGAAAAATAGTTAATAATTTTTAAGTATCTATGGGCTTATTTAATTTTCAAAAAAATGAAATGAAACCACTAGACCTTAATTGTGATTTGGCCGAAGGCAATGCATATGATACAGAAATTATGCCATTAATTTCAAGTTGCAATATTGCATGCGGTGGTCATGTTGGTAATCAAGCTACTGTTGAAGCTGCCGTTTTACAGGCTAAACTACATCATGTTAAAATTGGCGCTCATCCTTCTTATCCCGACGTAACTAATTTTGGTCGAGAAATTATGTCTATTTCAAAGCAAACCTTAAGCGATTCGTTACACCAACAGATCAATAGGGTAGTTAAGGCTTGCGAAAGTCACGAAGTACCTTTACATCATATTAAATTTCATGGTGCATTATACAATCAATTAGCTGTAAATCCTGCTATAGCTAAGCTATGTTTTGAAGTCTTAGATTCATTACAACAAAAATTAGTGGTGTTTACATTGCCTAATTCTGAAATATTAAACTTTAAATCAAAAAAATTAACCTATTGGATCGAAGGTTTTGCAGACCGGACCTATACTAGCCAGTTTAGTTTAACCCCACGACGGGAGGCAAATGCCTTATTAAAATCTCCAACTGAGATTCTCCAACAAACGCTTCGTTTAGCAAAAGGGGAATTAATATCAACCTCAGGAAAAAAAAGAGAGTGTAAGGTTAATACGGTTTGCTTACATAGTGACTCAAGAGACACATTAAATATATTGAATTTCCTTAACCAAAAACTGCCAAATTATGGCTACAGAATTGCCTGAATTAACGCCTATAGTTAAAGCGATATCTCGTTTTAATGAGCAGTCTATATTAATAGATTTTAACCCTAATCATCCTCATTTTTCATTAGATTTTCTTTTAACTTCAACACGGTATTTAGAGAAAAAGTTATATCAACAAATACTTTATATAAAACATACATATCATTCATTATTAATTATTTATAAAAGTACTATAAGTAATTTCTATAGTCAAAAAACACATCTTTTGGACTTATTGAGAGCTGTAAATCTTGGAGATGATAGCGCTTCTCGGTTAGTTCGTGTCCCGGTCTGTTATCACGAAAAATTTGCACCAGATTTAAAGGTGTTTGAACAGCAAAAGCAACTTCAATCAAAAACGTTAATTAAGTTGCATACTTCAAAACTTTACCGTGTTTTTTTTATTGGTTTTCTGCCGGGTTTTCCGTACCTATCTAATGTTGATCAGAGCTTAAAGCTTGATCGAAAGTCTAAGCCACGACCAAAAATTTTAGCTGGTTCGGTAGGTATTGCAGGTTTACAAACCGGGATATATCCGGTCGATTCTCCAGGTGGTTGGCAAATTATAGGTCAAACACCTTTGCGTTTATTTGATTCTGCTTCTCAACAGAGTTTCTTGAAAGCGGGTGACCGTATTCAGTTTAAACCGATAGGTTTGGATGAGTTTGAGGAGATTAAAGCTAATTTATTAAATAATAATAACTTTCAAAACCAGTTTATAGATGAGTCTTAGGGTGTTAACTGCCTCTGTATCATTAAGTGTTCAAGATCAAGGTCGGTTTAAAGGTATGGCTTCAGGAGTTCCTATATCTGGTGTAATGGACCAGCGATTGAGTAACTGGGCTAATAACTTGTTAGGAAATCGAGAAACAGCTGCGGTGATTGAAAGTTTTGGGCAAGGTGCTAGTTTTGAGTTTTTAAAACCTACTTATATAGCTGTTGGTTCACTAGGAGCTAAGTTGAGATTGAATAATGAGCCTATTAAGGTGAATAGAGTTCATAAAGTAGTAGCTGGTGATGTATTACATTTTGTAAAACTTAAACAAGGAATGTGGTCTTACTTGGCGGTCAAGGGAGGTTTTGAGACCAAGGAAGCGTTTGGTAGTAAAAGTTATTATAACCATGTATTGAATTCTTCAAAGTTAGAAAAAGGTAGTTTTTTGTCTTACTCTGCAGTACATGATCTTAAAGCTGATTTAAGACTTGAAAAACCTGACTTTTTTATTTCAGAAATAACTGATTTAAAGTGCTTTAAACTTCCTGAGTTCAAGTATTTGTCTAGCACAGTAAAACATCAGCTTTTAACCGCTGAATTAAGTATTTCGACACAGATTAGCCGGATGGCTTACCAAGTTAGTGAACGACTTGATAACGATTTAAATGAGATTAAAACCTCGCCAGTTTTGCCAGGAACAGTTCAGTTCACATCAGGAGGGCAACTTATTATTTTAATGCGTGATGCTCAAGTTTCTGGCGGCTATCCACGTGTACTTCAACTCACCGAAGATTCTATTTGTGCTTTATCTCAACTTCAGCCCCGATCTAAAATTAAATTCAGCTTAACGGAAGAATTTTAAAAAACGCTTAAACAAGTTGGTTTTGGTGTACGGTGGATATTTAATGGGAATATCAATGGCGGTATTTCGATTTACAATCGCTTTTTGACGCGTAAAAGTGTAAAAGGTGTGTTTGCCATGGTATTGGCCTAAACCGCTGCTGCCAACGCCGCCAAATGGCAACTTATCATTCACAAACTGAACAATGCAATCATTAATAACTCCGCCACCATAATCAAACTGATGGGTTAAATAGGCTTGTTCTTCTTGATGATTGGTAAACGCATATAAAGCTAGCGGTTTATCAATTTTATGAATCAGGCTTTCAATATCTGTTAGTTTTTGGTAGGTAAAAACAGGTAATAACGGGCCAAAAATTTCTTCTTGCATAATAGGTTGATCAAGTTCTGGCGCATCGATTAAGGTGGGCTCAATATACCGGTCTTTGGCATTAACACTTCCACCTAAAATGACTTTTTCTTTATTAATAAACGTAGCTAAACGTTCAAAATGGTGGTCACTAATAATTCGAGCGTAATCTTTGGACGATTCAGGGGTTTTTCCGTAAAACGCCTGAATTTGAGTCCTAAATTCAGCAATGAACTGATCTTTTATCTCTTGGTCAATCATCAAATAATCGGGTGCAATGCAGGTTTGTCCGGCATTGAGGTATTTTCCCCAAATAATTCGCTTAACAGAAACTTTTAAGTTAGCATGTTTACTAACCACGCAAGGGTTTTTACCGCCCAGCTCAAGCGTGTGCGGTGTCATGTGTTTTGCGATAGCTTGGCTCACTTTTTTGCCCACAGGAACGCTGCCTGTAAAAAAAACATAGTCCCATTTTAAACTTAAAATAAACTTAGAGGTTTCGACACCACCTTGTACGACAACAGCTTGGCTTTTGTCAAATACTTGATGAATAAGAGTCTCAATGATTTTAGCGGTATTTGGAGCGTATTCAGAAGGCTTTAGCATAACGGTGTTGCCACAGGCTATAGCACCAATTAAAGGCACAATTGCTAACTGAAATGGATAATTCCACGGTGCAATGACCAAACAGTTTCCCCAAGGAACATAGTGAATACGATCTGAAGAAGGAAAATTAAGCCAGTCTGAAGTAATTCGTTTTGGCCGTCGCCAGGCTGTTATTTTTTTAATAAATAAATTTAACTCTTTGTAAACCACATATAATTCGTTGGTGAGTACTTCGAATTCAGGCTTTTTAAAATCTGCGTAAATAGCTTTTATAATTGCATCTTCATGGGCTTTAATTGCTTCTTTAAGAGCTTCTAACTTCTTAACAATAGCTTTTGAATCAGGGTTTTTGTGGGCTGCAAAATAGGTTTGTTGGTGATTATAACAGGTTTCTATGGTTTCTTTTTTCATTTAAAGGCGATTTATAAAATAAAATACTCTTATTTCAAGTTATCAATTAAAGCAAAGTTTATTTAATTTGTGAATCTAAAAATAAATGGTCTAATGGCATTCAGGTTTAAATTATTATTAGTAATCGTGGGATTTGTTACAGCAGCTCAAGCTCAACAAGATACCATAAAAACAGAAAAGTTGATTATTGTTAAGCAATACTCGCCAACTGTTAACGATGCTTTTAAAATTAAACAACAACCGCAGGAGGCAGATTCAGTAAAGACTCAATCTAAACCCGTAAATTATCAATTTATTTCGGTTCCAGTAGCCTCTACGTTTACACCTGCTAAAGGTAGGGCTTCAGGTGTGATTTTACCACCTCAACCTCTTTTATACAACAGTTACGCTCGCTTAGGTGTGGGGAATTTTACGACAGTATTAGGCGAACTCTATTCTCATTTTTCTATTGACCAAAATAAAAACTTGACTATTGATTTTGATCATTTATCATCCCAAGGGGGTATTGATGAAAGTTTAGTGGATGATCACTTTTACAACACAAGTTTAAGTTCTAAGTTAACCATCAATGAGCGTCTCCTCAACTGGACAGTTGGGATTGATGTTAATCAAGATGTTTATAATTGGTATGGTATACAAACACCTTTAACTGCAGAACTTGATCCTAATGTTGAACAAATGTATCTCAATTTAGGTTTAAATGCGGGCGTTGAATTTTATAACTCGTGGATAACATCGGCCGAAATGAAGTTTTATAACTATTCAGACGATTTTAATTCTTCTGAAAATCATATCGATTTAAGCTTCAACTCTACTTTAGGTATAGGCTATGAGCAAGATTTAGATTTACAACTGAAGCTAAATTACTTAACCACGACTTATGACGATGCTGTTGAAGTTAGTGACTACACTT
>CBFHKB010000046.1:0-16180 GCA_965656295.1 Psychroflexus sp.
AAGCTAAGTAAAAGCCTTGTTGCCTCTTTAAACTTGTTGTTGTTAGGAGGTATTGGGCTTCTGCTTTTTTTATTTATTTCAATAGGTTTGTCGTTCTTAATAGGAGAGAGTTTAGGTACTATTGCTTATGGTTTCTTAATTATGGGTGGCTTTTATGCCTTGCTTTTTGTGGTAATATTGACGTTTGGCAAGCCGTTTATAGAACGTAAAGTTCTTGCATTTTTAAGCCAAGTTATAAACGACTCTGAAGCTAAAACAGAAGATTTAACGTCTAACGAATAAATGATGAAGACTTACACCTCTTTTAAAGAACTCGACAAGGATTTGCGTATCAAACGCCTAGAAGCCGATATATACAAACAAAAGGCTAAAATTGATATTACATTTATCAAAGATAGCCTTAGCTTTAGCAATTTAATGGCTGAACTAATAAGCCAATTAAGTCAAAAATATATTTTAAAAAAAATAACAGCGACTTTACTGAAGAAAATCAAGTTATAACTAGTTATTTTGATCTGAATTTTTTTCGGTTAATTGTTCTTTATTATACCGTTTCATTTCCTCGCCTATTTGACTTGAAGCTCTAAACGAAGTAATCATTTGATTAAGCATATCACTTCCTGCTTCTGGAGAGTTAGGCATTAAAATAAGATTAGAGTTATTTTTTTCACCGATAGATTGAAGCGTGTCATAATGCTGTGTAACCACGATTAGGGCAGAAGCTTCTTGAGAATTAATTCCCACATTATTTAAAACATCTACACTTTCTTCAAGACCACGTGCAATTTCTCGACGTTGATCGGCAATACCTTGACCTTGTAAACGCTTACTTTCAGCTTCGGCACGTGCTTTAGCTACGATTTTAATACGCTCAGCTTCAGCTTCATATTCAGCAGCTACTTTTTCACGTTCAGAGGCATTAATACGGTTCATCGACTCTTTTACTTTTTCATCAGGATCTATATCCGTCACTAAAGTTTTAATAATGTCATAACCATAATCCATCATAGCATCATTTAATTCGGCTTTAACGGCATTGGCAACATCGTCTTTTTTCTCAAACACATTGTCTAATTTCATTTTAGGGACTTCGGCACGTACCACATCAAACACATAGGATGTAATTTGAGCTGAAGGACTTTCGAGCTTGTAAAAAGCATCGTACACATTGGCACGCATCACTTGGTATTGAACCGATACTTTAAGGTGAACAAAAACATCATCTTTAGTTTTGGTTTCGACAATCACATCAAGTTGTTGAATTTTAAGATTAATACGTCCGGCGATGCGATCGATAAGCGGAATTTTAATCTGTAAACCTGAGTTCCTTACACTATTAAAGCGTCCAAAACGCTCGACAATAGCAGCCGTTTGCTGCTTAACGGTAAAAATACTAACCAATAAAAGAATGGCTAGAACTACTAAAATAAAAATTGTGAGAATATCCATAGAGGTTAATTTATTGATTTAAAAATACATTAAAAAGTTGAGTGCTCCTTGAAATTAAGCAAATAAAAAACCTACTCAAAGATCGAGTAGGTTTTAATAAATAACAAGATTATAATAGCTATGGGCTTACAAAATTTAAGCTTACATTAAAAAATAAGGGATTATCTAAGCTATTGACCATCCCAAATTGTTGGTCACCAAAAAAGCCTCTAAAAAAATCGCCGTTACCATCAAGTTGATCGGCATCATAAGACCAATCCCAGCGATAACCTGCTTGAATACTTGCCCAGATGTAACCTGATAGTTTAGTTTGTAATTCAATTTTTGGACGTACTTCGCCACGTCTAATTTCGTAAGAATTACCATCGACCGAATAATCATCTATACGATAGCTTTGACCTTCTAAATCAAAACCTGTAAGTAAAATAGTGTTGGGGTTAAAGTTATAGCGTACATAAGCACGTGCTGGAAATAAAATTTCGGTTCCCCATTTACGGTTTTCAGATGTCCAATCATACATGATAACAGGAACGTAATTAAGATTACCCACACGGTAAGTTCGTGCAACACCAATACCCCAGCGGTAATAATCATTAACACGTTTTCCATACACGGCAGCTGCGCTATATCTTAATGTGTTTAAAGATTGAAGGTTTTCAAAATTATAATTACCACTTAAATCCATCTGACTTTGAAAAACAATAAAATTGGTTTCATTTAATGGAAAGAAAAATGTGTTGGTCCAATTAAGGTTTTTAAGGCCATCTTCATTTAAAATACGTCCCAACGAACGAGCTTGAGTCCCATCGGGTAAGATCACTGGATTAGTTGGAGAGTTTAGGCTTTCGGAAATATCATAGCTCGTCTCCATATAATTAAGACCCGATTGCCAAACGAAGCTACTTTTAGAAATAATTGGAATGTTAGTTTTTATACGTAAACCTCCTGTAAATTTTGCGCGGCCCGTTTCGTTAATCGTTGGATTCTCCTCGTCGACATCATAACCACTATTAGGGTTAGACTGAGGGAAGCGAACATCGGAAAACTCATATTTATACGGCATTTGAATGTCATAACCAATGCTAATAAATTTTTGAGGGCTCATCCCTAATATAGTTGGTTTAGCATAACGCTTAACTGGCGTATTATCTTCTAATTCATAGCTATCATAAATACTGTAATCTTCTTCCTCTTCACCTTCAACTTGTGAAAAACCATAATTGCTAGATCCAAGAAGTAGCACTAAAATTACTGAAAAACTAAAATAATGTTTCATGCGCTTATTTTTTAAGAACTAATCTTCTCCACGTATCTGTACGGCCAAATGTTTTTACACCAACATAGCCTCGAATGTCCATGACATTTTCATCTTTTAGTGTGATCACACAGCTATAAGTTTTTCCATTTTGAGGATCGTAAATGGTTCCTTCCTCCCAAGTATTATCACCTATGTAAACAAAGTCTTTAAGCATGCGATAACCTCTTAATGGAACATCTCGCATACTTTCGTCAGGGTTGTTAATGTCTGTTTTTGCTTTTCCGGTATCGGGGTTTTTTGGTTCTCTAAGCCATACGATTTTACCGTAGTACTTGTCGCCAATCTTATCTATTTTGACTTTAACTTTCCCATTACTAGGTTCCCAAACACCAAGAATAGCATCGGCATTTTGGGCAACACCAACGTAAGAAAATAAACAAAAGGCTAGGATTAAAAATGTTGATTTCATTGTATATAAATTTAGGTTTTTAATTATATAGACGTTTCTAATTGAAAGGTGACCAGTAACTCAAAGTGTAAGTCGTCATAGTATTCTTGATCAAGGATATCAAAATCGGCCACGAAAATAATTTCATTATCAACGAAGGCTTCCTCTAACTCTTCTTGAACATCAGCAACACTTAAAGTGTTGTTCTGAGTGGTGCTTAGCTTTGTATCTAATAAACCGATACGCTTCATTGTGGTGTTTTTTGATTTCATTTCCATCACCACTTTTCCTATTTTAGGATAAGATTGGTCTTGAATCGGTATAATTTCTATACGAGAAATATGAGCCTCTTCAATTTTAATTTCTCCATCTTGATCTGAAAATAGTTCGTCTAATGTAAACGACCATTCAGCTGTTGCTGTACTAGGACCTTGAAAAAATGGGCCTGAAGCTTTTAGGTTTAAGACCGGTGTTTTGACCTCTTGTTTTTCAGTAGGCTCAGAACACGCTGATAGGAGTACTGCACACAGCATTAATCCAAATAATTTGACTTTCATAGTTTAACATTTTTAAACAAATCTAATTAAAACTACTTTATTTTTCCGTAAATCAGAAAAATAATGCTAAACTATTTAATTATTCACTTTTAACCTAGCCTCAAGTTTGATTAAGTACGCTCAAGCGCTTTTATGGCCTTTTGTAAGCGGTTAAGCGTTTCTGTTTGACCAATGCTGGCAGCGATATGAAAAATACTTGGGCCTTGCATAGCACCGACTAAGGCCAATCGTAAAGGCTGCATGACTTTACCAAACCCTAGATCTTTTAATTTAATCCAAGATTTTACAGCATGCTCGAGTTCTGTTTCTGTAAACGGATCTTGGTTTAATAACACATCATCTATAAGCTCTTGCATTAACTCGGCTGTATGAGGCTTCCAGGCTTTTTTAACTGCTTTAGCATCAAACTCTTCTGGTGGCGTAAAATAAAAATAACACAAAGACCAGAAGTCTGAGCTAAACACTGCGCGTTCCTTAATGGTCGATATAACTTCTTCTATGTAAGGAATACCAGCCTCTATATCACGTGATTCTAAATCGGCTTTAAAGGCTTGGACTAAATCTTCAATTGGAGCTTGTTGCAAGTAATGTTGTTGAAACCACTTTAACTTCTCAGGATCAAATTTAGCACCGCCTTTATGAACACGGTTTAAATTAAAGGTTTCAACTAATTCATCTATTGTATAAAATTCTTTTTCAGTACCGTCATTCCAGCCTAGAAGAGCTAAAGTATTTACTAAGGTTTCTGGAAGGTATCCATCTTCACGGTAACCTTTGGCCGTATCTCCAGATGTTAGGTCATTCCACTCTAATGGAAATACAGGAATTCCTAATTTATCGCCATCACGTTTGCTGAGTTTACCCTTACCGTTTGGTTTTAAAATTAAAGGTAAGTGAGCAAATTTTGGTGGTTCCCAACCAAAAGCTTCGTAAAGTGCCACATGGAGTGGAAGTGAAGGTAACCATTCTTCACCACGAATAACGTGGGTAATTTCCATTAAGTGATCATCTACAATATTTGCTAAATGATAAGTCGGTAAGCCGTCGCTTTTAAATAAAATTTTATCGTCTAAAACCGATGTATCAACTTCAATTAATCCACGAATAACATCTTTAAGATGTAAATGACGGCCTACTGAGGTTTTAAATCTAATCACATAATCTGAAGTAGAGGCGAGTCGCTCTTCTAATTCAGTTTTAGACATGTTAAGCGAATTATCAAGCTCCAAGCGAGTTTGTGGACCGTAAGCAAATTTTTCGCCTTTAGCTTCAGCTGCCTGTCTTAAGGCGTTTAGTTGTTCTGGCGTATCGAACGCATAGTAGGCTTTACCGTGTTCTATTAACTCGTCTACATATTTGTTGTAAATCTCTTTGCGTTCGCTTTGTTTGTATGGACCATATTCTCCTTCCTTTCCTGGGCCTTCGTCATACGGGATACCAGCCCAGTTTAAACTTTCAATAATATAATTTTCGGCGCCGCTTACAAATCTTTTTTGATCGGTATCTTCGATGCGTAATATAAATGTGCCTTGATGCTTTTTGGCAAATAAGTAATTATATAAGGCTGTACGTAAACCACCTATGTGCAAAGGGCCAGTTGGACTTGGTGCAAATCTAACGCGATATGGAGTAGACATAAGATAAATTTTGGGCAAAGATAAAATTATTAAGCGGTTTTAAGGTGATATATATCAAGCCTAATTGAGCTATTCTTTTATGGGCGCACGTTAAAAGCAAATAAAGGTTGAACCATAATACTCGCATTTTTAATACCTTAGCAAATTACATTAGATTATTCATGCAGCATTACTCAACTATTGAACATAAACTCCAGCAGTTTATTAAGAAATATTACTATAATCAACTTATTAAAGGTGGTGTGATTTTCTTATTAATCTTCTTAATTTTAGGACTAATTATTGCTGCTGTCGAATATTTTTTATGGCTTAAACCGCTTGGGCGGCAGATTTTAATTGGAGTAAGTAGCATCTGTTTATTACTAAGTCTAATCTACTTTATTTTACGACCGGCTTTAAAACTATCCAAGTTATCTAAAGGCATTGATTATTACAAAGCCTCACATTTAATTGGAACTCACTTTAAAGAGGTAAACGATAAGCTTACCAATATTTTACAATTAAAGGCTCAAAACGCATCAGAAGGGTTTATCGCTGCAAGTATTGAGCAAAAATCTAAAGAATTATCGCCAATCCCATTTCAACTCGCTATAAATTTTAAACAGAATCTAAAATACGCTCGATTTGCAATTATTCCTGTACTTATTATAGGCGCTATTTGGATTTCAGGGCAAGGCCAATTTTTTACAGACTCGTACTTTCGGGTGGTTAATTACAACCAGGAATTTGTACCGCCGGCACCATTTCAATTTAAAGTTTTAAATGATAGTTTAAAAGGCATCGCTGGAGAAGACTTTAAAATAATAGCGACAACTGAAGGAGATATTGCCCCTGAACAGTTAAGCATTCACCTTAATCAACAAGCCTTCAGGTTACAACCAAACGCCAATGGTGTTGTTGAATTTAACTTGCAAAACTTAACCGCTACCACTGAATTTTATTTAAGTGCGCAAAACTTTAGATCTAAAACATACCAAATAGCACTGCTTAAAACACCACGCTTAGAAGGTTTAGAACTTCAGTTGAAGTATCCTAACTATATTAATCGTAAACCCGAAACATTAAACGGTACAGGACAGGCTATTATTCCTGAAGGTACACAAGTAACTTGGCTAATTAAAACAAAATATACCGACCAAGTAACCCTTAAACATTCAACTGAAGTCAATCGTTTTAAGCAAAATCAACAAAGCTTCAGTTATACACGTGCTATTTTTGATAACTTCAAGTACCAATTAAGTACCAACAACCGCTTATTTTCAAATTATGAGCAGCTTAATTATCAACTTAAAGTAGTTAAAGATGAGCTGCCTCAACTTCAACTTCAGGTCAAAAAAGATTCAATCAATACCCAACAAACTTACTTTTTAGCAAAAGTAAGCGACGATTACGGTTTAACGAAAGCCGAAGTGGTGATAACTGATATTAAGACCGATTCAAGCTTTACGCGATCCATTTCGATAGCTAATAATAGCTTTGCGAGTTTTAATTATGCGGTTCCTAATCCCAGTTTAAATTTAAAGCCTGGAGCCGCTTACCGCTATTATTTTCGGGTGTTTGATAATGATGCGATTAACGGTCAAAAATCCGTAAAATCGAAGTTATTTTACTTTAATAAAGCTAGCCGAGAAGAAGCTAAGAACAACCAGCTAAAAGCCCAAAAAGAAGCGTTAGAACAAATTAATAAATCACTTTCTAAATCAAAAGCTGAACAAACCAACCTAAAAAACTTAAAGCAGTTAAGCAAAGAAAAACAGGAACTTAACTATAACGACCAGCAAAAATTAAAACAATTTATAGACCGTCAACAACAACAAATGCAGTTGATGGAAAACTATACTGAAAAACTGAAAGAGCAATTAGATAACTTTGAAACTCAAGATCAAGATAAAAAAGAAGCCTTAAGTGAACGCCTAGAGAAGAACCAAGCTGAAATTAAGCAAAATAAAAAACTGCTTGAAGAATTAAAAAAACTTCAAGACCAGATTAACCAAGACAACCTAGACGGTGCTTTAGAAGAGTTTGATAAAGAGAAAAATAAGCAAGAAAAAAGCTTAGAACAGTTACTGGAGTTAACCAAAAGCTTTTATGTAGAAGAAAAGCAGAAACAACTCGCTAACCAGTTAAAAGATTTAGCCGAACGCCAAGAAGAACTTTCTAAACAAGATGAAAGTACACTCGAAGCGCAAAAAGACATCAGTGAAAAATTTAAAGAACTTCAAGAGCATTTAGACGAGTTAGAACAGCAAAATGAAGAGTTAGAGCAACCCAAAGATTTAGGTCGCGATCCCTTTATAGAAGAAAACATTAAAACCGATCAATCTACCGCTGAAAAAGAATTATCTAAAACTGAATCTGATTCTAATTCGACATCTGAAAAATCACGCCAAAAAGCCCAACAATCTCAACAACGAGCGGCAAAACAAATGAAACAATTAGCCCAAGGGATGCAACAACAAATGATGTCTGGCAACATGCAGCAACAACAAGAAGATGCTGAGTTATTACGGCAAATTTTAGATAACCTTATTGTATATTCTATTGAGCAGGAACAAGTGATGAATGACTTTAGTACAATTACCAATAAAAACCCCATTTACGCTAGTAAGTTAAGGCGTCAAGCCGAACTGCGAGAAAACTTTAAACACATAGATGACAGCTTATTTGAGTTAGCAAAGCGTAACATGATGGTTTCGGCAACTATAAATAACTCTATCGAAGATATTAAATTTAACACTCAAAAAGCCTTAGAGCAATTAGCCGAAAATCGGGTAAATCAAGGTGTAAGTTACCAACAATACATTATGAAAGAAGCTAATGTTTTGGCTAATTTATTAAGTCAATCTTTAGACCAAATGCAGCAACAAATGATGGGTTCAGGTCAAGGCAATGGTGGTAAACCTAATCCTGGACAGGGAAGTGGAAGTGGAGAACAGTTGTCAGATATTATTCAATCTCATGAAGAGCTAAAAGAAGCGATGAAAAGTGGTCAAGACAAAGGCGAAAAAGAAGGCCAGCAGCCTGGAAACTCAGAAAATTCTCAACAAGGACAAGGACAAAAACAAGGACAGGGAAAAAGTGGAGGTAAAGAAAACAATGCAAGTCAAAAAGGTACTGCTAAAGATGGCCAACAAGAAGGTAAACAACTAGGCGATTCTGGACAACAAACAACAACTGGACAAACGGGAAACACCGGTGAAAATGCTAAAGAAATTTACCAGATTTATAAGCAACAACAAGCGTTAAGGCAGCAATTAGAAGATCGTATTAAAGCACTTGGTTTAGATGCAAATTCAAAAGCTTTAAACAAAAGCTTAGATCAAGTAGAACAAGAATTATTAATGCAAGGCTTTACAAATGACCTGCTAAAGCAAATGGAGAATGTTAAACATCAACTCCTAAAATTAGAAGAAGCGGCAAATGAGCAAGGGAAAGATCAAAAACGTCAGGCTGAAACCAATCGTAAACAGTATAACGCCAAAAACTTAGATTGGCTTGAAAAATCTAAAGAATATTTTAATTCTACAGAATTATTAAACCGACAACAATTACCTTTGCAGGCTAAATTTAAAGCTTTAATAAAGCAGTATTTTAAGCAGGCTTATGATTAATTTTGAATCTAAAAATAACTTTAGTTTAGACCAAGAAGATTACTACCAAATGTGGTTAAATCAAGTGGCTGAAAGTGAAGCTTACCAATTATTGGATGTGTTGTACATTTTCTGTAACGATGAACACTTACTTAAAATTAATCAAGACTTTTTAAATCATGATACGTACACAGATATCATTACGTTTGATCATAGTTTTGGTAAAGATATTTGTGCCGAAATTCATATCAGTACCCAACGGGTTAAGGCCAATGCCAAGAAATTTGAGATTGGTTTTGAAGAAGAGTTAAAGCGCGTCATGGTGCATGGCATTTTACACTGTATGAGTTATAAAGATCATACCGCTGAAGAACAGCAACAAATGAGAACAAAAGAAAACGAAAAAATAAAAATGTTCCACGTGGAACAAAACGAGTAGAACATGTTTGAGAATGAATATGATGTGATCGTGGTCGGTGGTGGCCACGCCGGTAGTGAAGCAGCAGCAACGGCTGCTAACATGGGTTGCAAAACACTTTTAGTAACCATGAATTTACAAAATATCGCACAGATGTCTTGTAATCCAGCAATGGGTGGCATTGCTAAAGGTCAAATATTACGTGAAATAGACGCCATGGGCGGCTACAGTGGAATTGTTTCAGATACAAGTGCAATTCAATTTAAAATGCTCAATAAATCTAAAGGTCCAGCCATGTGGAGTCCACGTGTACAGAGTGACCGTATGATGTTTGCCGAGCACTGGCGTTTAAAATTAGAACAAACCGAAAATTTAGATTTTTACCAAGAAATGGTCTCCGGACTATTAATAAAAAATGGTCAAATTAAAGGTGTAAAAACTTCGCTTGGACTAGACATTAAGTCAAAAGCTGTGATATTAACTAACGGCACCTTTTTAAATGGTTTAATACATATTGGTGAGAAAAATTTTGGTGGTGGACGAGCAGGAGAACGAGCCTCGACCGGAATCACAAAAGATTTAGTTGATTTAGGCTTTGAAGCAGGACGAATGAAAACAGGAACACCGCCTCGTGTTGATGGGCGGTCTTTAGATTTCTCTAAAATGATCGAGCAACCTGGTGATGAACATCCCGATAAATTTTCGTATTCAGATGAGACAAAACCACTAACAAAACAGAGGTCTTGCCATATGACCTACACCTCACCTGAAGTCCACGATTTACTTCGGGAAGGATTTGATCGCTCACCAATGTTTAATGGTGCCATTGATAGTGTAGGGCCGCGCTATTGTCCAAGTATAGAAGATAAAATTCACCGTTTTGCCAGTAAAGATCGCCACCAAATGTTCATAGAGCCTGAAGGCTGGAACACGGTTGAGTATTACGTTAACGGTTTTTCAACCTCTTTACCTGAAGAAGTACAGTATAAAGCCTTAAAGTCGGTTAAAGGCTTTGAAAACGTAAAATTCTTTAGGCCCGGATATGCGATTGAATACGATTATTTTCCACCAACACAGCTTAAACACACACTAGAAACAAAGCTAGTTGAGCACCTTTACTTTGCTGGTCAAATTAATGGAACTACAGGCTATGAAGAAGCTGCTTCACAGGGTTTGATGGCAGGTATAAATGCCGCTTTAAAACTTCAAGAGAAAGAAGAATTTATATTACAACGAAATGAAGCTTATATTGGTGTTTTAATAGATGACTTGATTACAAAAGGCACCGAAGAGCCGTACCGTATGTTTACGTCTCGAGCGGAATATAGAACATTGCTAAGACAAGATAATGCTGATTTTAGATTAACTGAGCGGTCATATAATTTAGGTTTAGCATCACAAGAACGGTATAAAAAAATGTGCACAAAAAAAGAGAAGTCAGCCGAGTTTGTGTCATTTTTTAAAAACGAAAGTGTGACTACTGATGAAATTAATCCGATTTTAAAAGCTAAAAACTCACAACCTGTTAACCAACAAGGTAAAATGTTCAAAATATTTGCACGCCCTAGGGTTGACATGCAAGATATGCTTCAAATACAAAAGGTAAGCGATTACGTAAGTAAAAACGATATTGATAAAGACACCTTAGAGCAAGTAGAAATACAAGTAAAATATGCGGGTTACATTGAAAAAGAAAAATTAAACGCCGACAAATTAAATCGCTTAGAAAACATTAAAATACCCGAGCATTTTGATTACTCAGTATTAAAATCAATGTCCTTTGAAGCACGTGAAAAATTAAGTAAAATTCAACCTAAAACTATATCGCAAGCATCACGCGTAAGCGGAGTTAATCCTAGTGATATATCTGTACTTTTAGTTCACATGGGGCGTTAATGTTCCACGTGGAACACATTAATATGAAAATAAAAGATTACGCACATACCAAGGATAGTTTTGAGATTATAAAAATAGAAAAAGGTATACTCAGAACCAGCCCCATTCCAGAAAACATGGAGCGGTATTATCAATTTAAGGCGTATATTTCACACGATAATCAAAAGAAATCTGTCATTGGCCGTATATATAAAACAGTGCAACAATTCATGTTTTATAAGAAGTATAAGCTCATTAAACATCAAGTAGGAAAGAAAGATATCAATGCTCTAGATTACGGTTGTGGAACGGGTGATTTTGTGGAATACTTAAACCATAAGGGACTTAATGCTGTAGGTTATGAACCTAATGAAAACGCATCAAAACTTGCTGCTGAAAAAACAGAAATCCTTCAAGAGATCAGTCATAGATCGTATGATGTCATTACACTGTTTCATGTCTTAGAACATATTGAAAACTTGGATGAAATTCTCAGCACTTTACATAAAAACTTACGTAAAGAAGGTATGCTTGTCATTGCCGTTCCAAATCATGATTCTTATGACGCTTCCTACTATAAGGATAAATGGGCAGCTTGGGACGTGCCAAGACATATCTGGCACTTTAATAAGACCGGACTTATAAAGACTATCGAATCAAGACAATTTAAACATATCGCTACGAAACCACTCTGGTTCGATGCCTTATATATTTCCATGGTATCTGAAAAATACAAAAAGACAAACCAAATAAAAGGTCTTTTTAGAGGTCTACTATCAAATTTTAAAGCTAGAAAAACAAAAAACTACTCATCACAAGTTTATGTCTTTAAAAAAGCATAATTAGGATATTTAAGGGTGTTTAAGATGTATATTTGATACATTTATTAGCTTTAAAATAAAACAGCCTTAAAACGGCTTATTTAAGCTTAATAATCATCAGTAAAAATTATAAATTAGTAAATACTTATACTTTTTGCTTATACTAAGCTGAAGTACGAAATATTTTTAACTTTGAATTTAAAATATAAATCAATGAAAAAAATAATCTTATCTGGAATTGTAGTCATGTCAATATGGTCTTGCCAAACTGATAAAACAGCTTATGTTGATAATTCGAAGTTACTTCAGGAGTATTCAAAAATGAAGCGTACCGAGGAAGTCTTTAAAGCTAAAAATGAAGCTTTGTCTGCTGAGCTAGATTCTACTGCACAAGTGTTTCAAAAAGAAGTTCAGCTTTTTCAATCTCAAATGAACAACATGTCTCAAAGCCAACGTGAGGCTGAACAAAACAAACTGATGCAACGTCAACAGTTTTTACAACAACAGCAACAACAAAAAAGTCAAGCTTTAAGAACCGAAAGTGATGAAGCTATCAACGAAATCATAGACGATGTGAAAGATTATGTAGCCGATTATGGAAAAAAAGAAGGTTATACTTACATCTTTGGTTCTAACGAATCTGCAAATATTATGTACGCTAAAAAAGGTCTAGATTTAACTGAGACCATCTTAAGTGAGCTAAATAAAAAGGACTCAATTGCTCAACAAAACTAATTTAGAACTAATTATACAGGTTTAAAAGCTGGTCTTCGATAAGGCTAGCTTTTTTTATGAAGTAAGCGGGTAAGCTCTAAGGATAAGTCTGTAAAAATCATCTTGGCATTGGCGTTTCGCTCAATGTGGTAAGCCGCATTAGATAAAGATTCAAATAAAAGCGGCATATTTTGACCATGAATAAATCTAGAAAAACCATCAAACTTAAAACTAGAGTCTAAAGGTTGAAAAAAAACAAGTTCATGAGCCTTGTAATTATGAAGCATAGCTTGACGGAAAAACTGTATACAATAATCTATAAAGCGTTTTTGTAATTCACGCGTTTGTGTAGCAAGCGTATCAGACCAAACCATTAAATCTAATACTACACTCTTGTTACCTTTCGCTCTAAAAGCTGTGCGTACCCAAGTTATAAACCATTCTTCAAACAGAGCTTCTTCAGTATCGCTCGTAAATAAATGCAAAGCTTTCACAAAATCACCATCAGCTTGATGGGCAATAGACTTCGCTTTTGATGGTGCTAAGTCCCGTTGTACTAAAGCTTCAGCAATATGCGCTTCGCTTAATGGAGGAAAATGTATGGCTTGACAACGTGATTTAATAGTCTCTAAAATAGCGTCAGGTTGTGAGGTGGTAAGAATAAAAAAGGTGTCTTTTGGCGGTTCTTCAATAAGTTTTAAAAGCTTATTTGCGGTTTGAGTGTTCATTAAATCAGCACACCAAATAATCATGACTTTAACGCCACCCGTAAACGATTTTAAAGACAACTTTTTGAGCATATCTTGAGCTTCATTCACCTTAATTAAACCTTGCTTCTTTTCAATACCAATATGTTGGTACCAATCATATAAACTTTGGTATGGAGAGTGATTTAAAAAACGGCGCCAATCTTCAATAAAATCAGTACTAATAGGCTTAGTCGACGTATCGCTGGTTGCATTAATAGGGTAAACAAAATGCAAATCGGGATGTTCTAAAATAGGATAAGTTTGTGCACTTGTCGAATAAGAAGTAATCAAGTTTTTTGCAAAAGCAATTGCAAGGGGTAACACACCATACCCATGTTGACCCACAAATAATTGAGCATGTGCAACACGTCGGTTTTTAATCGTGGTTTGTAAATGAGATTTAAGGTGTTTAAGTCCTAAAACGTCTTCATAATTCATGTCGTAAAAATATAAAATTGAGCTGAAGAATAAACCCTTATTACAAAATAGAATAAATACTTACCTTTGGAATGACAATTAAAAGAAATTGAAATGAAAACAATTACAGATTATAATTTTAAAGACAAAAAGGCCATAATCCGAGTAGATTTTAATGTGCCTTTAAACGATACATTTGAAGTTACCGATGACAGCAGAATTCAAGCTGCTAAACCAACAATAATTAAGGTGTTAGAAGACGGCGGCTCGGCCATATTAATGTCACATCTTGGCCGTCCTAAAGGTAAAGAAGATCAATTTTCCCTACGGCATATAGTAAGTACAGTTACCGATGTAGTTGGTGTAAAAGTAAAATTTGTAGATGATTGTATTGGCGAAAAAGTTCAAACAGCTGTCAACGAATTAGAAGCAGGTGAAATTTTATTACTAGAAAACCTAAGATTTTATCCAGAAGAAAAAGAAGGCGATCAAACATTTGCGCAACACTTAGCAAATTTAGCTGATGTTTACATTAATGATGCATTTGGAACAGCACATCGTGCACATGCATCGACAACTATAATTGCCCAATTTTTTGAAGACCGTTTAGTTGGTCATCTATTACAAAAAGAAATAGAGAGCTTAGATAAAGTGCTTCATTCAAACGAAAAACCCGTGACTGCAGTAATTGGAGGTGCAAAAGTATCATCAAAAATAACTGTTATAGAAAACATCTTACCACGAATAGACCATTTAATTATTGGAGGTGGAATGAGTTTTACGTTTATCAAAGCACAAGGCGGTCAAATTGGAACATCATTAGTTGAAGATGATAAACAAGCCTTAGCGCTTGAAATATTGAAAAAAGCAGAAGCTCAAAATGTAAAAGTACATTTACCGGTTGATGTTATTTCAGTAGAAACGTTTGATAACGATGCCGAACAAAAAATAGAAGCCATAGAAGCTATATCTGAAAATAGAATGGGATTAGATGCTGGCCCAAAATCTAGAGAGCAGTTTGCTGAAGTTATTAAAGCTTCTAAAATTATTTTATGGAATGGGCCACTTGGAGTATTTGAAATGAAAAACTTTGCTCAAGGAACCATTGCTTTAGGTAAAGCCATTCAAGAATCCACTGAACTAGGTGCGTTTTCTTTAGTAGGTGGTGGCGATAGTGTAGCCGCGGCTAAGCAGTTTGACTTAGCTGAGCATATGAGTTATGTTTCAACTGGTGGTGGTGCAATGCTAGAAATGCTTGAAGGGAAATCTTTACCAGGCATTAAAGCCTTACAGTAAACACCTAATATTATAAAAAAAGCATATCATAACTGATATGCTTTTTTTTGATTGAGAGCTAACTTAATTTATGATTAGCTTTTTAGTTGTAGTGACATCAGCTTGCTTTAGTTTAATAAAATACAAACCTTTAGATAATCCATTAGTAGAGAATTCAAAACGTCGCTGGCCTAAGCTTAACGTTTCAGTTAACAATTCTTGACCTAAGGTATTGTAAAGTTTAAGTTGTGTATTTTGTCCTAAATTTTGCTCTACTTGAACTATAAATTGCTCACCAGAAGTAGGGTTAGGATACAAACTAAAATCTAATTCAGAAGTTGTCACGGTTTGTAAAGATTCAGAAATACTTAAGGTATAATCTTCAACTTCACCAAAACTTGAATCGCCGCATGATGTACCGTTTCCGCCTTGTGCTGTAAATTCATAACGCAGACGTAAACGCAAATCACCTAAGAAAGAAGTAGTTGGAACAGAAATGTTAGTTGTATACTGCATGGTAGAACTTGTACCAGATTGAAAAATTTCTTCATTAACACCACTAAAATCACCATCGTTATTCCAGTCGGCCCAAATCCATAATTTAGCACCATTTGCACCGTTTGCTACATTAACGGTAATAGGGTATGTTTCGCCTTGGGTTAAACAAGCAGTTATAAAACTAAAGTCGTTAAAATCGGACCAAGTACTGGCATTATTAATATCTGCAAGGCTAACATTAGAAATACTTAAATCAAGTGTAGAAGGGTTTAGACCTGAAGCATCACAATAATTTTGGCTACTGCTATTACGGTAATTGGCAATAATGTGTTTAACACTTTTTATACTTCTAGCATTGTCACCACTAGTAGCGTTACCAACAGGTTGGCCTTGAAATGTAAACAATGGTGTAGAAAAATATGAAATTTCGGTAGATGTAATGCCATCGGTCCATGAACTACCAGAACCATAAGT
>CBFHKB010000047.1:0-15951 GCA_965656295.1 Psychroflexus sp.
CCGCCATTTATTGGCAATGGCCACAAGCGATAACATAACAGGAACTTCAATTAAAACACCTACAACAGTTGCTAAAGCAGCACCCGAATTAAGACCAAACAAGGCAATAGCTACCGCCACAGCTAGTTCAAAAAAGTTACTGGCACCAATCATTGCCGATGGCGCACAAATACGATGTTTTAGTTTTAAAAACCGGCCTGCAAACCAACTTAAAAAGAAAATCACATAAGTTTGAATGGTTAAAGGCACAGCGATTAGCAAAATATCAAAAGGTTTTTCGACAATGGTTTGGCCTTGAAAAGCGAATAATAAAACTAATGTTGTAAGCAAGGCCAAGATAGAAAGTGGTTTTAAAACAGGTAAAAACCGATGAGCAAACCAGTCTTTACCATATTTTTTAATTAAAAATTTATTGGATAAATAGCCTGCTAAAAGTGGTATCACTACAAAAATAAGCACTGACGTTAGTAATGTTTCGTAGGGAATTTCAATATTAGTGACACCTAATAAAAACTTGACAATTGGGATAAAAGCGACTAGCAAAATTAAATCGTTAATCGAAACTTGAACTAAGGTATAATTTGCATCACCTTTAGTTAAATACGACCACACAAACACCATTGCTGTGCATGGCGCAGCGCCTAAAATTATAGCGCCGGCAATATATTGGTTAGCCTGATCCGGGGTTAAATAGGCCTGAAAGATTTGATCTAAAAATAACCACGCAAAAAAGGCCATTGAAAAGGGTTTTATAAGCCAATTGACCACTAAAGTTAGGCCTAAACCTTTACGATGTTGATGTATATTTTTTAAGGACGAAAAATCAATTTGCACCATCATCGGGTAAATCATTAACCACACTAATATAGCGACTGGTAAATTAACATTAGCATAAGTTAAGTCGCTGATGACGGAAATGCTGTCACCAGCAACATAACCTAAACCTATACCGGCTACAATACATAAGACCACCCAAATACTGAGGTAACGCTCAAAAAAACCCATAATTTAACAGCAACCAGAATTAGGATCACAAGCTGTAGCCGCTTCTTGTTTCTGAGGTTCAGGAATACCGCACTTGTCTTTTGCTAAACAATCTGTTAGCGTTGAAACTAATTGGAATTTACCATCGTTAAATTCTAAATGATATTTTCCTATTGTGCTGCCTTGATATTCGACTTCTACATTTAAATTGGGGTTGAGTTGAAGTTGACGTTCTGATAAAGAAATAATATTTTTCAATTTTTGAGGCTGTAAACGGTGATCAACATCATCAGCAGTCCATAACTGAAAATTCGCTACTTTTTCATGACGAATGGTACCGCCACAATCAATAAAGTGTTTGGTCACTTCGCCTACTTCAGTCACATGAAAATGTTCTGGAACAACACGACCATCAGGTAATTGAAACTTTAAGCTCTCTAAATGTTCTAAATGTGATTTAACTTCTTGTAAGGTCATTTTAATTTTATTTTTATTTAACAACAATCTGAATGTGGTGATGGGAAACGTTGAAACAGTTTAGTAAATTGATTACTTATGTACTGCCATTGTTCTGGATTAATGCAATAGCAAACCGATTTACCTTCAATATTCCCTTGAATAATACCAACCGACTTTAACTCCCGTAAGTGTTGACTAATCGTTGCTTGTGCTAAACCAAGTTCATCAACCAAGTCGCCACAAATACAAGTTTCGGCTGTTAATAAAACATCTAAAATTGCTATACGTGCTGGATGTCCTAAAACTTTAGCAGCTTTAGCCAACTGGTTTTGGTCTTCTGTAAACAAATTGCTTTTTGTAATTCCCATTATTAATAATTATATATTGCAATATTACGATATTAGAATTAAGTAAACAAACAACTTCAACTTTTTAATACATTTGCGGTCTTATGAATGTTCTTAAAAGTTAATTTGATTTGAAACTAAAGCTTAGCAACAAGTTAATTCCAATTAGTATAGGCCTATTGTTCATTTTCAGTAATCACTTACTGGCGCAAAACAAAAAACAATACGCCATTACTGAAGCTCATACTACGGCTAAAATAGATGGTAAATTAACTGATTCTATTTGGCAAAACTTACCCATAGCTTCTAACTTCGTCCAGTTTACACCTAGCATAGACATTCCTGCTGGTGACGACCGAAAAACTGAAGTCAAATTATTTTACAACAAACAAGGCATTTACCTAGCAGCTAAGTTATTTGACAATCCTGATTTAATGATGAATCAACTCACTAAACGTGATGAGTTTGGCCAAACCGACTATTTTACATTCATCTTAAATCCCAATAACGATGCCCAAAACGATACCCAATTTATTGTATTTAGTTCTGGTGTTCAGGCCGATGCTATTTCATCACCTAGCATTGGTCAAGATTTTGGTTGGAATGCCGTTTGGGAAAGTGCCGTTATTAAAACTGAATTTGGGTGGCAATTAGAACTTATGATCCCTTACCGTTCACTTCGGTTTCCTAAAACTGACATACAAACCTGGGGCGTACAATTTAGACGTTTTTTTAGACGCGAACGGGCAGAATATGCTTGGAATCCAATAGACCCAACTAAAGGCTACGAGGGTATTTATCATGGCGAATTAACAGGAATTAAAAATCTTACACCGCCCTTACGTTTAAACCTCTATCCCTTTACCACAGCACTAGGCAACCAAATTGGTAACCAAACTGATACCGATTTAAAATTTGGAATGGATATCAAATACGGTATTACAGATAATATTACACTAGATGCCACACTTATTCCAGATTTTAGCCAAGCACGCTTTGACGATGTAGTTCTTAATATTGGGCCATTTGAGCAAACTTTTGCCGAACAACGCCAGTTTTTTACGGAAGGCGTAGACTTATTTACTAAAGGAGATTTGTTTTTTTCCAGACGCGTAGGTAGCGCTCCTTCGGGTGAAATTAACAAAGCCACCAACGAAGTTATTACAAATAGCCCCGATGAAGTTGACTTAATTAATGCTGCAAAAGTTTCTGGACGTTTAAAAAATGGGCTGGGTATTGGCGTTTTTAATGCCTTAACCGAAAAAACCTATGCGACCATTACAGACAGCATTTCAGGTGAAACTAAGCGGGTGTTAGTTGAGCCTTTAACTAACTATAACATCTTGGTTTTAGACCAGCAATTTAACCGTAACTCTTCTGTAAGCCTAATCAATACAAATGTTTCACGTCGAGGTAACTTTAGAGATGCTAATGTAACCGGCGCGATTTTAAATCTCATAAACAAAGAAAATACTTACGGTGTAACTGCAGAAGCCAAAACCAGTCAACTTCAAGACACCAACCAGCCTAGCAGTGGTTACAGTGCTACAGCTGAATTAGCCAAGGTTGGCGGTAATTTTAGGTTTGGATTAGGGCAAGATTACGCTGATGACCAATTTGACATTAACGATTTAGGTTTACTTTTAAGAAATAATTACAATAACACCTTCGGAAGTATTTCATACCAAGTATTTGAACCAACAACAAAACTTCAAAATTATCAATACAGCTTAGACTTCAGCTATGAGCGTTTAGCTAATCCTGGAACATTTACAGGACTTAAAATAGACGGTAGTTACTTCGCAAATACATTAAAATTAGACACATTCGGGTTTAACTTTAGCTTAGAACCTGGAAAGCAATATGATTATTTTGAACCCCGTGTAGATGGCCAGTTTTTTCTTTATGAAAATACAGTTTCAATTGGCGGATTTATTTCAACGAATTATAACAGGCCGTTTGCAGTAGATTTACGTTTAAATACAGGACGATTTTTTGAAGATCAACGAAATACTAATAGCTACAGAATAAATGTAGAACCCCGCTTCAGGTTTAATGATGCCTTTTTTATGACCTATGAGTTTACCGTAGATTATACTCACAACGACCGAGGTTTTGCGGCCTTTTTTAATAATATACCTGTGTTTGGAGAACGTAACCGTCAAGTGGTAGAAAACAGTGTGAGTGCAAACTACACATTTAATCCCTTTAATGCTCTATCATTACAGTTTAGGCATTATTGGGACACGGTTTTATATGATACTTATATGTACAACCTCCAAGCAAATGGGCGTTTAATTGAAAAGCCTAATCTGCCTAAAACAGACTTAGCTTCTAGTCCAGATATTAATTTTAGTACCTGGAATATAGATCTTAATTACTCTTGGCAATTTGCCCCAGGCAGCTTTTTAACGGCCTTATATCGAAACCAGTTGTTTAATCAAACTAATCAGGCCGCTAGTGATTTTAGCCAAAGTTTAGACCGCTTATTTAATCAAGACACGCAACATACTATTTCCATTCGTTTACAGTATTTTATCGATGTTAATACTATTTCTAAACGTCTTTTTAGTAATGGTTAAAAGTTTTGCCTAGGGATAGCAAAGACACAAGAATTAAGCATTTTAACTATAAATATTTACTGTAACTTCGCAAAAAAATTGAATATGGAAACGTCTACGGCATTACTTTCGGTAGAAGAAATTTCAAAATCCTATGGAAATTTGGTCTTATTTGATCAACTTTCGTTTGGGATTAACGAGGGTCAAAAAATTGCCTTAGTTGCCAAAAATGGAACCGGAAAAACATCTTTACTCAATATTATTGCAGGAAGTGATCAACCAGATGCTGGACAAGTAGTAAAGCGAAATGGTTTAAAACTTGGCTTTTTGGCTCAAGAACCACAACTTGACCCAAAACTCACAGTAGAAGAAAGTATTTTTGCAGCCGATAATGCTATACTTAACGCCATAGATCAATATAACAAAGCGCTAAAACATCCAGAAAATACAGAGGCAATGCAAAAAGCCTTCGACAAAATGGAAGCGCATCAAGCGTGGGATTTTGAAACTACCTATAAACAAACCTTAAGTAAACTTAAGTTAAACAACTTAGAACAACACGTGAGCGAACTTTCTGGAGGCCAACGTAAGCGCTTAGCCTTAGCCAACTTAATATTAAATCAACCTGATTTATTAATCCTAGATGAGCCCACAAATCACCTAGATTTAGAAATGATTGAATGGCTAGAAGACTATCTAAAGTCGAGTTCAGTAAGTTTATTTATGGTCACGCACGACCGCTATTTCTTAGATCGGGTTTGTAATTATATCATTGAACTTGACCAACAACAACTCTACAGTTATAAAGGAAATTATGCGTATTATGTAGAGCATCGAGCCAACCGAATGGAAACCGAGGCTACTAACTTAGCAAAGGCTAAACAGCTCTATAAATCTGAATTAGATTGGATGCGCCGCCAGCCTAAAGCACGTACTACTAAATCGAAATCACGAATTGAAAACTTTGAGGACATCAAACAGCGAGCGTTTAACCGACGTAATGACCATCAAGTGAAACTTGAAATTAATATGGAGCGCTTAGGTTCTAAGGTAATTGAGTTACATAAAATTTCTAAGGCATTTGGAGATCAGTCGCTATTTAAAAATTTCGAGTACATTTTCAAACGCCAAGAACGCATTGGTATCATCGGAAAAAACGGTTCAGGAAAATCTACTTTTTTAAATATCTTAACAGGACAAGAAACGCCCGATTCAGGAAAAGTAGTAATTGGAGAAACCATCAAATTAGGGTATTATAAGCAAGATGGTATTCAACCCAAACCACAACAAAAAGTAATCGATATTATTCGAGAATATGGCGATTATATTCCACTTAAAAAAGGCCGAAAGATTTCAGCTCAACAACTGTTAGAGCAATTTTTATTTGACCGTAATAAACAATACGATTTTGTTGAAAAATTAAGTGGTGGTGAAAAAAAACGCTTGTATTTATGTACCGTTTTAATACAAAACCCCAACTTTTTAATTCTTGATGAGCCAACTAACGATTTGGACATATTAACTCTAAATGTCTTAGAAGAATTTTTATTGGACTACCCAGGTTGTTTAATTGTAGTATCGCACGACCGCTATTTTATGGATAAAATTGTAGACCATCTCTTTGTCTTTGGTAACAAAGAAATCTCAGACTTTCCTGGCAATTACTCCGATTATCGAGCCTACAAAAAACTCGAACAAGAAGAACGGTACGAGGTTTCAAGGCAGAAAACAAGTAATAGAAGCTCTAATACAGAAAAGCCTAAACCAGAAGGCCAACTTAGCTATCAAGAACAAAAAGAGTTTAAACGCTTAGAGAGTGACATCAAAAAATTGGAGCGACAAAAAGAAGACATAGAACAACAGTTTTTAGAACAGCTTCCACCTGAAGAAATAAAAGAACTCTCTATTAAAATGCAAGAAATCACCAATAAAATAGACGAAAAAACAGAGCTATGGTTCGAATTTTCACTAAAAATGGACACATAAAAAAGCACTAGCTAATCACTAGTGCCTAAAAAATCTATTACTATGAAATATTAATGTTGATGAAACATTAATGAGGTTTGGCTAATTCTGCTCTTGTTGTTCTTTCTCTTTCTGTTCTTTTTTGATACTGTTATTTATAAAAATAATAACAGCGCCAACTAGGCCTAAAATAACAAGACCAAAAACAACAGTCATAATAAATGCGCCATTAGACCAATTGACCAAAAAAGTAGAAAGAAGTGAACTCATTGCTATAGTGTTTTATATATAAGCAAAATTAAAGCCAAAGCAAGAGTTAAAATATGATCAAAATCAGTTTTAGCCCGGTTCACGTGGAATAAAAATTTGAAGCCAAAATAACATAAAATTTAGATTTAAGCGTATTTTAGCTTTTATGCAACATCAAGTTTCGTCTTATCTCAACTTTTTGCTAAAGTCTAAAAATCAACATGGCGTTCATTCTCCATTTGTGTTTGATTTAGTGACGAAGTGTTTTTATGAAAACCATTCCATAAAAGTGGCGAAGCAGTGGAAGCATGCTCGCAGAAATTTAATTAGCGATAACAGCACCATCGAAGTTAAAGATCTCGGGGCAGGTTCACGAGTGTTTTCAAGCCAAAAAAGACCCATTAAAAAAATTGCACAAAATGCCGCTATAAGCTTTAAACGAGCAATGCTTCTCAATAAATTATGTCATTATTTTAAAGTTGAAAGTGCTCTAGAACTAGGAACTTCTTTGGGACTCGGAAGTTTAAGTATGGCACTTAACAATCCCTTAAAATTAGAAACAGTTGAAGGTTGTGAAAATACTCTTAATCGAGCTATTAAGTTATTTGAAACTTATAATTGTAACGATCAAATCACAACGCATTTAGCAAGTTTCAGCCAATTTATAAGCAGTTTACCCTCAAATCAAACCTATGACTTGATTTACATTGATGGCCACCACAATTACCAAGCAACCTTGCAGTACTTCGATGCAATGCTTGCTCATGCGCATGAAAATACGATCTTTATAATTGATGATATTTACTGGTCAAAAGGCATGACTAAAGCATGGAAAAGCATTTATCAACATCCAAAAATACATGTTAGTATAGACATTTTTTATTGGGGAATTGGCTTTCTAAGAACGCAACAAGCTAAAGAACATTTTAGAATTAGAATCTAAGTATTTTTGCTATTTTAGAGCAAAATAAAACTTTATGTTCAAAAACATATCGCCCGAAACACAACTTATCTTAGTTATCATTGGTTTAGCCCTATTGTTTGTGATCGTCATGCTCAATCATAGACGCAATCAAAGCAAACGCTTAAGTCGTAAAGGCAAACAATTTGGACAAACAAGATCAAACAAACGAAAAAATAGAACCTAAGCGATGAAAATTTATACTAAAACTGGAGACAAGGGAACTACCTCTTTATTTGGAGGTTCGCGCGTAGCAAAACACCATATCCGTATCGAAAGCTATGGTACGGTAGATGAATTAAATGCCAATCTAGGCCTGCTAAAAGACTTTAATACCAACCTACAAATTGAAGAAGATCTCAATTTAATTCAACATAAACTTTTTACTGTTGGTGCAATTTTAGCTACCGAAGCTGATGAAAAAAAGCAAAAACGCTTAAATATACAACGCATTTCGAGTAGTGATATCAGTTATTTAGAAGATCGCATTGATCAAATGAATGAAAACTTACCCGAAATGACACATTTTGTCTTACCTGGCGGTCACCAAACCGTTTCACAAGCACACATTTGTCGCTGTGTTTGCCGCCGTGCCGAACGTAATGCTACTGCCTTGCACGAGTTAGAAGCCTTTGACGATGAGATATTAAAATACTTAAACCGACTTTCAGATTATTTATTCGTGGTCTCAAGAGCCACAGCTCATGAACTTGACGCAAAAGAAGTCAAATGGATCCCCGAAAAACAAAAATAATTGCTAAATAATTGATTTTCAAAGCCGAAATAAAACGAAAATAACTTGACTATTTCAGCAAAAAAATTACATTTGCAAAAATAATAAACACTTTACAAAGATGTATTGGACATTAGAATTAGCATCGTATTTAAGTGACGCACCTTGGCCAGCAACAAAAGATGAGCTGATTGATTATGCCATTAGAACTGGTGCACCACTAGAAGTTGTAGAAAATTTACAATCTATCGAAGATGAAGGTGATACTTACGACTCTATAGAAGAAATCTGGCCAGATTATCCCACCGATGAAGATTATCTTTGGAATGAAGATGAATATTAATTAATTTTCTACTTATAAAGCTTAAAAAGTCTCACACAGAGACTTTTTTTTTTCACTACCTTTGAATCATAATTTATTAATTGCATTATGGGCATACTAGACGCTGTACTTAAAGTATTTGTGGGTGACAAAACAAAAAAAGATTTAAAAGAAATCACACCACTTGTCGACCAAATAAAATCATTCGAATCACAATTTGAGCAATTAAGCCTAGACGAGCTAAGAGCAAACACTGTTCGCTTTAAATCAAAGCTTAAAGAAGCCACAAAAGAAATTAGAGAACAGCAAGATCAACTACGCCAAAAGGCCGATGCTGAACAAGATATCGACGAAAAAGAAAACATCTACGCAGAAATAGATCAACTTGAAGACGATGCTTACAAAGTTTCAGAACAAGTGCTTACTGATATCTTACCTGAAGCCTTTGCTACAGTTAAAGAAACAGCAAAACGGTTTCGAAATAACACCGAACTAAAAGTTACGGCTACAGAGTTTGACCGAGCACTCTCTGCCCAAAAAGACTATATTACTTTAGAAGACCAAGATGCCATCTGGCAAAATTCCTGGGATGCTGCAGGAAAGGCTATCACCTGGGATATGGTACATTACGATGTACAACTTATTGGTGGTATAACCATGCACCAAGGTAAAATTGCCGAGATGCAAACAGGAGAAGGAAAAACACTTGTGGCCACCTTACCCGTTTACCTTAACGCCTTATCTGGAAACGGCGTGCATTTGGTCACCGTTAACGACTATCTCGCTAAACGTGATAGCGCTTGGATGGCTCCTATCTTTGAGTTTCATGGCCTTAGCGTAGCTTGTATCGATTATTATCGACCTAATTCAGACGAACGCCGAGCGGCATACAACGCCGATATTACCTACGGAACAAACAACGAATTTGGTTTTGATTACCTGAGAGATAACATGAGCCACTCGCCTAAAGATCTTGTGCAACGTAAGCATAACTTCGCTATTGTAGATGAAGTAGATTCCGTTTTAATTGATGAAGCTAGAACCCCATTAATCATCTCTGGACCAGTACCAAAAGGAGACGAGCACGAATTTGACAACCTTAAGCCACAAATTGCACAAATTGTTGAAGCACAACGTAAACATTTAGTTGGCGTCTTAGCTGAAGCCAAAAAGAAAATTAAAGACGGCGATAAAAAAGAAGGAGGTTTTTTACTTCTACGCGTGTTTAGAGGTTTACCAAAAAACAAGGCGCTAATTAAGTTTTTGAGTGAAGAAGGCGTCAAACAACTACTTCAAAAAACCGAAAACTTCTACATGCAGGACAATAACCGTGAAATGCATAAAGTAGATGCCGACCTGTACTTCACCATCGATGAAAAAAGTAATCAAATAGATTTAACCGACAAGGGAATTGACTTCCTTTCAAAATCTGAAGATGACGACTTCTTTATCATGCCTGAAATCGGAATGGAAATTGCCGAAATTGAAAACCAAAATCTTTCAAAAGAGCAAGAAGCCGAGAAAAAGGAAGAACTTTACAGAAACTTTAGTATTAAAAGTGAACGCATTCACACACTTAATCAATTACTGAAGGCCTACACACTATTTGAGAAAGATACCGAATACGTAGTCATGGACAATAAAGTTAAAATTGTTGATGAGCAAACAGGCCGTATAATGGATGGTCGCCGCTATTCAGACGGATTGCACCAAGCCATAGAAGCTAAAGAAAATGTAAAAATAGAAGACGCTACACAAACCTTTGCAAGCGTTACTTTACAAAATTATTTTAGAATGTACAGCAAGCTATCTGGTATGACCGGTACAGCTGTCACTGAAGCAGGTGAATTCTGGGAGATTTATGAACTTGACGTGATTGAAATTCCCACGAATAAGCCTATTGCTAGGAACGATAAACAAGATAAAGTTTACAAAACTGTTCGTGAAAAATACAATGCGATTGCCGATGAAATTGTTAAACTATCGGAAGCAGGAAGACCAACCTTGATTGGTACAACTTCTGTAGAAATTTCTGAGCTTTTAAGCCGAATGCTTAAGATTCGTAACATTAAACATAACGTCCTCAACGCAAAACTTCATAAAAAAGAAGCCGATGTTGTCGCTGAAGCTGGTGAAAGCGGTGTAGTAACCATTGCAACCAACATGGCAGGTCGTGGTACGGATATTAAATTAAGCCAAGCCGTTAAAAAAGCGGGTGGACTTGCAATTATTGGTACTGAACGTCATGACTCACGTCGAGTAGACCGCCAATTACGAGGTCGTTCTGGTCGACAAGGAGATCCTGGAAGTTCACAGTTCTATGTGTCGCTTGAAGACAACCTCATGCGTAAGTTTGGTAGCGAACGTATCGCCAAACTGATGGATAAGATGGGGCTTGAAGAAGGAGAAGTGATTCAGCATTCAATGATTTCAAAATCAATTGAACGCGCACAGAAAAAAGTAGAAGAAAACAACTTTGGTATTCGTAAACGTTTGCTTGAATATGATGATGTCATGAATGCTCAGCGTGAAGTGGTGTACAAACGCCGCTACAACGCTTTATTTGGTGAACGCTTAAGAATAGACGTCGCCAACATGTTATTTGATACAGCTGAAGTGATTGTAAACAACAACAAAGCAACCGAAGATTTTAGCAATTTTGAATTTGAATTAATTCGATTCTTCTCTATGGACGCCCCTGTAAGCAAAGAAGAGTTTATTAAAACAAACGAACAAAAGCTAGCAGGGATTGTTTACAAAGCAGCCTATAACAACTACCAGACTAAAATGGAGCGCAATGCTGAAGAAGCATTTCCTGTAATTAAGCAAGTGTTTGAAAATCAAGGCGAAAAATTTGAACGTATTGCCGTACCGTTTACCGATGGCCAAAAGACATTACAAGTAGTGACTAATCTTAAAAAAGCCTACGAAACTGAAGGCAAAGAGCTGGTCACCGACTTTGAGAAAAATATTAGTTTAGCAATTATAGACGAGGCTTGGAAAAACCATCTTCGAAAAATGGATGAGCTTAAGCAAAGTGTTCAATTAGCAGTTCACGAGCAAAAAGACCCACTTTTAATCTATAAGTTTGAAGCTTTTGAGCTCTTTAAAGCTATGCTTGAAGAGGTAAATAAAGACGTCATTAGCTTCTTATTTAAAGGTGAAATTCCTCAAAATGACGCCAGCCGAATTCAAGAAGCAAAACAGCCTAAACGTGATAATCCAAACCTAAAAACTCAAAAGGATAGTATTCCTAACTTAGACGAGCAAGCCATGCAAAATCGCCAAGCTGGCGAAGCTGCCAGCCAAGGTCAACAACGACAAGTCACCGAAACCATTGTTAGAGAACAGCCTAAAATAGGCCGTAACGATCGCGTGCTTATTAAACACGTGGCTAATGGAGAAGAAAAAACAGTGAAATTTAAACAAGCCTTACCTTTACTAGAACGAGGCGAATGGGTGTTAAAAGGAAAAGCCTAATACTTTGAAAAATTTTAGAATAGAATTTAAATGGGCTATGTTCTTCACACTGCTCAACTTGCTTTGGCTTTACGCCGAAAAGGCGTTTGGTTGGCATGATGAAAAAGTGGCCTATTACAGCTTATATTCTTTACTCTTAAGCTTACCCTTAATTGCTGTAATTTACCTCTGTATTCGTGAAAAAAACGAAAAAGTATATGAAGACAAAATAGATTGGCGAAAAGCATTTATATCTGGAGCTATTTGCTCTGGGATTATTGCAGGCTTTTCGCCAGTGCCTGTTTTTGTATTAAGTGAATTTGTAACCCCTGAGTTTTTTGATAATGCTATCACTTATTCAGTGAGCAAAGGAACAAATCAAGCAAGCGCAGAATCTCTATATAATGTAGGATCATTCACCCGTCAAGCCATGTTTGGAAACCTAGCTACAGGAGTGTTTTGGTCGGCAATCATTGCCTTATTTTTTAAAAAGAAAGCAACTAGATAAATCCTATCTCTCTTAAGACTAAAGAATTTTATTTACCTCCAATTAACTCAGCAACAATAAATTAACAGTTCATAATATTTTAAAAAATTAGTAAAATAACTTAGGGTGTTTAGGTTTTTCATTAATTTAACGTAAAAATTTAAACTAAATGAAAAATATTACAACTGCTCTTCTTTTATTTTTTATTATTCAATTTTCAAAAGCACAAGAATTTATCACAACTTGGGCTACGATTAATAATGAGACCTCAATCAGTTTTAATGTGTCAACGACTGGGCCTGTTTCCTTCACCTGGGAAACCTTACCACCAGCCACACCTGCTTCAGGCGTTGGCAGCTTTCAAGGGCCTAATGCTACGATCACTGGATTACCTGCAAACGTAGATTTTCGCTTAAATATTCAGCCTCAAAACCTCAAGAGATTCACATTAGGTAATCAAGGGGCATTTGCTTTTAGACTTAAAGAAATAAATCAATGGGGAGACGTACAATGGGAGAGTTTTGAGAACGCCTTCAATAATACTAGTGTATCACAAAGCTGCAGTCTTCAGGTTACAGCTTCAGATATTCCTGACCTATCAAATGTTTCGAGTTTGAAAAACATGTTTTCAGGCTGCCAATCACTTAACTCACCATTCAACCTCAATTTTTGGGATATTTCTAATGTAAGTAATTTATCAGGTATGTTCAGAGGTTGTAATAATTTTAATCAAGCTTTGAGCCAATGGGATACTTCTAATGTGACAGATATGTCTAGCATGTTTGAAGAAGCAAGGAATTTTAATCAGAATATTGGGACTTGGAACACTTCAAATGTAACCGATATGAGCAAGATGTTTAGAGCTGCTAGTAGTTTTAATAATAACATTGGTAATTGGGATACCTCTAATGTAACCAACATGTCTGAAATGTTTAATGGAAACATAAATAGCGGATTTGTGTATCAATTTAACGTCAATATTTCAGGGTGGAACACCTCTAATGTGACCGATATGTCAGGTATGTTTAAAGGTGCGGTATTATTTAATCAAAGTATTGGAAATTGGAATACGTCTAACGTTACCAATATGTCTGAAATGTTTAAGTCTGCTATTGCATTTAACCAAAATATTGGCAATTGGAATACGGCAAACGTTACCGATATGTCTGAAATGTTTTCAAAATCAATCTTTACAAATAGTTCAGGTTCAAGCACATTTAATAATGAAGGAAGCCCATTGATTGGAAATTGGAACACCTCAAACGTAACTGACTTTTCAAATATGTTTTCAGGAGCAGAAAAATTTAACCATGACTTAGGGAGTTGGTCGCTTGCTCAAGCACAAAACCTTACTGGAATGTTAGATAATTCAGGCTTAGATTGTAACCGATATTCTTCAACCTTAATAGAGTGGAGTATTAATTCAAGTACACCAAACAACTTAATCCTTGGAGCATCATTATTAAAATATACCTCGGCTGCTCTGCCAGCAATCAACAGTCTATTATTCACTAAAGAATGGAGCATTTCTGGGCATGACATTGTAAGTACCATACCAGCATTTAACATCGACACAGTTTATTGTGAAGGTGAGCCAGCAACTGATTTTCCAAATGTTTCTAATGATGGTATTAATGGAATATGGTCTCCGGCTTTTAACCCGAACCAAACAACAACTTACACATTCACACCAAATAGCAATGAGTGTGCACTGAACACAAACTTAACTATTACGGTGTTAGACAGTATTGAAGCACCTTCCGGAAACAGCGAACAAACGGCTTCTGCTGGTGATACCTTAGAGGATTTGACAATTGAGCCATCTTCGATAATATGGTATGCGACTTTACAGGATGCACTTGATAATACAAACCCGTTGACACCTAACCTTCCTTTAGACGATGGTGCGACTTACTTTGCTGTTAATGATAATGGTCAATGCAGAAGCGAACCTTTTGCTATAAACGTATCGTTTTCTCTAAACCAAGTTGATAACGAGTTTCTTAATTTTAACTATTATCCTAACCCTGTTATTTCCGAATTACAGATTTATAATGAATTTCCGATTAAAGAAATTAAGATATACAGCATCTCAGGACAGCTAATGCTAAACAAAGAATTTAATAACACAGAAATCTCAATAGATTTAAATGAATTACCCAGATCGATTTATTTGGTTAAAATAGCTTCTGACCGACAATCAAATGTTATTCGAATTATTAAGCAATGAATTTACATCATATATAAACCAAACGTATCCTTAACATATACTGAAATTGGCTTTAAATAGCTTTAAAATCATAGTTATACTCAGTAACAGCAATGCAAGCCAATCAAATTAGATTTTCGTATATTTAATTACTTATCTAAAAACAACTTGAAGTTATGGTAAAAAATATGGGAACTGCCGATAAATTAATTCGGTTTTTAATCGCTGCAGTAATTGTTGGCTTATATACGCAAGATATTATAACGGGAACACTTAGCATAATCTTGTTGGTTTTTGCAGGTATCTTTGTACTCACAAGTATTATAAGCTTTTGTCCGCTTTACACTCTAATTGGTTTCAACACTTGTAAAACTAAATCTTGACTTATTACTGTTGAGATTTTAACTCGATCCAGCGCGACATGTATTTTGTACTTTGCAAACTATGATGCATCAACATTTGACCTACAAAATTAGATTGGCGATGGTAATTCAATTCGTTTTCAATTTTTGTTAATCGCTTAAACAATTGAGGCTTAAAACGTCTTAGCTTAAATCGGTTTTCCAAAAGTTGAAATCCATTGCTTTGCGTTTTATACCAACGTTTAGGGTTTTGATAAAGTTTAACGGCTTGTTGCGCAAATAACTCGGGATCATTTGCAATTTCTCCACACCAAGGCAAATCGCCACACAAACCTTCGGCTCCAATTGTGGTGGTCACGGCTGGAGTACCTGAACGCATACTATCAATAAATTTGCCCTTTAAGCCTGCTCCAAACCGTAAAGGTGCTACTAAAATACGGTGTTGTTTAATTGCCTCTATAGCATGAGCTGCACGACCGTGAACTAAAAAACCTTGAGCTGGATTATGGAGTTGCTCTACTTTTTGCGACGTATACGCGCCATATACATGCAATTTCGCAGTTGGCAGCTGCTGCCTAATCAGAGGCCAAATGTCTTGCTTTAAATACAACACTTGATCATAATTAGGTGGATGTAAAAAATTACCGATGCTTACAAAATCTTGGCGTTGATCAAAATCTGGTAATTCTAAAGTTGACTGCTTCTTTTCATCGATCAAAAATGGTAAGTAAAACAGTAAACGTTTATCTAATTTAAATTGCTTGGTTAATAAGCGAACTTCAGCTTGAGAAATAATTAAACTTAAATCACAGCGGTAAATTGATGCAATTTCTCGTTTAGCTTCGTTCGTATA